>LDIX01000009.1 GCA_001468925.1 candidate division TM6 bacterium UASB340 | reverse complement strand
TTTTTTCTTTTATTTTTTTTAATTTTTCATCTTCATTTAACAGAGTAATTTTTAATTCCTGTTCTTTTGAAGTCTCTTTCAAAATATTTTCTTGTATAACTTGACCAATCTTATAATCATCACCAAATTTCTTTGCATTATTTAATGCCAATGACATCAACTCGTCATATCTTGAAAAACCTAAAATATTACTTAAAATTTGCTTTCTATCTTTTGGTGTTTTCTTTGAAAATTCATCAGCACCACCCTGTTTAAAAAAAGCTGAATTAATAAAAGTTTGGTAATCAAGCCCTAAAAGCTTTTCAATATTTTCCTGAGTCTGTTTTATGGTTTTATCCGTTAATGGTAAAAATTTATCTTTAATTTGATCGTAAAGATCAAAATCCAAACTCATTAATGGTTTACCATAGGTTTTTGAATATTCTCTTCTTACTCTATAAATTTGGCCGGCAAAATTGAATTTTAAACTTACCATCATTCGGGTTTGACCTAAACGCAACAAACCTTCATCCGGTTTTACCAAACCGGAAACCTTTCTTGCTTGCCCCCATAAAGCCCAAGTAATTGCATCCAACAAAGCTGATTTACCATTTCCGTTTTTTCCGGAAAAACAAATTAAAGAATAATCTTTAAAATCAATTTCTTGAATACTTGCGCCATAACTTAAAAAATTTTTTAATTCTAAACTTAATGGAATCATAATAATTAAAACTTTTATAAAATATCTGCTAAATTATATCTGTTAGTTTACAAAAAAATACAGGTTTAAAAACTATAATGTTTAAATATAAATATTTTTATTACTTTGATAAAACAATAACATTTACAATATTGGCACTATTAGTATTAGGTTTAATTTTTGTTTTTAGCTCTACCTACACACAAGAAGCTCCAATTTCTATATTCTTTAAAAAACAATTATTTGGAGCAATTACAGGAATATTTATTTATATTTTTTTTAGTGTTAAAAATATTGAAGCTACAAAAAGATATGGTTTTGCCGCTTTTTTTTTAACACTTATTATTTTGGCCTACACAATACTAAAAGGTTTTGTTGCCATGGGGGCAAAACGCTGGTTTTCAATATATTTTTTCAAATTTCAACCATCAGAATTAACAAAATTTTTATTTCCATTATTCATTGCATACTATTTTTGTGAATTAAAGCCTATAAAAATAGATGCCTTAAACAGAATTGTAATTAAAAATTTTTTATTCCCTTTGAGCATATTATTTATTATATTTATTCTAATACTCAAACAACCGGATTTGGGAACAGCATTAATTATTTTATTATCAGGAATAATTTTATTTTGGGTTATTGGAATAAATAAAAAATTTATAATATTTTCTTTTATAATTGTCTTTATCAGTGCTCCATTTTTATGGACAAAATTAAAGCCATACCAAAAACAACGAATTCTAGTACTACTTGGAGAGGGAAATATCAGAAAAGAACGATATCAACTTGAACAATCCAAAATAGCAATTGGGTCCGGCGGCATTTTCGGAAAGGGTTTATTAAAAGGAACTCAGAATAAACTGGCTTTTTTACCGGAAGCTCGCACTGATTTTATATTTTCCGTAATTTGTGAAGAATTAGGTTTTTTTGGTGCTATTTTAATTTTTATTTTATTTTCAATACTTTTTTTCAAAATTATAGTAATCGCATCACAACTATCCAACTTAGCAGAACAAATCATAGCTATTGGCCTAATGTTGCACATCCTACTTTCGGTTTGTATAAATATCGGAATGGTAACCGGAATACTTCCAATTGTCGGCATTCCATTGCCCTTATTCAGTTACGGTGTTACAAATCTATGGATAACTATGGCCAGCCTTGGGGTAATAAATAACATTTCGATAAGACGATTTTATTATTAAATGAGATCTTCATGAATATTAAACTAATTTTTGTTTTCGTAGCATATCAATTTTTACAAATACTTATTTTACCTATTGTTTTTATTTATCTGGCAATACGAAAATTTAAAAAAAAACCGGTATTTGGATCATTTAAAGAACGATTTGGATTTATACCTAAGAATATAAATAATAATAAAAAAACTATTTGGCTACACGCAGTATCTGTTGGCGAGATATTATCAATCGAAACAGTTATTAATCAAATAAAAAAAGAAGACTCAAATGCAATCTGTTATGTAACTTGCGGCACAATTGCAGGAAAAAACATCGCAAAAAAACACCTAAAAGCCGATTATATAAGTTTTTTGCCATATGATTTTTTAATAATAATGTTAATCGCATTCAACCGTATAAATCCTAATAAAATAATAATTATAGAAGCTGAAATTTGGCCCAATTTTCTTATGTTGGCAAAAAGATTAGATATCCCATTGTATTTGCTTAATGCAAGAATAACAGAACGCTCCGCACAAAAATATTTTACATTTAAATCTATTTTAAAAAACATATTTAATTTATTTGATCAAATATTAACTCAAACCGATTGTGATAAAATTCTATTCGAAAAATTAGGTGTAGAACCACAAAAAGTTAAAGTATTAGGTAACATAAAAACATTAAATGTTTTAGAAAAAAAAGAAATTACAAAAAAAATAATTTTAAAAAATAGCTACAAAATTTTGCTCGTCGGTTCAATTCATCCTGGAGAGCTTAATATTTATTTAGATTTATTTAACAAATTAAAACTTAATATTAAAAATTTAAAATTAATCCTGGCACCAAGACATTTTAATTGGGAACAAGAATTAATAAAAAAAGTAAGTTTTACACAAGAAAAATATTTTATATATAACGAAAAAAATAATTTAGATTTAGACGAAAATTTGGACAAAATATTATCTGAAAATAATATCTTGCTTATTTGTAAACTTGGAGAACTTTTTAAACTCTATCAAATTGCAGATATTTTTTATCTTGGAGGTACTTTTGTTAATATTGGCGGACATAATCTTTTAGAACCTGCCGTTTGGGGTATTCCATCAATTATCGGACCTTACTATCAAAACACTAAAATCATTGCCAAAGAACTTGAAAAAAATAATGGCATTTTTATAACAAATGATTTTGAAACTCTTTATTTAAAATCAAAAAGTCTTATTCTTAATAGTGAAATATCAAAAAATATGGGGAGTAATTCATTTGATTGGTTAAATAAACAAACAAATATAGTTGCTCAAAAAATAAAAGAATTTTTAAATTAGCAATACGAAGAGAAAGGGGTTTTGGTGAAAAAGAATAATTTTTTTATAATTTATATTTTTGGAACTTTTTCAAACTTAATTTATGCAACAATAGATTTTCAACCATTTAAAGCATACATGCCTAGAAGCGATGCCTCAGCAATTTTGGCAGATATCAAATATCAAAACAACACAAATATATCCGGAACTCAAATTATTTTTAACAATATAAAACAAATAAAATCATATGAAGAAATAAGAGAACTAAGTGATGCTGCCGCTATAAAAGAATTTATTAGCAGCGGTTTTTTTGAGCGCGAAAAAAAACCATGTTTTTATATCTACTCGCAGCAGCGAAAAGATATTGTAAATACGGGAATAATTGGCAAAATATCTATAGAAAACTATGAAAAAGGTGAAATAAAAAAGCATGAAAATATAATTGAATCTAAAGCTGAATTTGCACAAGATATAATAACAATACAAAATGCTTTTATAGAACCAATTTTATTGTGCTATAAAGACAATCCAATAATCAATAATATAATAGCAAAAAAAATTGCCTCTTATCCGGATTTTGTAATAGATACAAAGCACAAAACAAAACATTTTATATGGAAAATAAAAGATGAAAAATGTATTAACGAAATAAGTAAAATATTTTCAACCATTCCAAATTTATATATTGCCGATGGCCACCATAGGTCTGCTGCAGCGCAAAGATTAAAAAATGCAAAAAAAAGTATAAACGGCGATAAATCTTGTAATGCAAATACAGGTGATAATCAGGAATTATGTGAAATAAACTATATGACGGCTGCGGTCTTTCCGGAATCACAAATAACAATATATCCGTATCATAGATTATTAAAAGAGATTAATAATCTTACAAAATCAGAATTTAAAAAACTATTGGGCCAATCATTTACAATTGAAAAAACAATTAAAAAAACCGTACCGCACAAAAACATACGCATGTTTTACAATTCGCAATGGTATACATTAAAATTAAAAAAACAAAACCCTGATAATACATGGAATAAATTTAAAAATCTATTTAAAAAACCGCAAAATTATCCAATAGAAAACATAACTCCATATATTTTTCAAAAAAACGTTATCGAACCGATATTCAAAAACGATAGCAATAAAATTGGACAAAATATAGAATTTGTAAGCGGTAATTTAAGTATTGAAAATCTACTTTTAAAATATATTAAAGGCGATTTTGTTGTAATGTTTCTGTTACCTGCATTAAGTTTTTCAGATCTTTTAAAAGTTGTTAATTCAAATGAAAATTTGCCACCCAAATCTACTTGGATTGAACCCAAGATTAAAGCCGGTATATTTGTAAAAGAACTCGAAGAGTAATAATAATAATAATAATAATAATTTTGTTGCGTTCAAAAAATAAATAATTCTAAACTAATACTGTTTTTTGTTGTTTTAAAATTTTTTATTTATTTATTTTTTAAGGGGAATTTATGAGAAAAATTTCAGGAGTTATCTTATTTTTAAATTTATTTAATTATGCTTTATTTGCAACAAAAGAGGCTAGATTAACAAATAACTTGGGTAAACAAATTGATGTAAAAATATCATTAGAAGGAGAAGATGCTCACTTAAATAATATAGACCAATCATCTGGTGATACATATATAAACGAAATAAAAAAACAAATCATAAATAAAGGTAAAACCAATATAAAATATATCGAAATTAAAATTAAAGGAGAAAGTGGTTTTAAAAGATTTGATGGAACTCCGGAAAAAAAATTTCAGTCGTTTATGAAAATAGATGTTGTTCCAAATATGACAATAAACTGGAGTAAAAAAGATAACACAAAAATCATTTGTATAATTGATGGAAATTATTTGAATTTAAAAAATAAAAATTTTGACAAAGGCAACTTTTCTAATATTGATTTCAAATCCACAGATCTCTCTGGTGCAAATCTTTCCGGTGTAAATCTTTCCGGTGCAAATCTTTCCGGTGTAAATCTTTCTGGTACGAATCTTTCCGATGCAAATCTCTCCAAAGCAAATCTTTCCGATGCAAATTTTGGCATAACTTATAACAAATCTGGAAGTTATGATATAAGTTTAATTAAAACCAATCTATCTGGAGCAAACCTTACGGGAACAATTCTTTTGGGAGCCAATCTAACAAATACAATAATAACAAATGCAATAATAACAAAAGAAACCCAAATTAAAGGTGCAATATTTGGCGCAACGCATTATTTTAAAGGCAAAGATCTATCCGGTTGGAATCTGTCGTACACAGATCTAAGTGGCGCAAATCTTACAGGGGCAAATCTTACAGCCTCAGATCTTACAAGTGCAAATCTTTATAACGCGGACCTTACAGGTGCAAATCTTACAAATGCCATTATGACAATAGATACCAAAATTGTGCGCACAAAATTTGGCCCAACGGATTATTTTAAAGGCAAAAATTTATCTGATTGGAATTTAGCAGGCACCCAGCTCAATGGAGCTGATCTTGCAAACGCATTTTTTTCCACCCATAGTCAAAGGAAAAATCTTGCTCGCGCGGATTTTACAAACGCAAATCTTAACGGCGCAAATTTTACTGGTGCAAATCTTACAGATGCAATTATTACAAAAGATACTAAAATTAATAATACAAAATTTGGAAATACAAATTACTTTAAAGGCAAAAATTTATCCAGTTGGAACCTATCTAACACAGACCTTTACAAGGCAGATTTAACTGGCACAAATCTTGCAACCTCAAATCTTACAAGTGCAAATCTTATGAAAGCGGACCTTACAAGAGCAAATCTTACAGATGCAATTATTACAAAAAATACTAAAATTAGCGGTACAAAATTTGGCAATACAAATTACTTTAAAGGCAAAGATTTATCCGGTTGGAACCTAGCTGGCACTGATCTAACTGGAGCAAATTTAATGGGAGCGAATCTCAATGGAGCTGATCTTAGAGGAGCAATTCTTACAAGAGCAAATCTTACAAATGCAATTATCACAAAAGATACTAAAATTAATAATACAAAATTTGGCAAGACTAATTACTTTAAAGGCAAGGATTTATCCGGTTGGACCATATCGTACACAGATCTAACGGAAGCAGATTTAACGGGAGCGAATCTCAATGGAGCTGATCTTAGATATGCAATTCTTACAAGAGCAAATCTTACAGATGTAATTATTACAAAAGATACTAAAATTAGTTATACAAAATTTGGAAATATAAATTACTTTAAAGGCAAAGATTTATCCAATTGGAACCTGTCTGGCACAGATCTAACGGGCTCAGATTTAACGGTCACTGATTTTACAAACGCAAATCTTACAAATTCCAAGTTCGTAAATGTTCTATTTGACGATAAAACAATTTTTAATAATTCAATTGTAAAAGATGCCAATTTCAAAGATTCAATTGGTTTATCAAATAATCACAAGCACTATTTAAAAAATAATGGTGCTATAAACGTTCCAAATTAAAATATTTGATTAAAATTCAAAAGAACTTGAAATAATAATAATTTTGTTGTGTTTTAAAAAAAATTATTGGTTAATAATTAAATCAAGTAAAGTTTTGTTTATTTTTTTTATTTTTCATAGGAGAAAAAAATATGAAAAAATTTATTTTTAGTTTACTGTTTTTAACATTTCCAATTTTTAATCTATTTGCAGCAAGAGATGCAGTTTTATTAAACCAAACTCAAAATTTAGCCCAATTAAATTTTGAATTTAATAATTCTAAAGAAAACAAAACAATAAAAGGTATTTCCGGTGATAAAAAAAGTCAAGACTATAGAAATACAGTGTCTGATATAAAAAATAAAATCGATGATTTAAACAGTATTTCTATACAAAGGCAATCTTTAGATGGAGATAAGAAAGCACATCATTTCAGTAAAGAAGATGTACAAAAATTCAAGCAATACATAAAAGCCAACATCATTCCAAATATTACAATTAAAAATCTAACGTCAATAAAAATTAAATATGAAATTGAAGGTAAAAACTTAAATTTAAAAAACAAAGATTTTTCAAAAAAAGATTTATCATCACTAAATTTTACTGGTGCTGATTTTACCGGTGCAAATCTTATTAATGCAAATCTTACTAATGCAAATCTCTCTAATACAAATTTTATTAATGCAAATCTTACTAACGCAAATCTTACTGACGCAAAAGAATTAAACACAATAAAAAATAGTGGCACAATTTTTAAAAACACAAAACTTATAAATTGTGATTTATCTACAAATGATTTGTCCAAACTTGATTTTTTCGGTGCAAATCTTACTAATGTAAATCTTACTAATGCAAATCTTACTGCTTCAGACCTTACTGATGCAAATCTTACTAATGCAACTATAACAAAAAACACCAATATCAATGGCACAATATTTGGAAGAACTACATATTTTAAAGGCAAAGATTTATCTAATTGGAATTTTGCAAACGCAAATCTTGCCGGTGCAAATCTTATTAATGCAAATCTTACTAATGCAAAGCTTAATAATACAAATCTTACCGGGGTAAATCTTACCGGCACAAATCTTGCCGGTGCAAAACTTTTTAATGCAAATATTACGAATTCAAATCTTACTAGTGCAAATCTTGCCGGTGCAAATCTTATTAATGCAAATCTTACTAATGCAAAACTTACTAATGCAAATCTTACTAATACAGATCTTACTGATGCAAATCTTACTGATGCAAAGGAGTTAAACAAAATACATTATAATGATCGCACAATTTTTAAAAACACAAAACTTATAAATTGTGATTTATCTAAGCTAGACTTGTCTTTTCTTAATTTTTCTCTTGCAAATCTTACTAATGCAAATCTTACAGAAACAAATTGTAACGGGACAGATTTAACTGAATCTATAGTTAAAAACGCCAATTTTAAAGATGCAAGAAATTTGATGAAAGAACAGAAGAAATACTTAAAAAATAATGGTGCTATAAACGTTCCAAATTAATTTTACTTAAAAATAAAGCCTCAGATTTAATCTGAGGCTTTATTTTTAAGTATATAATCTATTTTTTATCTTTTTGATTTTACTTTTCTTTTTTTACTTTTTTTCAAATTCTTTTTACTTTTGTTTTTAGTCAAATTTTTGCCATCCATTTTAGCTTTTTCAAATGGATCAACAGAAAAAGAATTCTTTAAAACATCATCCATATTATCAACATAAACAACGTTAAGTTTATTATCCAATTCTTTTTCAAACTCTTTAATATCATCTTCATTTTCATTAGAAACAATAACTTTTGTAATCCCAAGTCTTGCAGCAGCTAAAAGTTTTTCCTTCAAGCCACCTACAGGCAAAACTCTACCCTGCAAAGTTATTTCACCGGTCATAGCAACATTTTTGTCTACATGAATTCCGGTCAATGCAGATGCAATTGCTGTTCCAATAGTAATGCCGGCAGATGGACCGTCTTTTGGAATTGCACCTTCCGGAACATGTATGTGAATATCCAACTCAGAGTAAAAATCCGGTTTTAATCCCAAATCCTTAGCTCTTGATCTTATATAAGTCATCGCAGCTTGAGCAGACTCTTGCATAACTTCACCCAGTTGTCCGGTCAAAGTTAAAGCTCCCTTACCCTTTAAAGTAACAACTTCAACATCCAAAACATCTCCGCCAACCTCTGTCCAAGCAAGACCTGTAACTCGACCAACATCTTTAAGTTTTGTTCTATCCGGTAATTTAAATTTAGGTCTTCCAAGCCAAGAGATAACACTTTCTTGATCAACTGTTACCGTCTTTAAATTTTTATCTTTAAGCAATAGCTGAATACTTTTTCTTATTAACTTTGCAAGTACTCTTTCAAGTTGTCTTACACCTGCCTCTTTTGTATATTCTTCTATCACTTTTAGTACAATACTTTCATCTATTTTTACTTGCTCAACTTTTAAAGCATGTTCTTTAAATAATTTAGGGAGCAAAAAATCTTGCGCTATTTTTAATTTTTCGGCTGTCGTATAACCGTTAAGACCGATAATTTCCATTCTATCCAAAAGCGGATACGGAATATTATCAACAACATTTGCCGTTGTTATAAACATAACATTGGATAAATCGTAATCAATTTCTAAAAAATAATCCGAAAAAACGCTATTTTGTTCAGGATCTAAAACTTCCAAAAGCGCTGATGCCGGATCACCCCTAAAATCCATCGCCATCTTATCTATCTCATCAAGAACTATAACCGGGTTTGTAACTCCAGCTTTTTTCATAGCTTGAATAATTTTACCGGGCATTGCTCCGATGTATGTTCGTCTATGGCCACGAATTTCAGCTTCATCTCGCATACCACCCAAAGATATACGAACTAATTTTCGGCCTAAAGAATCGGCTATTGAAAGAGCTAATGATGTTTTCCCAACTCCCGGAGGACCTGCTAGGCAAACAATAGGAGCTTTTTTAAGATCATTTCCGGCAAATTTTTTGGCTGCCAAAAATTCTATTATTCTTTCTTTTGCCTTTTTCATAGCTGCGTGAGACTTGTTTAAAATATTTTCAGCCTCATTCAAACTTACATTATCTTTTGTAGACACATTCCATGGCAAACCTAAAATCCAATCAATATAATTTCTACTTACAACAGCTTCAGGCGATGTAGGCTGCATAGATTCTAAACGTTTAATTTCAGATTCAACTTTATCCAGAGCTTCTTTAGATAATTTCGTTTTTTTAATTTGCTGTCGCAGACTATCAATCTCTTGCTGATAATCTTGACGACCAAGCTCTCGCTGTATGGCGCGCATTTGTTCGTTTAAATAATAATCTTTTTGATTTTTATCAATCTGACGCTGCACTCTTTTTTTTATTTTTTGTTCAGTTTCAAGAACAGCAATTTCTTTTTCCAATAAAACACTTAAATGAATTGATCTTTTTTCCAAATCAACAAGCTCTAAAATTTCTTGTCTTTGATGAAATGAAAGAGGCAACTGAACGGCAATGGTATCGGTTAAATAATCAAGATCCTGAGGCCCTTTAAACATTACCAAAATCTCTTCAGAAATCTTACTATTAAGCGAAACATAAGTTTTAAACTTTTCAAATAAATTACGCCACAAGGCACTTAAAGATTCCGAATTTAAATCATTTTCAGCCGTCATATCTTTTGCAATAACACCTAAAAATCCGTCAGATTGCTGCTCAGATTGAATTTCAGATCTACAAATACCTTCAATCAATATCTTAAATGTGCCGTTTGGCATACGGGCTATTTGCAAAATATTTGCCTTAGTCCCTATTTTAAATAAATCTGCAACACCGGGATTATCAACATTTTCAAGCTTTTGAGCCGAAACAAATATTTCTTTATTATTTTCTGCAGCAAACTTTACAGCATTAATTGATATATCGCGGCCAACAACAACAGGAATAATGCTCTTCGGAAGAGCAACCATATTTTTCAACGGCAAAACAGGTAAAAATTTTACTTTTTGGTCTTTTACTGACTCCATAAAACCTTCAATAAATATATTTATTAAAAATATCCAAAACAATTAATTTAGTACGATAAATACCCCAAAATCCCAATGCTTTAATATTACGATAAAAAAACAGTTTAAGCAAGAAAAATACCCCCACACCATATTATTACTATTAGAAAAAATAAGCACCTTTGTGTGAATCCGAAAAATAAAATAAATAAAAATTATAAATTGACTTTTGATCACTCAATAATATAATAAGAACACATTTATAATTAAGACAAAAGTTGTTTCGTATATCTTAAATAATCACTAAAAGTATTTGTAAAAATATTTGCAGTAAAAATTGATACAATTACTTTTGGTTTAACTTATGGGAACGGGAATGCTGAACAAATTGGTCGAAAAAATCCTCTCTCTCTGGAATGTAAAAAAGGAATATCGTTTAAAAGTTTTCTTTTTGTCACTAACATTTCTCTTTATGTCAGCAACACAGGCAATCTGGCGCCCATTAAAAAATGCAATATTTGCAAAAACGGTTGGTGCGCTCTATGTTCCCGATGCAAAAATTTATTCTTTGATTTTTTTAATACCGCTCTTATTATTTTATTCCAAGCTTGTCGATTGGTTAAGAAGGCATCAACTACTTTATGTGTTTTTACTTTTTCACGCAATAGGATGCTTGGCACTATATGCATTTTTAATACACCCGGTATATGGCTTAGAAAATACATCAATTGGTGTACATAGATTTGTTGGCTGGGGAATGTATTTCTTTATGGAAAGCTTTGCAGCGTTTATGTCAATGTCATTCTGGTCATTTGCCGACTCAATAAATGATCCGTCAGAGGGAAAAAACTATTATGGTCTTTTTGTTGCCGGCTCTAAAATAGGTAGTATGACTACAGCTGGCATTCTTTATTTAGCTACAAATTCTATTAGCGTAAATCAAGATCATATTGTTTTACCTAAATTTTTACTAATAGGTTGCATTCTACTTTTATGCGCAGCCGTATCAATTTTTTTCATGATGAAATATGTTCCGGGATACCATATGCACGGGTACGAAGCCGTTTATCAATTAGAAAAGGCTAAAGAAAAAGAAGCTGAGAAAGAAGTATTTAGTTTTAAAAATATGTTAAAAAAACCGTTCGAAGGTTTGATTGTAATGATAAAAAATCCTTATGTTCTTGGAATATTTGGACTTGTACTTTTTTATGAAATAACAATTGTAATTGTTGAATATATTGTTCAGGTAGCCGCGGATGCATCTCATGAATCGGCCGGATCACTTACAGCTTTTTTTGCATCTTACTATTTTATAATGAATTTGGTTGGACTATTTATTACACTTTTCGGCACTACACCATTATTGAGATTACTTGGTATAAATAAAACGTTATATGTGTTTCCAATAATAAGCATTGGTTTGATTATTATGACAATTTTAAATCCATCAGCAAGTATGTTGTTTATTGATTTAGTTGCATTGCGTTCTTTAAACTATGCATTAAACCATCCAACAAGAGAAATTCTTTACATACCTACAACCAAGGCAATCAAATTTAAAGCAAAAGCATGGACAGATGCATTCGGTGGAAGATTTTCAAAAGGCATAGGTTCATTTCTTAATATTGCAATGCGCAAACTTGCGCCGGTATCTTTTTTGATGGCAAATTTATTTGTAATACTTGGTCTCATGGGATGTTGGTTAGCTGTAATTCCATTTCTAGGCAATAAACTCAAAAAAGTAGTCGACGAGAAAAAAGTTATTGGTGAAGACGTAAATTAGCAAAAAACATCACCCCAATTAATATTTACTTAAATTATATGTTAAAAATAGAGGACAAATGTTTTTATTTATAAAAAAGTTAAAAGATAGATGTATAAGCGCCAAAGGAAACTTTGGTGCTTATAATTTTAAGAAATTACTTTTATTGGGTGGTGCATTTTTATTTATAATTGCAACCTATTCAGTAATACGTCCGCTAAAAACATCTGTTTTTCTAGGATTAGTCGGAAAAGATTATCAACCATATACAAAAATAATAACTATTTTAATATTAATCCCAATACTTTTTATATATTCAAAATTAGTGGATAAATTAAAAAGACATCAAGTCGTATACTATTTTTTGACATTTTATGTTGTAACAATAATAATCACCGCACTAGTTTTGATGCATCCAACAATAGGATTATCCAATACTGCTACAAGCCCATACAGATTCTTCGGTTGGATTTTTTATGTTTTAATTGACCTGTATTCACCATTAGCCGTTGGAACATTTTGGGCTTTTGCAAACTCAATAAGCGATACTGAGGATGCTAAAAATAGTTATGGAAAAATAGTTGCCGTTTCCAGAATTGGTGGAATAATATCTCCATTATTAAGTTGGTTTTTACTAAAAAAAATCAACATGACTTATACAAAAAGTATTCCCATTATACTAATAGTTTCTGCAATATTATTGCTATTTGCATGCTTATGCATAATAAAATTAAAAAAAAGTATTCCAGGATATTTATTGCATGGTTATGAAGCTGTTTATCAAGCAGAAAAGCAAAAAGAAAAAGAAAAAAAAGTAAGCATGATTGAAGGTTTAAAGTTAATGGTAACACAACCTTATGTACTTGGAATGTTCAGCCTTGTTTATCTTTACGAAGCAATTAATGTTATTCTTGATTATCAAATGCAAGTGCAAATGTCCATAGAAACAAATAATGCCATTGTCGGCATGAGTTCATTTATGTTTTTATATACAGCTTCATTCAATGGATTAAGTTTAATATTTTCTGCATTTGGAACGTCTGCTTTATTAAAAAAAATGGGCGTATTTTTCTGTCTATTTGTCATGCCAATATCAACAATATTAATGATGTTTGGCTTATTAGCAAGACCAAACCTATCAACAGTTGTTGTAATAATGGTAATATTAAGAGCGCTACATTACGGATTTAATGCGCCTGTAAGAGAAATATTGTACATACCAACATCCAAAGATATTAAATTTAAATCAAAAGCTTGGATAGAATCATTTGGTAGGACCGGATCCAAAGTTGCAGGATCGATGGTAAATGTATTTTATAGCGGAACTGCATATTTAATTTTAACCCGAATAAACGCATTGTTAATAATTGGATTATCAACAATCTGGACAATAATTACATTATTTATTGGCAAAAAATACGATAAAGTTATAAGAGAAAATAAAACAATAGGTGAAGAATAGGTTGTAATTTAAATTATATTTGTTAAAATTTTAACTCGTTAGTTTAATTGTTGAATCTTATCTCTTAACTCGGGTGGTAGCCAGCGATGGAACCTAAGAGATAATTGTTAAAACCCGCAAAGGATAAATCATGGTAGACTTAAAAGATCTGTTGAAAGCCGGCGTTCATTTTGGACACAAAACATCACGCTGGTCTCCTAAAATGAAACCATTTATTTGGGGCTCTAAAAATAAAATACACTTAATTGATATAGCAAAAACGGCATTTTTAATGGAAAGAGCCGGTAAATATTTACAAAATTGTGCCGCAGAAGGTAAATCAATATTGTTTGTTGGTACAAAAAAATCTGCTCAAAAAGCCATTGCTACGATAGCAAAAGAAATTAATTCTCCTTTCGTAATTAATAGATGGGTTGGCGGAACTTTAACAAATTTTGATCAGGTCAAAAAAGCTATAACAAGATTACTACACTTACAAGATATAATTAAAAAACCTACAGATTATTATAAGAAAAAAGAGTTAAGTTTAATTCAAAAAGAAGTTGAACGTTTAGAAAAAAATATTGGCGGAATTCTTGATTTAAGATTCCCACCGGCAGCACTTGTCTTAGTTGATGCTAAAAAAGAATTATCTGCGCTAAGAGAAGCTGTAAATGCAAAAATTCCTGTAATCGCATTAGTTGATACAAACACCAACCCGGATGGAATAAATTTTGTAATTCCTGCAAATGATGATTCTTCAAGATCAATAGAATTTATATTGCAATATTTGGCTGAATTTGTAAAAAATGGCCAAAAACTCCATAACGAAAAGAAAACTGCAGCAAAAGCAGATAAAAAAGATTTAATTCAAAAAGCTAAAACTGCTGCGCAAGAAACTTTAACTTCAAACACTCCTGAAGTTGTAGATTACTCAGCAATTGAAGCTGAAGATGAAGATCTTGGCGGAGATAAAGCAATAGCAAAAAAAATTACTCAAAAGATTCCTTCTGTTGCAAAAGATATGCCAATTAAAAAAACAGTTGCTAGAAGACCTTTGAAAAAATAAAATCGGGAGAGGTGGCTGAGTGGTCGAAAGCGCACGATTGGAAATCGTGTATATCCCGAAAGGGGTATCGAGGGTTCGAATCCCTCCCTCTCCACCATACTTCGCCAAGGCTAAGTATGGCACAGCCAGCTATTAGCGAAGTATGCCAGTAAAAACTTGAATTACATAAATTGGGGTAAGCATGTGGATTGCTAAATTGGTCAGGTCCGGAAGGAAGCAGCCGGAGTGATTCGCTGCTGTACCCCTTTAAAATTTCTGAATTTATTAATAAAAACAAATCGTTTAACTTAAATCCAACGTTCATATATACTATCTTTATAGTTAAATTTTAAATAAAAAAAGATATTATATGGATCAAAAAAATACCGATTTAAACTTAGCCCGTAAACACAGACCAAAAACTTTTTCTGATGTAGTCGGGCAAGAGATTTCAATAAAAATTTTATTAAATAGTTTATATTTGGAAAAATTATTTCCGGTTTATCTATTTGCAGGTCAAAGAGGTTGTGGTAAAACATCAACAGCCAGAATTTTTGCAGCAGCAATAAATTGTCAAAACATTGAAAATTTCAAAAAAAATCCAAAGGAAAACAGCATCCCATGTCTGAATTGTGAATCTTGTAAAGCAATGCTAAATGCAAGTCATCCGGATTTTATAGAAATAGATGCTGCGTCTCATACCGGAGTTGAAAATGTAAGGCAAATACTTGAATCATGCGCTTACATGCCAGTTCTTGGTAGAAAAAAAATCTACCTAATAGATGAAGCTCATATGCTAAGCAAAGCGGCATTTAATGCTTTTTTAAAAATACTTGAAGAACCTCCCGTATCAGCGCTGTTTATTTTAGCAACAACCGAAATTCAAAAATTTCCAGCCACTGTACTTTCCAGATGTTTTCAGTTGATTTTTAAATCTATAAATAACGATGATTTAAAAAAACATATATTAAAAATATGTTCGACAGAAAATATCAATATAGATGAGAATGCTGCCGATTTGTTAATTCAAGAAACACAAGGCTCCGTAAGGGATGCCTTAAATATGTTAGAACAAGTTAGATTCTCTCAGGAAAAAATATCTGTAAATTTATTACTAAAAATTCTTGGTAAAATTAGTGAATCAGAAATTTTAGACCTAATTGAAATCGTAGCAAATGGTGAAAGTGAAAAACTTTTTCCCATATTTGAATCTAAAATAAATGAAAATATAAATACACAAGCATTATGGGATATGCTGGTTCAAACCATAAGAACATTAGTTTGGATTAAATTTGGTTCAACAAAATTACCAATATATTTTAACGATATCCAAAGACTGAATAATCTTGCAGCTAAATTTTCAATAAATGATCTAAACCACATATTTAAATTAATGTGGGAGCAAGAAGAAATCTTTTTAAAAACAAACAATAAACAAATTTTTTTGGAATTATTATTGCTTGAAATGAGTCAAAAGGAAGATGAAGCGCTCACCGGCTTAAAAGCCGGTGTTTCGCGCGAAATCCCGTCAAAGCTTAAGCAAAATGGAGTAACACATTCATCCGTAGATTTAAATTCGCAGTTTTCTGCGAAGACGGATAAAGCAATAGAACCAAAAAAAGAAAATATCGATAATACATGGATACAATTTGTTGAGAAAATTAATGCAGCCGGTAATCCATTTTTGTCTTCAGTTCTAAGTAACGCAAAATTTGTACAATTTAATTCTACAAGTAAAAAGGTTGAAATTATTTTAGCCACAAATAACATATTTATGCAGGCTACAATTAACGAGAATAAATCAATCTGGCAATCCATTTTAAATGAATACTATCCAATGGCAACAAATTTTGAATTTTTAGAATCAAAAACAATACAAGATAAAATTATTGAAAAACAAGAAATTGCATCTAACATAAAACCAATTAATACTCAATCAAAAATAAACAGTCAAACAAATACTATAAATACGGAAAAATGGCCAACGACTAGTTTAATTCAAAATTATTTTCCGGGTAAAGTTAAACAGGGGGATGAATCCAAATGAAAAAAAATAAAAAATATCCAAAAGTTGTAATCGTTGGACGAACTAATGTCGGAAAATCGACACTATTCAACAGAATTGCAAAAAGTTCAAGAAGTATCGTTCTAGAACTCGAAGGAGTTACAAGAGATTATATAACGGAGATTATAACTCATAATGATAAAACATTTGAGCTTATAGATACCGGTGGTGTGTCTTTTAAAAAAGAAAAAGATACTATATTGGAAAATGTCAGATTAAAAGTTTTAGATTTATTGACACGAGCCGATTTAATACTCTTCGTGTGTGATGGTAAAAATGGGCTTACAAAAGATGACATACAAGTTTCACAAGTTCTAAAAAAAACCAATAAACCGATTTTATTGCTACTAAATAAAGCCGACAATAGAAAAGCGCTTGAAGAAAACTTGGGCGATTTTTATAAACTTGGAATAAAAGATTTGATTGAAGTATCTGCAATTAATGGCTTTGGTATTAATAATTTACTAGATCAAATCACACAAATTATTCCGGAACCTAAAACAGAACTTCAGGAAGATAAAGCTAACTATAAAGTTACAATAATAGGTAAACCAAATGTCGGAAAATCTTCTCTTACAAATTTATTATTACAAGAAGAGCGCAGTATTGTTTCTGAAATAGCCGGAACAACGCGTGAAGCAATTTCAGACCATACATATATTTCACAGGATTTAGTTCTTCTTACAGATACTGCAGGCGTTAGAAAAAAAAGCAATGTAGTAGAAACAATTGAAACACTTATGGTAAAAAGTTCTTTGAGCGCTGTGAGAACTTCCAATATTATAATGCTTGTTGTCGATGCAAGCGAATTAAAACTTTCAGATCAGGAATTAAAATTAATTTTTTATGCATATGAAGAAAAAAAAGCTTTAATTATTGCATTTAATAAAACAGATTTAATTACACCAGAAGAACGTAAAGTTCTAGAGTATAATTTGAAAGAATATGCTTTTATTCTTAAAAAAATGCCTATTGTCTGGATATCTTGTAAAAATAAAAAAAACATAAGTAACATAAGCAAACAAATTAAAAAATTATGGGATAGGTTGAATCAAAAATTCAATAACGAAGAAATAAATGAACTTATAAAAAATAGCTTAATGCAAAAACCTTTATTTCATAAAACAATAGAATTAAAATTGTATAAAATTTCTTGGGTAGAAGGTGCAAAAATACCAACATTTAAATTAAAGGTTAATCAGGTTAGCTGGTTTGGACCGTCTCAACTTGGATTTATAGAAAATATTTTAAGGAAAAAATACGATTTACTAGGCTGTCCAATAAAATTTATAGTGATAAAAAAATAAAAATGGCACTTTTAGATATAGAAAATTTAAGTCAATTTTTTGGTAATAAAAAAATATTAAGTAATATTTCATTTGATTTAAATAAAAATGAGGTGGTTGCATTTTTAGGACCTAACGGTGCGGGAAAAACAACTTTATTAAGATCAGTAATAGGTCTTTTAAAATCACCAAGATATAATATTGAATCAAATTTAAATATTATTAAATTCAAAACTGAAATAATTAATAACTGGTCTACCAGTAAGCGTATTGAAAATGGATTATTGTATCTTCCGCAACAAACATCTTTAATAAGACAATTAACAGTTTTGGATAATTTAAAATTAATATTTAAATATCATAATTACTGGAATAATAAAAAAGAAAAATATGCACAATTTAAAGATGAAATGTATTCATGGCTTGAAAAAACAAACTTACAAGATCATAAAAAACAATTAGCCGTAACACTTTCCGGTGGGCAAAAAAGAAAATTGGAAGTTATACGATCCATACTAATGTACCCTGATGCAATTATGTTGGATGAACCTTTTGCCGGAGTGGATCCAAAATCAATTTATGAATTAAAAGAAATTTTTGCAAATATGGCAAAAAACGGCATGGCTGTGCTTATATCAGATCACAACGTAGATCAACTATTATCAATAGCATCAAGATGCTATGTTGTACTATCAGGACAAATTATAAAATCCGGCACAATTAAAGATATAATAAATGACAAGACAACAAAAGAGATGTATTTTGGTACTCAGTTTTATACAGAAATGTCGACTAAGTTTCTTTAATAAAATAATTAGGAGATAATAATGGAAATAAAAATAACATTTGAGGGCATGCCTCATTCGGATGCATTGGAAAAAGTTGCAACTGAAAAAATTTTAAAAATAAAAGAATTAATTAGCGATCCGGAATGGAAAACCCCTCGATTTGTAGAATTGTGGCTAAAGGCTAATAATCAACATAAACATCATCTTGCAAAATTACATCTTAAAACCCCGGATTTTGATCTAAATTCTCACGATGAAAGTTCTGACATGTATTTGTCTGTTGATAATGCTGTAACTAAAATGATGTCTCTCGTTAGAAAAGAAAAAAACAAAATAAAAGATTTAAGAAAAAAAGCATCATCGGATAAACAGGATTTTTCAAAAGATAAATATAATTTATAAAATAACATAAACTTGATAATCACTTGATCTAAAATTTATGTTTATTTTTCAAAGACTAGATCCTGAATCAAGTTCAGGATGACAAAAGCCTGCGGCGCGCTGTAGGGGCTTAATTTTAAAGCCCCTATTTACTATACATACTTATTAGAATCTTTAAAAACACCGTTTGAAGTAGCTCTAAAAAGACACCGAGAGCTACTTTGATCATTTTTATTTACATTTTCACTTAAAATATATTTAATCAAAAGTAAATTTGTTTCAATCCTAAATTCAATTTCACTTTGTTGACTTAAAGCATTTATTGACATGGTAAAATTAGAATCTAATTTATTTTTTAACTTTTCAAGCAGTGCTACTGCCAATATAGAAAATTCATCCATATTAAAATCATAAGAATAATAATCTACCTCAGAAATTTTAGACCAATAACAAGATAAATATATACTCTTTAATCCATAAAATTTAATTCCAAAATTAATGATACGCCATACTAAAAAATAAAAATCTGAATCATTATTTTGATTTGAATCTAATATTAAATAAAATTCACGACATATCTTATTTAATTTTTCACAATATTTTTTTTCCTCAAATTTTATATAATTCGTTCGATAGATCTTTCGTATTTTTGAAATTTTCTTATAATAATATTCATATGAATTTTTTTTAACATTATCATAATCATCAGCAGAAATTTTCTCATTTACAATATCTTCAATCTTTTTATTTTTCATTGCAAATAGATTAATTTGATTAAATAAAACAAGTAAAAGTAATATCTTTTTCATAATATAAAAATATTTATTAATAATTTATGGTTTCTTTAAATCTTCTATGCGTCCAAAGCCAATTTTCCGGTGATTTCTTTATCGCAAATTCAAGTAAATTTGTGTGTTTTTTTAATATTTCAAATTCAGGATCATTATAACTTACATAATTTTTCGGATAAATAGGCTCACAAATATCCATTTCATAACTAAATAAGTTTTTAGTATAAACAAAACCGCAAACAATTGGCGAATTGGTTTTTAAACTTAATTTTATAAATGCACTATGCAAAAAAGTTTTATTACCAAATAGTTCATATTCACGTCCATCCGGAGGATATGCATGTTGATCCGATGCCAATAATACAATTCCGCCCTTCTTTAAATGTCGATAAAGAGTAAGCAGCGAATTTTGTTTTGGAATTAGCGTATTACCGGAAAATTCTCTATTCTTTTTAATAATTTTTTCAAGCCAAATCGATTTTCTTATTGGATTATAAAGTATAAAACTTTTAAACCCATTCAATGCTAAAAAATGAGCTGCCAACTCCCAACTTCCAAAGTGAGCTGTAGATAAAATTACACCACATTTTTTATTTAAAGCATTTTTAAACAAATTTAAATTATTGATCTTAAAATATTTGTTTAATTTTTCTTTTTTATAAAAACGAACCAATATAAAATCGGCTAGAGACTGACCTAATAACACAAAACTCTTTCTAATCGTTTTTCTGTTTTTTTTAATATCAAAACTATTTTTTGGTACAAAACATGCATTAATATTTTTTATTGCGATACTTTTTCTTTTATTTGAAAAAGTGTATGTAATAAGTCCCACACATTTAAAAAACAAAATCGCAAAAATTCGCAGGGTTGCAAAGATCATACTTTTCCTTTAGAGTAAACCATTACACCTTATTGTAGATTATTGTATAAAATTACCATAAGAGGAATAGTTATGAAAGAACAAATAAACAAAATATTAAAGAGTGGCGATTCAGTAAAAGATATTCTTTCTTACTGGCTTCCTGAAATGATTTCAAATGCCATGTTAATATCTCTTCCCCCAATAATAGATTCTTACATAATTTCAAGCTTAGAATCAACAACAACCTATGGAACACTCGGAATGGTAAATAATTTTTTAGCTTTTTTAATAAAATTAGCCGAAGCTATTCCTGTTGCAGCAATAGCAATAATGGGTAGACATAATGGTGCACAAGAATATGAAGAATGCGGGCATGATTTTGGCTCAACATTCTGGACAACAACTCTTATAGGACTTACATTCTTTTTTCTAATATTTTTCGGTTCGGCTCCAATTTTACAATTTATGGGGCTATCATCTAAAATGATTTTACAGGGGCTTCCATTTTTAAGACTAAAATCTATGTCTGTTCTATTGATTTTTGTATCATTAGGATTCTTTGCATTCATGCGTGCTGTAAAAAATACAAAAGCGCCAATGGTTATATATATGATTGGTAATATAGTTTTTGTATTACTTGATTACACACTCGTTCTTGGTAAATTTGGCTTTAAACAAATGGGGTTGGATGGCTCTGCATATGCAACAATATTTCAATATATTGTAATGATAACAATTGCATTTTTTTACATAATTAATAAAAAAGAATATAAAAAATATTTTGCACAAATGTTTTTTAACTATTTTAGCAAAGAAAAATTCCTAAAAATCATAAAATTAAGTCTACCAATAATGCTTGATAAGGGTTCACTTGCCGGATCTTATGTATTACTGGCAAAAGCCATAGCTCCTCTAGGTAAATATGCCATGGCATCTTATGGATGTATAAGAGATCTTGAACGTTTTGCGTTTTTGCCTGCAATCGGTTTTGCCTCAGTAATAACCTTTTTAGTAAGTAATAGACTTGGTGCAAAAGATTACGATGGTGCAAAGAATAATATTAAAAAAGTTATGATTTTAGCCGCAACAATGCTTGCAATAACACTATCGGTATTATGCATTTATGCAGAAAAATTTGTACAAATATTCGACCATAAGAATAAATTTACAGATTTAGCTGCACCCGCACTTGTTTTTATAAGTATTTTGGTTGTTTTTGACTTCGTTCAACTTATTTTAGCCGGAGCCTTAAGAGGCGCCGGAGACGTAACAAGCGTTATGAAAGTTAGATTTTTTTCATGTTTATTGTTTTTTACACCGGTAGTTACACTTATTTCTCATATGAATATTGAAAATCAAGTTTTAAAATTTGTGCTAATTTACGGATCATTTTATATTAATAACGGAATTATGGGATTATTTTTCTTAAAAAGAATAAAATCAGCAAAGTGGCAACACAAAGAAATTTAAATAGGGGAATAAATGATCAATCTAGATAAAAAAGAATTACAAAAAATAGCAACACTCTCAGCTTTGAAAGTCAATGATAAAGAACTTGATGAACTATTAAATCAAATAACAAAAGTCTTAGAATACACAAAAGATTTGGACGAAATAAAAATAAATGCAGAGTCAAAAAATACCAAAAATATAAATATTTTAAGAGACGACATTGCTCAAAGCACTAATTCCAGTGCTATTTTAAGCCAAGCACCGGAAGAAAAAAACTATTTTTTCGTTGTTCCTAAAATATTAAAATAAAAAATAAAAGGCTTGTAACATATGAAACCATTCTTAACGATAAAAGAATTAAAAGAAAAGTTAAACAAAAAAGAAATTAATCCATCAGAATCTATTAGTTTTTATTTAAATAGATTAAAAAAATATAAAGATAAATTAAATGCAACCATAGATATTTTTGAACCAAATAATTTAGAAAATATTAATATTGATAATAAACACTTACTAGTCGGTATACCGGGAATATTAAAAAGTAATATTTCTCAAAAAGACAAAAAAATTACCTGTGGGTCTAATATTTTAAAAAATTATACAAGCCCCTATGATGCTACCGTTACCGAAAAATTAAAAAATAGCGGTGCACAAATTTTAGCAACTGCAAATATGGATGAATTTGCCATGGGAAATTCAGGAGAATTTTCAGCATTTGGAATGTCTAAAAACCCCTGGAATTTAGACTTAGTTCCCGGAGGATCCAGCTCCGGCTCAGCTGCTGCTGTTTGCGCAGGGCTTGTTCCATGGGCACTGGGATCGGAAACCGGTGGTTCAGTTCGACAACCTGCAGCATTTTGTGGCCTGGTTGGTTTATACCCAACATATGGCACATTTTCAAGATACGGAGTTATTGCTTTTGCATCTTCAAACGATCAGGTTGGCCCTTTAACTAAAACCGTTTATGATAATGCTCTTATATCATCTATAATAATGGGGCAGGACCCTAAAGATTCAACTACACTTGCCAGAAAGCCCGAAGATTTTACGCAAAATTTGACCGGTAAATTACCTAAAAATTTAAAAATTGGTGTAATAAAAGATTCTTTGAATTCAAAAAGTGTTGACTCTCAAGTTTTATCCGGATTTGAAAATGCAATAAATCAACTCGAAAAATTAGGCGCAAAAATTGAATATGTAACATTACCAAATTTAAAATATGGCATTTCAGTTTATTTTATAATCACTCGCGCAGAAGCTGCATCAAATTTGGCAAGATTTGATGGAACTTTATACGGTTCAAGAGACAAAAGTGCTCAAGAATTAAAAGACCTATATCTAAATACACGCGGGGCCGGATTTGGCATAGAAGTTAAAAGAAGAATATTAACTGGAAATTATGTTTTATCTGCCGATCATAAAAATACATTTTACAATAAAGCCGATATTGCCAGATCTTTATTAAGACAAGATTTTGAAAATATTTTTAATTCTGTAGATCTTTTAATAAGTCCTACAGTTCCAACTCTACCGTTTAAAATCGGCCAAGAAAGTGCTGATCCATTTAAAACACAGATGGCTGACTATTTTACAGTTCCTACAAATATTACAGGTAATCCCGCGCTTTCACTTCCATGTGGATTTTCAAAAGAAAATTTACCAATAGGTTTTCAGTTTATAGGACCAAGATTGTCTGAAAGTTTGATCTATCAGGTTGCATATGCATTTGAACAAAGTACAGATTATCACACTAAAAACCCTGCGGGATTTGAATAAATGCAAAAAACATTTTGGACTGAATCTATAAATTTTAAAAATCTAAAAGTTCCAAGATTTATGTCTGCACCAATAGACGGTTTTTTAGATTCACCAATGCGACAATTAATAAGAATCTATTCACCCAATGAACTACTTTTTGGACAAATGCGACATGTAGCATCTGTGGCAAATGCAAAAATCACAGATGAATTTAATATTCAAAAAATAGAACACCCTATTTGTTTTCAAATTTCAGCAAACTCTACAAACTTTGTTGAAGCGGCAATAGAAAAAATTTTAGAACAAGATTTTGAAATGATAAATCTAAATTCCGGTTGTCCGGCAAGAAAAATTATTGATGCCGGCTCCGGAGCAGCGCTTATGGCGAATATTCCATTATTAAAAGAACTTATAAAAATTTTAGTAACAAAAGTTAATGGAAAAATTCCGGTAACAATAAAAATTAGAGCCGGTTATAATGAAAAAAATGGACTTGATGTTGCAAAAATAAGTGAAGACCTTGGTGTAGATGGAATAATTATTCATCCAAGATTAAAATCGCAAGGTTTTACCGGTGAACTGGATTTTGATATTGTTAGAAAAATTAAACAAGCAATTAAAATTCCGGTAATTTTTTCAGGAAATATCATAGATGCTCAGACTGTAATAAAAACATATGAATTAACCGGCGTTGATGGCTTTATGATTGGCAGAGCTTTTTATGGTGAACCATGGAAAATTAAGCAAATCTTATGTACACTCACAAATGAACCTTTTGAAGTTTCAGAAAATGAAAAGCTTGACATTGCAATAAAGCACTTAAAACTTAATTCTAAATATTATGGATTACATCATGGATTTAATGCTGTAAAAAAACATCTACCGTTTTACGTTAGAGAAATACACGATGCAGCTAAAATAAGAAATAGTTTAGTTTTAGCGCAAAGTGAACAAGAGATAGAAAATATTTTAAACAATTTAAAAAAATAAAATAAAAAAAATGAAAAAGAGATTTAGTAGAAAAATAAACAAAAATAATTTTTTCAAAATTATAATAATTTTATTTTCGATTATTTTAATATATAAAATAATAACTCAAAAAAGATCCGGTTTGGAAAATTTTATTTCTAATGTCTCTTATCCATTTCTAGTTGTTTGCAATAAAATTGTCAAACCATTAGAAGCTGCAGCTTTACGAAAAAAAAATTACGCACAACTTCTTTCAGATAACATAATATTAAGAGAAGACAATGAAAAACTTTTACAAGAAAATATTGAATTAAAATCTTTAATAAATTTTGATGAAAAAAGTAAAGACCTTCTTGATTTTAAAAAACGTTATGCTTTAGAAAATGTTGTTTTTGCAAATATAATTTTAAAAAATATTTCACACGCAGAACAATATTTTTTAATAAATAAAGGTAAAAATCACGGTATAGAAAAAGACATGGTAGCAATATACAAATTTCAAATTATCGGAAAAATTTCAGACGTATCAAAATGGCACAGTAAAATAACTTTAATAACTGATAAAAAAAATAAAATTAGTGCTTACAGCAATAAAACTCACTCAAATGGAATCGTAGAAGGCTCAAACGATATTAATAAGCTAAATTTCAGTTTTGTTTCACATTTATCAGAGCTTGAACTCGAAGATTTTGTAATATCAAGCGGTAAGGGATTGGTTTATCCTGAAGGATTTTGTCTTGGTAAAATCACAAATATAGAAAAGCAAGATTTATATTACAAAGTAAATGTAGAACCGTTGGTAAAAATTGAAGAGCTTGAAAATTGTTTGATCACAAGCCAAGAGATTATAAATGACAGTTTTCAAAGCCTAAACACCGTAAATCAATCTTAATAATTTAGGCAAATCACTTTTTGCTTTTTTACCGGATGCAATTAATTTTATAACTTGCTCAGGTAACATCCAATGTCCCTCAATAAAATCGTTTTTATTAAAATCAGGATCTTTGTCGTAATCTATTTCATAAACAGTCTGAAAGGCAGAAACGTTATGCTTATGTGGCACAAATAATCCTATTTTTCTATAAACAACTTGTGTTAAATCTATATTTAATTCTTCCAAAAGCTCTCTTTTAAAAGATTGATCATAAGATTCACCACTACTTACATGTCCACCAACACTCATATCTAAGTGTAATGGGAATAATTTTTTGGTAGCAACACGCAATGGTATCCAAATTTCGCCTTGAGAATTTTTTAAAAAAGCATTTATTGCTCTAAAGTTTGAAAGCCCTTTTGCATAAACTTCAGACCGCCACATTTTACCAATAACATTATCATCCTGATCTACCAAATCTAATAATTCGTCCATATATTATCACAATAATATTTTTAACTATCAATCTAGCTATTTACATAATTATCTGTTAGAAATATTATATACTAATCGCGCCCGTAGCTCAATTGGATAGAGTCGCGGACTTCGAATCCGAAGGTTGCAGGTTCAAATCCTGCCGGGCGCACCATACTTCGCCAAGGCTTCGTATGGCTAACACCAGACTTTAATAACAAATCAAGCGCCTATAGCTTCCGCCGTCGCTAAAGCTATGGCGGACGGGCAAATAGAGATATAAAGTCATATTGCGCCTATAGCTCAGGTGGATAGAGCGAGCGTTTCCTAAATGCTAGGCCGCAGGTTCGAGTCCTGCTAGGCGCACCAGCTTTGACGATCCGAGCAGATCAATAAGCCTGTTTTAATAAATTAAGTTGCTTTTTACTAAAGTAATAGTAGAAAGCAACTTTAATATTTAAAGAATGAGTATAAGTATGAATAACGAAGAAATTGTTATACCCTTTGATAAAGAGTCGATTAAATATCTTATATTTATAATGTTTTTACCGATAATATTATTGATAAGTATGTTTTCTTTTTTTTATTTAATTGTAAATTTTCAAATACCTTTTTTCTTGGAATTTTATATTATTCCTTTTATTAATTTTCTTTTAATTTTATTAATTTTATTACTTTTAATAGTAATAGTTCAACTTTATTTTTATATGAATAACCCTTCACCTTTGGCGATTATTAATAAAAATGGAGTTTTTATTAAAGGATACGGCTTTATTGTATGGAAGAATATTAAAGAATTTGAATTATATTCAACTAAGCGAAGCCCTGATTTTAAATTAATAGGGATCAGAGTTAAGAGTATTTTTAGCTTATTGAGGAAGGCTTCTTTGGGTGGAAAAATGGGAATAGTTGTGTCTATTATTTTTGGTTATTGTCCTATTTCATTGTCATATCCGATGTCTTTATCAAATAATGGTATTAATAACGAAAATATTGTAAATTTTGCAAAAAAATACATTAATCAGATAGATTAATAATTACACTTAATCGCATTTCTTCTTTTTATTATTTGCTAATATTGTCTAACTTTGTTTTTAAAAATAAGCTTTTATATGTATCGGTCTTGTAAATCAAAACTAAAATCTATAGCCTTAGTTCTAAATGTGTAAAGTAAGGTACACCAGCCGCCGCTCCTGCGGAGCTATGGCTGGCATGACAGTTTTTTAAATTATTAATCTATTTATTTTTCCTTAACATAGGAAGTCCTGTTCGCTCATTTTCCACAACCTCATATCCTGCAGGAAGTGCCGCAAGAACATTACTCCCCGCTTCGCCCGCAAAGTAATAGATATTTTGTTTACGATCACCCTTGAGTTTAACTTCCTTTGAATGTAGAAAATATGTTTTTCCACTTTTTTTGGATTTTACACTAAATGCCATACTTACATCTCCTCTAAATAATGTGATATTATTATAATAATTATAGATGATGCTAATACATTAAAATATAAAAAGTCTCGTTTTTTATTTATTTAGCTTCGTAATGCTAGCTGTAAAGACTTCACTATATTCTACCCTACACTTGTAACTTCAGATGCCAAGCCAGAAAAATATTTACTTACTTGCAAGTTAAATCAAGTTTGATATTATTTCTCTTACGTTTATTAAAATTTATCGCGCCAAAACAAAAAACGAAAAGAAATGATATGCTAAAAATATTCTCTATATTAATTTTAATAATGACATTTAATACAACAATTTCTGCAATGGATTCTAAAAATCTTCCTACTGACTTTACTACTGATGATATTATCGTATCAATGCCAAATTCAAAAACATTAATTAAATTGTTTTTACAATACAAGAACCTTAATGCAATTATAACCAAAACTAATATTATCGACCGTTTAAGTGAAAAAGATTTATCTCTTGATGACATAGACAGAGCTATCAACTCTGCAATATCCAACCTAGACTTCAAAAAAAATACACAAAACCAGAGCATTATTGATGGCATAAAGCTCAGCATTAATAAAGTAATTGCTAAAATAATTAAAATGAATTTATTAAAAGATAGACCAATTTCACGTTAACGAATAAAATAATTAAAAAATTAGATGCAAAAGCAATTATCCAAAAAATTAAAGACCCAGTTCTGTAAAATTAGATTATTAAAAATGTACATTTAATAAAATTAGCTTTAAGATAGAATCTTTAAAATTTTTTAATATTACGAATCAATAAATAAATTTAATATGAAAAAATTAGAATATTTAAAATCAGTAAAACTAAATTTTATAAAAGCTTTAATCGCATATGCTTTTTACGTATTATCATTTGAATTAAAATGTTATTTTTTGAATACTCCATTTAATTATTCCATCTTACCACCACAAGTTTTTCATTACACAATAACCTATGGAATAATTATTGGAATTATTATTAGCCCATTATTGTTTAAAAAAAACTAAAAAGAAAGATTTGCAAATATGCAACAATACAGAATTGCAGCCGGTGGAATAATTTTAAAAGATAACAAAATTTTACTGGTAAGATATGAAAATATAAATGGAAATACTGTTTTTGTTGGCCCGGGTGGTGCAGCAAACATAAATGAATCACTTGAAGATGCGTTAATTAGAGAAGTATTTGAGGAAACAGGAGTTAATGTAAAAGTAGAAAAATTATTATACGTTGAAGATCTTCTTTCCAGCAAGCATCGTTTACTAAAATTATGGTTTTTGTGCAATTTTATTGGTGGCAATATAACAAAGACTCAAGATGCTATAAACGAGGGCATCACAGAGGTAAATTGGTATTCTCAAGAAGAATTAAAAAATAAAATTGTTTATCCAAACCTATTATTAATCACAGATTGGCAAGATTTTTTAAAAAACGACCAAAAAATTGACTATTCTTCACTCAAAAAAGCTGCTTTTTAATTTCTTGAAATAAACGCAAATAATTCACAAGAAACCCATTTGTTTAATCAAAATATATTGGCATAATTAAAATAGAATTTATATGTATTTTAATGAGGTTATTTTATGAATAAAAAAATATTTAAGATATTTCTATCTTTTTCACTAATTTTCAATATTTTCGCAAACAATGGAACAGCACCATTATTAAGCGAAGAAAAAAACAATTTACCAAGTCAAATTCTGTCACCAAGTGAACTGAATACACTGGATGAAGATGGTTATTCCCCTTTGCATAATGTTATTATTGATGAAGAACTTAGTTTAGCTCCAACTTATATACAGGCAATAAAAAATGCTGTTTACTGTTGGACCGAGGCTAAAGGTGAATCCTTTTGCGGTAAAGCTTATCATAAAGGAGATAATATTGATCCTATAATGGTAACTTGGAGTGCAGATCAATATGGAAAAGAAGATGCATTAAACGCCTTTCTTGCGATTTTTGAAGAATGCAAAATCACGCAAATTGAGCAAGTAAAATCCCTTATTAAATCAGGAGCCAACGTTAATCTTCCAGACAGCGAGGGAAGAACTGCGCTGTGGTGGGCAGCTGAACGCAATCTACCTGAAATCATTTCTGTTTTAATAGAACTTGGAGCCAATGTTGATGGGTATGGTACAAACATACCGCTACACATTGCCGCTCTAGATGGAAATAAAGAAGCCGTCGAATGCCTTCTTTCAAATTGTGCCAATGCAAATCTTATAGATGAAGATGGTAACTCGGCATTACATTTAGCAGGATTGGGTGAAACATGGTTATACCCATCAAAAATTGAAGATTATAAAGAATGTAATCCTGACAAATTACAAGATTATATAAATATCATACAAAGACTTATAAGGCACGGAGCAAAAAAAGATCTCAAAAATAAAATGGGATTTACACCTTTGCAAATGGCAATAAATCAACAAAAAGAATTTTATCCGGAGCTTACAGAAATTACTCTAGCAAAATATATTGAAGATGATTTATTTGTAAAATAAAACAAATATAAAATAGAATTAAAATTAACTTTTAGCCCAAATTCGTTTATTTGCAGATTCAAAAACAATATATATAATTATTTTTAAATAAAAATAATATTTTAAAATAATAGGTAGTAAATGAAAAAGTTAATTTTCAGTTTTGGGATATTGTTATGTTTATCCGTATTAAAAATAAAACCAAACTTCATACCTATTTCAAAAGCTTGTAGTCCCGAAAAAATTTATAAAATTATTCCGGCGCAAGATTTTAAACCAAATGAAACTTTAGATTGCATAAAAATTTCACCGCTTGATTTAAAATCAGGTTTTATGCATACATCGTTTGGAAATCAAGTTGAAAATACTTTAAAAAAATTTTTCCAAAATATTCCATATATATTAATTTTAGAAATTGATCCCAAAATTTTAATTGATAATGGCTCTGAATTAAGAGTAGAACAAAATAATGGAACCGGTGATTTTTATCCACACTTTTATGGAACACAAAAAATTCCATCTGCAGCAATTTTGAAAATAATCAGAGTAAAAAAACAAGTTGGTTACGAAATTTTAAGAAAAAGAATAGAAAATATAAGTAAAACTTTAAGTCCGGGATACATTGGCGTGGCAGCAAAGCACATCGAAAGTAAAAGGCATTTTGAATTTAATGCAGATTTAAGTTTTCCTATGGCAAGTACATATAAGTTACCAATTGCAATCTATTGCTTACACCTTGTGGATAACAAAAAATTAAATTTAACAAATAAAATTAAAGTAAATCAATACAATTTAAGACGCGGTTGTCACATAAAAGCAGGTCGTAGTTATTCAATATCAAAACTTATTCAATTAATGATAGAAAAAAGTGATAACGCCGCATCAGACTTAATTTTAAAAACGGTTGGAGGTCCGGCAGTCGTTACCAATTGGTTAATTGATAATGATTTTTATAAAATAAAAATAAGTAGATCTGTATTAAAAATGATTGCAGATTATTCCGGAATAAAAAATTTGAATGATGAATACAATTGTTCAATTAATAGAGATTTGATGCTTTTAAATAGTGTAAGTAAAAGAAATAGAACGACAGCTCTAAAAAAATTTTATAACGATAAACAAGATACAACCACACCTATTGATATGGTAAATTTGCTTGATAAATTTTACAGCAAAAAACTTATCAGTAATAATTCAACAAATTTTTTACTAAAAAGTATGGGCAATTTGAAATGGGGGAAAATGCGTATACCTAGATTATTGCCAAAAAACACCAAAGTTTGGCATAAAACCGGCACCATGGATAGTATAATTTCTGACGCAGGAATTATTGAATTGCCCGGCAATAAAGGGCACATTGCCATTGCAATTTTTACAAATAAATCTCAAAAACCACATCAGTCTGCAGCCATAGCACGTGTATCCAAATTAATTTTTGATTATTATCGCAGTACAAGTATTTGAAATACGAGTATTTAAATAAAACTAAAAATCAAATTTTTTATAAAAAAATCTTTTGGTAATTTCTGCAATAATTAAATACAAAAATGCTATAAATATAATTATTAAAATTATATTTAATGAAAGTTTTTCAAATTTAAACTTTTTGCCAAACCATGTAAATGGAATAAGCCAACCAATTAAAATACATATAAAACTATTAAAAAATAAAATAAGACTCGCTCTACTTTTCAATATTGGTAATTTTTTAGTTCTTATCACATGAAAAACTAAAATCTGTGTAGCCAATGATTCCATAAACCAAGCTGTTTGAAAAACGCCTTGCGATACATGTAAAACATAAAATAAGAAATAAAATGTAAAAAAATCAAAAATAGAACTTACAATACCAAATACAGCCATAAACTTTTTGATAAAAGAAATATTCCAACGTTTTGGTCTTTTTATCCAATCATCATCAATATTATCCAAAGGAATAGAAACCTCTGAAAAATCATAAATCAAATTATTAAGCAATATTTGAATTGGCAACATTGGCAAAAATGGTAAAAAAACTACAGCTCCTGCAGCGCTAAGCATATTTCCAAAATTAGAGCTCAACGTTACCATTATATATTTCATAGTATTGCCAAATGTTTTTCTACCCTCAATAATTCCATCTTTAATTACGGATAAATTTTTATGCATCAAAACAATCCCTGCGGCTTCTTTTGCAACGTCAACCGCATTATTTACAGATATTCCAACATCTGCTGCTTTAAGCGCCGGGGCATCATTAATTCCATCGCCTAAATATCCAACAACTCGATTATTTGCTTTTATTGCTTTTATAATTCTTGTTTTTTCATCAGGTGAGCACCTGGCAAAAATAGTAACATCATTAACATTTGCAATTAATGCATCATCGGTAAATTTATTCAAATCAAAACCAAGAATAATTGATTTTATTTGTAATCCAACTTCATCACAAATTTTTTTTGTAACAAGCTCATTGTCTCCCGTAATAATTTTCGTTTCAACGCCAAAACCTAAAAGTTCTTTTAATACATTTTTTACATCCTTTTTTGGTGGATCCATTAGTAAAATAAAGCCATTAAAAATCATTTCGTTTTCGTCTGTTGAGTCATATCTATCTTTAAAATCAACCCGTTTTTGAGCTACGGCTAAAACACGAAATCCATCTTTACTAAATTGTTCAAATATGTTTTTTGCATCTTGTTTTATTTGCCGATCAAAAGTAATTACAGCACCATTATTCATACAGTAGTTGCAACACTTAAAAATTTCTTCCGGTGCACCTTTTGTGATAAGTAAAATTTTGTCTTTATGTTTTACAATAACGCTCAATCTCTTTCGATAAAAATCATATGGAATCTCTTCAACTTTTTCATATCCCTTTATATCAATTTTTCTGTAAGATTCTATAGCCAAATCCAAAGGATTTTTGATTCCTGTCTGAAAAGTACTATTTAAATATGCAAAAAAAAGTACCTGTTCGTCAGTTTTGCCCAAATAGTCCGTATATTTTACAATTTCAATTTTATTTTCCGTTAATGTCCCGGTTTTATCCGTGCATAAAACATCCATACTTCCAAAATTCGGAATCGATGAAAGTCTTTTAACGATAACGCCACTTTTAGCCATTTTTTTTGAACCAAATGCCATGGTAATTGATAATATCATAGGCAAAAGTTCCGGAGTAATTCCAACAGCAATTGTTACGGCAAAAAGAAATGAAATTAAATAATCATGTTTTAAAATTGAATTTATTAAAAAAGTAAATAATACAAGCCCAAAAATTATTTTCATTAAAAAAAATCCAAAATTATTTATTCCTTTTTCAAAATCACTTTTTGAATAATTATTTGATAAATTTAAAGCTATTTTGCCAAATTCAGTATCTTTTCCGGTATTTATTACAATGGCTATGCAACTACCACTGACAACGTTAGTTCCTCTAAAAATTATATTATTCAATTTAAATACATGATCAGATTGAGCTTTTAATTTAATGTTTAATTTTTCTTCAGGAAAAGATTCACCGGTCAATGCGGACTGATCAACAAAAAAACTATTGGTTTCAATTATTCTTGCATCTGCAGGAACCATGTCTCCGGAACTTAAAAAAACGATATCACCCACAACAACACTTGCAACCGGAATCTCAACTTGCTTACCGTTTCTTGCAACCAAAGTTGTTGTTTGAACCGATTCAATAAGTTTTTTAACAACTTTATCGGCACTATATTCTTGAAAAAAATCAAGAATTATACCTAAAAATATCATGCATATTATAATTATTGCATCCGTAATATTTCCTAAAAAAAAAGATATGCCGGCAGCAATAAAAAGAATTATTATTAAAGGGTTTACAAAATGAGAAATAAATTCAAAAAAAATATTGAATTTTTGTTTATCTACTAAAATATTTGGGCCATATTTATAAAAACGTTTCTTCGCTTCACGCTCTGATAATCCATCTTTAGACGAATTAAGAATTGAAAATATATTTGAAATTTCCATTGTTGCAAATTTTAAAAGTTTTTCATTCATAGATACTAAATCTCCACTATTTAAATAAAATTTAGTTTAAATTAGAATAAACCGTATCAAATTAAAAACTTTTATGTAAAGAATTTAAATATCTTGAACTTAAAGATAAAAAATAATAAACATGTAAATTAAATAAATATTGGAGAATATATGAGTGATAATCTATTTATTAAAAACGGAATAACAATCCCTGAACATGAACTTGATATAAGTTCGAGTAAATCCGGCGGAGCCGGAGGGCAACATGTAAATAAAACTGAAACAAAAATTACAGTTCGCTGGAACCCTAAAAATAGTAATTCTTTAACTGAAGAGCAAAAAGAATTGTTACTTAAAAATTTGCAAAATAAATTAACTATTGATGGCGATCTTGTAATTAGTAACAGCGAAACAAGAAGCCAAGTACAAAATAAAGAAAATGCACTTTTACGACTTGCGTTTGAAATTAAAAAAGCACTTTATGTTCCAAAGCAACGTATGAAAACAAAAATTCCAAAAAGTGCTATAGAAAAAAGACTTAAATTTAAAAAACAGCATGGTGAAATTAAAAGAATGCGAAGTAAAAAATTTGATT
>LDIX01000008.1:39140-79025 GCA_001468925.1 candidate division TM6 bacterium UASB340 | reverse complement strand
AAGAACTTGTAAGTAATATTGCTCTTGTAAGATTTACCAACAGAATATTTGAACCACTATGGAATAATAAAAATATAGATTCCATTCAAATTATTTTAAAGGAGAAAATTGGCATAGAAGGGCGCGGCGCTTTTTACGATAAATACGGCGCAATAAAAGATGTTGTACAAAATCACATGCTACAAATATTAAGTTTAATAGCAATGGAGCAACCTAAAAAACTCGAAGCTAAATATATAAGAGATGCTAAGGCAAAAGTTCTTAAAAATATTAAATTTAAAAATGCAATTTTAGGTCAATATGACGGGTATACACAAGAAAATGGTGTAAATCCAAATTCAAAAACAGAAACATTTGCCGCCTTAAAATTAGAAATAAATAATAACCGTTGGAAAAATGTACCATTTTATTTAAAAACTGGAAAATATCTGAATGAAAAAGAAACCAGTATTCATATAAAATTTAAAATGGTTAAATGTTTACTTACCCAAGGATGTCCAACAGACTCAAATTATTTAACATTAAAAATAAATCCGGATCAAGGCTTTTATCTTGAATTAAATAGCAAAGATCCAAAATCTGCAAATAATGTAGTACCGGTACAAATGAACTTTTGTCACTCATGTTTGCTTGGTCCAAATACACCTGAAGCTTATGAATATCTAATTTTAGATATTATCAAAGGAGATCAATCAGCTTTTGTAAGATCGGATGAAATAGAATATTCTTGGAAAATTATTGATCAAATGAATAAAAATAAATTTAAAATATTTAATTATCCCAAAAATTCAAGCGGGCCAAAAGAACTTAAACTGCTTGATAAAAAAATAATAAGGTGGAGATCATGAAAATAGGACTTATAGGTTTAGGTAAAATGGGCAGTTCAATTGCCTATAGATTATTAAAAAATAATTACGAAATTTTAGCATTTGATCCAAATATCAATGAAAACGAAATAATAAATATTATATTTGAGAACGATTTCGAAAATAAAAACAGATATAAAAATAATATTTATTTTGCACAAACGCTTGAAGAATTAGCCCAAAAAGTAAATACAATTTGGCTAATGCTACCTGCAGGAGAGATAACAAACCAAACTGTACTAAAATTATCAAATCTTATGCAACAAGAATCGATTATTATAGATGGAGGCAATAGCCACTTTAAAAATACACAGGAACTTTATCTAAAATTAAAAACAAAAAATATAAATTATTTAGACTGTGGAACTTCAGGCGGAGTTGCCGGAAAATTTAACGGTTATTCTCTAATGATAGGCGGCGATAAAAAAATATTCGAAAAAATAGAACATATCTTTAAAGCTATTGCAACAAAAAATGGCTATAACTATTTGGGTAGCACCGGAGCAGGCCATTATGTAAAAATGGTACATAACGGCATAGAATATAGTTTATTACAAAGTTACGCCGAAGGTTTTGATCTTTTAAAAAATAATAATAATTATAAAAATTTAGATTTAGAAAAAATTACAGATACTTGGATAAATGGATCTGTAATAAGATCTTGGATTTTAGAACTTTGTAAAAATGTATTTGAAAAAGATCAAGAACTTAAAAATATTTCCGGCGCAATAGACGAAAATCTAACCGGTCGATGGACATTGGATGAAGCAATTGCAGAAAAAATTAATATGCAACTACTAAAAGATTCACTGGATATAAGAAAAAAATCACGTGAGAACGGCGGAAATTACGGAACAAAAGTTGTCGCAATGCTAAGAAATCAATTCGGTGGACATAGTATTAAAAAAAATTAGATTGTATATTTGATGAAAATATATTTTTTGCATCAATAATAATTCCCAGCTATCTTAAAGAAAAAATTAATTTATAATACTCTATAATTATAGGAGATAGATATGGAAATTATAGATATAAGCTGGCCAATAACTCAAAATATAACTGAGTACAAAAATAAAAAATATATAAATATCATTCAAGCATCAGATTTTAAACATGACAAAGTCAGAGAAAAATTAATTACCATACATAGTCATACAGGCACACACATCGATGCGCCTTCACATTTTTTACACCATGGTAAATCTTTAGATCAGTTGAATTTAAATAAATTTTATGGACCATGCAAAGTATTTGATTTAAGTGACATAAAAGAAAAAATAACAGATAAAGATTTAGAGAAATTTAATATTAATGAAAACGATATAATTATACTTAAAACAAAAAATAGTTTTCTTCACGAAAATATAAATTTTACAGAAAATTTTGTTTATTTAGATAAATCCGGAGCTCAATATCTCGCAAATAAAAAAATTAAAACATTTGGCTTTGATTATCTTGGAATAGAACGAAATCAGCCTGAACATCCAACACACCTAATATTACTCGAAAACGAAATTCCTATTATTGAGGGTTTAAGATTGAAAGATGTAATAGAAGACGAATATATTTTGTGCTGTTTTCCAATATTGATAAAAGAGGCTGATGGAGCTCCTGCAAGGGCAATACTGATTGCACAATAATTATGAGTTTTAATTTAAAAAATTTAATAAAAGATTTTGAACAAATACAAAATCCTGAAAAAGCAAAAATTCTTTCTAGATTTTTCAAAACAGGCAAAGGTGAATACGGTTATGGAGATATATTTTTAGGCATAACCGTACCGCAACAAAGATTGCTGGTCAAAAAATTTTTTGATTTAAATTTACAAGATACAATTAAATTACTTCGATCAAAAATTCATGAACATAGGCTTACAGCCTTACTAATTCTTGTAAAAAAATTTGAAAAAGAAAATTATGAAAGAACAAAAGAAAATATCTATAATCTATATCTGGATAATACAAAATATATAAATAACTGGGATCTGGTTGATCTTTCAGCTCCAAAAATTGTTGGCAATTTTTTATTAAATAAAAATAGAGAAATTTTATATAAACTAGCCAAATCAAAAGATCTTTGGGAAAAAAGAATATCTATAATTTCTACTTTTACATTTATTCGCAATTTTGAGTATTTAGATACAATAGAAATTTCAAAAATACTTTTACAGGATAAACATGATCTTATACATAAATCTGTAGGCTGGATGCTCAGAGAAATGGGAAAACGAGATATAAATATTTTAAAAAATTTTCTTGATAATTATTACAAAATCATGCCTAGAACTATGCTTAGATATTCTATAGAAAAATTACCAAAAGACATAAGAGCTTATTATTTAAAAAAATAAAATTATTCAATCAAATAAATTAAACTGCCGCCCAAATCAAATTCGCTATTAATAGGCACAAATAAGTAATCTTTAAATTCATTCCCAGGCTTTACACAATAACTATTATTTTCTTTTATATAATTGGCATAATTCAATGTATCCGATTTTAAATTATTTAAAGAATTTAGATTATTCAAAGAATCATTTAATGGCTTTAGGCTAAAAAACCATCCGACAAATCCTGCAACTCCACCGACAACAGCTGTTGTCAAAAGATATAGTGGTAAATTTGAAATTAAATTATCCAACAGATTTTTTAAACTTGTAGCATCTCCAATAGCCAACAAACTCATAACATAAGATGAAACAATTATTAAAGAATAATAAAAAATTAGTTTTCTAAGATCTATATTATTTTTAATTTCTTTATAATATTGAGCAAAAATATTACTTTGAGGAACAGGCATTTTTACAAAATTTAAATAATAATAACTTAATGGAAGATAAATATTTTTATCAAAATTATTTTTAACAAGTACTTCAAATATTCTAAACTTGTCACCAATTACATTAAGAGAAGGGTTATCATTTACTGTTAACTCTCTAACCAAACAGCCAACATTTCCGTCATCATACAAAGATACAGCGCGTTTCTCGTAAGAGCAGAGATTTGCCAATATAAAACTGTTTAAAATTAAAAAAAACAATAGCTTCTTCATAAACCCTCTCCTATTAAAAACTACTTTTTACTATGGGATGCCTTTAAATAAGCAATCATATAGTCCAATTTTCGAATCTGTTCCTCAAAACCAACAAAATATCTTGAGTAACTCATTCTTAAATCTTTAAGCATATTTTTAATATACTTTTTGGTAGATTTTAATTTTTCCAAAAGATATAAAGATGCATCATCCGGAACATCTTTTAATACTCTAATAGTCTCTAAAGGTTTTTCAGCAATCAAACTTGAATAAAAACTAAGCTCACCCAAAAGTTCACCTAAAATTTGATTCAAAAAATTTTCATATTTTATGAAAATCTCTTTTGATTTTTTATAATCTTCTTCTTTAATTTCAACATGCCCAGTAGTACTTAATTCCTCAAGTTTTTTTTCTATTATTTTATAAAGATCCACAAAAGAAGTTATCTTTTCTTCAACTTCTCTTTTAATTTTATCCAATTCATTAACAATCAGATAAACTTCTTTTTTATAACTTTCAGAAATAGCCGGAACCGCCAATTCTTTAGTGTTTTTTTCCATAAATTCTTTTATAAAAGCCTCTTGCTTAGCTTTTTGCTCTTCCGGCGAAATTTTTTCATTTTCAATGTTTTTCAAATCTTTTTCATCTGCCATAGTAAAATCCAAAAATAAAAGTTAAAAATAAACATAATATAAGTTAGAAATAGCTATTTTATATAGTTTTTAAAAAACATCAAAAAGATAATTTATTTATGCAAAATAATAAAATAAAAATAATTTATTTCTGAACATAATTAAAAATTATTAAAACAACAAAAAAGCCTAAGTAATAAATAATATTAGACCAAAAATAACAAATCAAACTATTTTTCTAAAAATAGTTCAAATAGAAAAGACTATTTAAGTCTAATTTTGAAATTTAATTTGTTAAATACAATACTTTTCAAGTTTTTCAAAAAGTTACACACATAATTGTTAGTAACTCGGTTTTGTTTTTTAAAAAAATTAGAGCTAATACAACTTTCAACAAAATGTATTATTTTAGAACACAAAAAATTATAACGTTTAGATCAGCGACTTCAGTGATTTAACATAATATGTATAAATGCGACGTTTATAATTTTAATATTTTTTATATTTAAAAATCAATAATTTAATAAATTATAAAAATATTTAGCTATATTATTGTGTTTTTTAAAAAAGAGTTAATATTAATTCTTGTATTAAAATCATTAAAAATTTATGTTTTTATATTAAAAAAGATTTATATGCTAAAAAAAATATATCCGGTAACATGCCATACCGACCATGTTGGCAAAAATTCGACATATGTAGCTATAAAAGGCTTTTCTACCGATGGTAACAAATTTATACCAAAAGCCATAGATTTAGGTGCCACAAAAATTGTAACCGAAGATAAAAATCCGGATATTATAAATTTATGTAAATTAAAAAACATAGAATTTTTACAAGTTAAAGATACACGAAAAGCTTTGGCTACATTAAGTGCTAAAGCTTTAAAAACAAATAAATTAAATTTAAAAATAATAGCTATTACCGGCACTAAGGGTAAAACCAGTACAACATATATAATCGATTATATATTAAGACAAAACGGTTTTAAAACAGCTCTTATTGGAACAATAGTAAATAAAATTTTAGATAAACAGATTGAAAGTACAAACACAACACCCGAAAGTGATTTTTTGCATATGTTTTTAGCCGAATGCGAAAATCAAAAAATAGACTTTTTAATCATGGAAGTCTCTTCGCATGCTTTAAGCTTAAATCGTACATATGGTTTAAAATTTGATGCCATAGGATTTACAAATTTAGCACACGAACACTTGGATTTTTATAAAACGATAGAAAAATATTTTAATGCAAAAAATAAAATATTTAAACAGCTTAAAAAAAACGCTTACGCCGTTATAAACACAGATAATATCTGGGGTAAAAAAGCTTTTGAAAAATTTAAAAACAAACTAAATATAAACAAATTAAGCTCCAAAAATTTTGATTTAATAAAAAAATTTGTACCAAAGCATATGCCGGGTAAGTTTAATCTTTATAATTTTTATATGTCATACTTAATTTGCAAAAATTTAGGATTAAACGATAAAAAAATATTAAATGCAATAAAAACTTTCCCGGGGGTCCCAGGCAGACTACAAATGCATATTTTAAAAAATAAATCCCGTGCATTTGTTGATTATGCTCATAACCCATCTTCAATGGAAGAGGTTCTAAAAACATTACGTCCATTAACTAAAAACTTAATTACTGTTTTTGGATGCGGCGGCGACAGGGATAATGCCAAAAGACCTATGATGGGCCATATTGCCGTAAAATACTCAGATCATGTAATAATAACAGACGATAATCCAAGATTCGAAGAACCAAAAGAAATAATCAAACAAATTTTGACAGGAATAGATAAAAAAGATTTAAGTAAAATTACTATTCTGAAAAATAGAAGCAAAGCTATAAAAAATGCTGCCAAAATTTCTAGTAAAAATAGTATTATTGCAATCTTAGGCAAAGGACACGAAAATTATCATTTGGTTAAAGGTAAAAAGTATCACTTTGATGATTTTGAAGAAATACAAAAATATTAATTACTTTTTAGAAGTTTTTTAAATTCAATAATTGGCCAATTTTCTTTTTTTGCTTTTTTTAATAATTTCTTATTTGGATTCACGGTAATTGGTTTTCCAACATGTTCCAATAATGGTATATCATTATGACTATTGGCATAAAAAATTGCGTCTTTTAAAGAACCTTGTAATTTATTTTCTATAAGATTTTTAATCGTTTCATATTTATACTTATTAGAACATGGCTCTCCATCAAGTTTTCCTGTAGAAACACCATCTTTATATTCCATTTTTGAAACAAAAATATAATCAAACTTATAAATTTTTAAAAACTCATTGTAAAGCTCAGAAATACCTGCATCAACTGCAATTAAAATCTTTCCCTCCGATTTATATTTTTTAAATAACCTATCAGCTTCTTCATATATATAATTTTTGCAATCTTGTTCCCAGATTAAATTACATTTAGTCTGCACATCAACTTTAGGCATTTTTTTCATATGCTTGAATAATACTTCATAGCCTTTTTTTGCATCCAAATTACCAAAAGCATAAGAAACACCACACTCTAAAAGATCCACATAACCACTAAATGGGATATGTATCTTTTTTTTCAATGACATTAATATTTCATATAATGTCTTTTCCCAAAATACATTACTTATATCAAATATTACATATTTATATTCATTATCACTTTTTTCTTTTTTTTGTTCTAAAACAGAAACGCTTTCTTTTTTAGAATTATATTTTTTTGCATAAATATTAAAACTAAATAAAGAAAGCGTTAATAAAATCAATATAAAACGAAAACCCAACATCCAAAACCTATTTTAATAAAGCCTCTTGGTAAAAATCTAAAGCATCTAAAACTTTACCAGCACCAAGTACTACCGATAACAATGGATTTTCAGCAACTTTTACAGGCAAACCGGTTTCTTTAGATATTAAAACATCTAAATTTTTAAGCAAAGATCCGCCACCGGCCATCATAATACCTCTGTCAACCAAATCAGATGATAATTCAGGTGGTGCATTTTCCAACGCAGAATGTACAGCTTCAATAATAATTGATATTGGTTCAGCCAATGCCTCAAAAACTTCCGAATCAGAGAGAATTACAGTTTTAGGAACACCCGTTATTAAGTCGCGCCCCTTAACTTCTTCTCTTTTTCGTTCATCTGTAAGAACTGCCGTACCAATTTTAATCTTAATATCTTCAGCTGTTCTTTCACCAATCAAAAGATTATATTTTCTTTTTACATACTGAACAATGGACCTGTCCATTTCGTCGCCACCAACTCGAACAGATTTACTAAAAACAACGTCTTTCAAAGATATAATTGCAACTTCAGTAGTTCCACCACCAATATCAACAATCATATTTCCGGCAGGTTCTTCAACAGGAAGCCCGGCACCAATTGCAGCAGCCATCGGCTCCATAATTGTATAAACTTCTCGCGCACCTGCCTGTCTTGCAGAATCTTCTACTGCACGTCGTTCAACTTGTGTAATTCCGGATGGAACTCCAATAATCATTCTGGGACGAACCAATGTTTTTCTATTGTTATGGACTTCACTTATAAAATAACGCAGCATGCTTTCCGTAAGTTCGTAATTGGCAATAACGCCATCTCTTACAGGCCTGCAAGCAACAATACTTTCAGGAGTCTTTCCTAACATTTTTTTTGCCTTGTTTCCCGCGGCTAAAACTTCATTTGTTGATGTTTTTACAGCAACAACGGAAGGTTGGTCAAGAACAACTCCCTGGTTTCTGACATAAATGACAATATTTGCAGTTCCAAGATCTATTGCAAGATCATTGGAAAAAAGACTAAATAATTTAGTCGCCGGCCAAAATTTCATAATTTTTCTCCATCAAAACTGAGCTTGAATACCTAATGTAAACTGATGAGTTTTACTACAACCATTTCCACTAAACTGGTAATCGTAATTTATAAAAATTTTTGGATCTAAAATCCAATTATTTCCAGCCTCTTTAGAATCATATAATAGCTCTAAAGAAATATAATGCATAGTCCATTTTGTTAAATCTTTTTTTGTTGAAATATTATTATCGATATCCGCCTGAGTTAATGTTTTTCCTGTCCATGGCTGCGTGCCAACAGTTTGATTTAAATAGCTTTTTACAAAATTTCCACTTCTATCATCTATCCATTTATCTTTATTATGTTTTAAATAAGTATATCGCACTTGAAAATCAACACCGTCAGTTAAATTTTCTGCAGTAAAATATGGGGAAATTTTAAATGTTAAACCCGGATCAATTTTTAAATTTGTTATTAATGCACTAAATGGTGCGGGTTCTTGATAAACCGGAATTCTAAAAATTTTTGTGTTATCAAGTTGATACATAAAACCTAAAATCAATCCTACTTTCCAATCAGGCTTTAATTCAAATTCAGGAATAACATCAAAATACGATGTCCAATGCCCATCCCCCATAAAAGATACCGATGCCGGATAGTTTATATCTGCATATACTGATGAAGGAATAACAACACCTAAGCGAAAATTTAAATCTATACTACGCATAAGTAATTTATGGTCCCAATTATAATTTAAACTTGCATGCAAATCCAAATCACCAAGACCAGCCTTTATCCAATCACCACTTTGCACAGAAAGATCATCATTTGTCATTCTTCTTATTCGATTTAACTGATCAAGTTCTCCATCTTTTAAATTTTGAACCTGAGGATCAGATTGTTCCGGTAAAAAATAAAAATTGTCACTTGCAACAACGTTCATTAACGGTAACGATGCACCCAGAGATACTCCCGGCAATTTTAAATTTTGACCGCTTATTTTTACATACTGTTCATAATTTAATAAAAAACCGATAGATCTTATTTTACTATTAACTTGAAATCTAATTGATTTATCTATCCAAGCATCATTTGGTCCACGTTCTCTTTCTATTGGATTAACATAATTTGAACCATTAACTTGTTTTAAACTAAAAATAACATCTCTTAAATCATACGTTCCATACAATTCCGGGATACCAATATTTCCACCGCCACGACCAAAAGCAGTTGCCGCATTTGTCAAAAATAACGAAGGAGTCACATGAGAAGTTCTTTTTGTTATATATTCAGCAGGCCGTTCTAAAAATGGAAAATATCTACTGTTATTATGAGAAGCATTTAAACTGAACGAAAACAAAATCAAAAATGAAATAATTAATCTTTTTTTAATTTTTTGTAAAATCACAACCAACCTCATTACCTAACCTATTGGAAAAAACAATAAATAAGTTATCATAAAATTTAAAAATATTAATTTATGAAAATATACATCTAAAAAATCATAAAGTAAAAAAGGAGATGATAATTTTAATGAAAAAAAATTTTACAATTATATCAAATTGGAAAATGTATTTGGATACAATTGAAGAATTAAAATTTGCAACAATAAATTATGATAATTTTATTAAGCTGACTAATTCAGAAAATAAAATTATTTTATGTCCGTCTTTTTTAAGTTTAAACTCAATCAATCAAATATTTAAATCAACAGACATTTTCATTGGTGCGCAAAATTGTTCTACACACTTAAATGGAAATTTTACCGGTCAAATTTCAGTAGAAAGCTTTAATAAGTTGGGTATTAAATACTCAATTATAGGCCACTCGGAAACTAGACGCGAATTTAAAGAATCCAATATTGATATTGCAAATAAATTTTCAAGATTAATAGATTTTGGCATATCACCAATTTTATGCATAGGTGAAGAGCTTGAAGAAAAAAAAGCCGGCAAAACTCTGGATGTATTAACAAAACAATTGGATCCAATATTTAAAATAATGGAAAATTCTTATAATAAATTAAATCATCTTGAATTATTAATAGCGTATGAACCTGTATGGTCAATAGGTTCAGGCATAATTCCGGATCAAGATTATTTGGAAAATATATTTTCTTGGTTACATAAAAATTTTTCCGGACTTAGAAATAAAATAGTTTTTACTCTTTTATATGGTGGTAGTGTTAATGCCGAAAATGCAAAATTTTTAAAAAATATTAAAAATATAAATGGTTTTTTAATAGGAAAATCGAGTTTGGATTTCCAAGAATTCGAAAAAATAGTAAAATATGGCATTTGATGTAGACTAGTAACTAATTTTTTAACAAATGAAAGGCCAAAATGACAACTTTTTTAATAGTATTATTCGTTATACTAAGCTTATTCTTAGCATTGTTTATATTAATTCAACAAGGTAAAGGCGATATGGGCCTTGGCGGACTTGGCGGCGGAGGACAAATGTTATTTGGTGGTTCCGGCGGACAAAGTTTTTTTGAAAAGCTTACATGGATAATGGGAGCGATATTTATATTCGGAGCACTTGGACTTAGTATTTTAAAAACAAAAGAAACAGCAAAATCAAGACTTAGTCATTTTACAACAAATCAGGCTCAAACAAGTTCTCAAGAAAATAATACAAAACCTTCTGAAAATGACACAAAATAATAAAATATTAAATTAATTGAAATTGGTTGGTTTAAATAATAAAAATATATAAACCAACCAATTGTACTTTTTAGGATAAAAAAAATAGTAAGGTGTCATAGTGGTAATAGATATTATTAATTTTATAGGAACGGTTGTTATTGAAGTTTGCAATAAAGCCGGAAAAATTGGATTGTTTTTTTACGAATCTTTGGTCACATTATTCACTACAAAATTAAAAATTAAAAAAACTTTTTATCAAATGTCATGCATAGGAATAGGTTCTATTGGCGTCGTTGTACTAATTGGAATTACAGTTGGTGCCGTGTTAGCTTTTCAATCATATGTAGGACTGCACAGATTTGGTGCTGAAAGATTTATAGGACCGATTATATTTATAGCTATGGTTAGAGAATTTGGTCCGGTACTTACAGCAATAATGGTAATTGGCCGAGCCGGATCTGCAATGACAGCAGAAATAGGAACTATGCGAATAACTGAACAAATTGACGCATTACAAACTCTTTGTATAGATGTAAAGCAATATCTGATTGTTCCAAGAATATTTGCATCAACTATTATAATACCTTTTTTATCTATATTTTGTTCTCTTTGTGGAATACTAGCCGGTTATTTTATGTCTGTTTATGTTCTTGGCATTAGTTCTGAAATGTATACAGAGGCAATCAGAGAAAGTGTTGTATTTTCCGATATAACAAATGGACTAATCAAAGCAATATTTTTTGGTTTACTACTTTCTCTAGTGAGCACTTATAAAGGCTACACAACAACCGGAGGAGCTAAAGGCGTTGGTATTTCAACCACACAAAGCGTTGTTCTTGCAAACGTTATAATATTTATTGCAGATTATATATTAACAGCGCTTATGTTTTAATGGTGAAAATATGATAGAAATAAAAAATTTAACAAAATCATTTGGTGATAAAAAAATAACCAGAGGGCTGGATCTTAAAATTAATAATAACGATTTTTTAGCCATAATTGGTAGATCAGGTGAGGGAAAATCTGTCCTACTAAAACAAATAATAGGGCTAATAAAACCTGATGCAGGCGAAATTATAATAGATGGCCAAAATATTTCTGAATTAACAAAAATAGAATTACAAGAAGTTTACAAAAAATGCGGTTATGTTTTTCAGTTTGCAGCTTTATTGGACTCTCTAAATGTATTTGAAAACATAGGTATAACATTACTTGAAAATGACTATCCGCCGGATCAAGTTATGCCTGAAGTAATTAAAAGATTAAAAAGTGTGGGTTTGAGTGAAGATGTTTTATATAAATATCCTGCTGAACTTTCAGGCGGTATGAAAAAAAGAGTTGGATTGGCAAGAACTCTAATGCTTAGCCCTCAAATATTGATTTATGATGAACCAACTACTGGACTGGATCCAATTACTGTAAAACTTATTCATGAATTGATTAAAAAAACACATGAAGATTTAAATGCAACAACAATTGTCATATCTCATGATATTGAAATATTTAAATATGCAAAAACAGTTGCAATGTTACATGAAGGAAAAATAATTTATACAGGACCTACTGAAAATATTTGGGATTGTCAAAATCCATATATTTATCAATTTATACGTGGCTTAGAAGAAGGACCAATTACAAAGGTATATTAGCATGAATAATTCACCACTAATACTTGTTATTGATGATGAACAGCCAATATTAAAAAGCTTAAGTGATATTTTATCCGATGAAGGTTATCAAGTTGAAACACTTAATGATGGCAATAAAAGTATTGATTTAATAGGAAAACTCATTCCCGATTTAGTATTATTGGATATTTTTATGCCTAATTGCAATGGAATAAAAACGTTAGAACAAATTAAGAAAGAATATCCAAATATAAATGTTATTATGATTTCAGGATTTGGAAATATATCCATAGCAATTGAATGTCTTAAAAAGGGTGCTCTGGATTTTATAGAAAAGCCTCTAAACTTGGACGAAATTTTAACCAAAATAAAATTTTTAAATAATAAAAAAAATATCGATCAAACAAATTTAAATTTAGAAAATTCAAGTATCAATACAAATCCAAAAATAATTGGCCAAAGCTATCTATTTTTAGAGCTTTTGCAACAAATAAATCAAATTAAAGATCTTTTATATCCTCTATTAATTTATGGAGAACACGGAACAGGAAAAAGTTTATTTGTTGAATATTTACACAAAAACAGTATTTTCAAAAACGCTGATTTAATTACCATAAATTGTTCAAGTTTTAACAATAAAGAAATTACAGATATTATAAATAATTTTTATTTAAGCGATAACTCAATTTTATACATAAAACACATAAATAAACTAAGCCCTGAAAATCAAAATTTGTTATTAAAACACTTGGAGCAAAATAAAAATAGTCAAAAGAAACTAATAGCTTCAAGTCTTGAAGACTTGTACTTTCTAGTAAAAAACAATCTATTTAATGGAGCTCTTTTTCACTTATTGAATATAACGCCCATAGAAGTACCTTCATTAAACAAAAGACGCTATGATATACCATTGTTATGCGATTATTTTTTAAAAGAAAATAACAAAACAAATAATAAATCAATAATATTTGATACAAAAGCAATAAGAATATTAAGAAATCATGATTGGACCGGTAACGTTACAGAGCTCAAAAATTTAATTTTATATATCGTAAAAGCAACAAAAGAAAATGATAAAATTATTGATGATTTGGATTTAACAAAATATATAGAAGAAAAAAAATTAGATTTTATAGAAGAACAAACATTTACAAAATTTAACTCACTAAAAGAAGCAACAAATAGTTTTGAAAAAAAATATTTATTTTATTTACTTAAAAAAAACATGTACGATATAAAACAGACAGCAAATATTTTAAATATGTCAGTAATACAACTTAAAGAAAAAATACAAAAATTAAATTTAGTTATTAAGAGTTAATAATATTATTTTAAAAAACAAAAAATAGCGACTCTATAAATTACTTGACAAAATATGAATGAGAAAATTATTTTCATTCTTTCAAGAAGGGTGATTTAGTTATGAAGCAACCACTATGGATTTTAAATAGTTCGCTTTTAATTATTTTTATATTTTCAGTACTTTTAAATTTATACTTAAAACAGGATGTTCCTGTCTTAAGAATACCTACAGCAAAAACAGAAGAAAAGAAAATTGATAAAAAATTAGAACCCGAACACATATATCAATTCGATATTTTTGATACATATTCTCCAACCTCAATACCGGAACCTGTAAAAAAAGAGCTTATTACGCCAATTCCGGAATATATACCACATCAAATAATTCCGATTCCCGAGCCTGAGAAACAAACGTTTGTGGATACTTTAAATTTAAAATTAAGTGGCATAATAGCGACAGAAAATGAAGAAAAAAGTGCAGCCATGATTCTGGACGAATCAAATCGAGAAAAAGTTTATCATCTTGGAGATATGGTTAAAGATGGCCAAATAATAAAAATATCAAAAAACAAAATTATTTTATTACGCGCAAATGGACAACAAGAAGCATATCTTTTAAGACCTGAAGGCATATATCAAAAAGTAGTTCCGGAGAAATGGAATAATATTATAAACAAAACAAATGCAACAAATTTCATTATAGATCCAAAGTTATTTGTAGAAAATATAGGTTCTTTAGGACAAGCTATGGAAAAATTTTCCATGCTTCCTGCATATGAAAATGGGAAAATAATAGGAATAAGAATAGGTAAAATTGAAAATGCAGAACTTTTAAATAATTTAGGAGTTTTAAAAGACGATATAATTTTAAGCATAAATGGAATAACAACTGCCAATGAAAAAGATCGAATTAAAGCTTTTGATAAAATTTTGGATTCAAAAATTGGTGATTTAATAAAAATAAATTTAAATAGAAATGGCGATTTGGTAACATTAAATTATAATTTACAAAAAATAGAAAAACCTAAAAAAATATTTTTTATAGATCCGGCACAAACTCCTGTAGAACCAACAAAACCGGAAACAGAATTAAAAATGAGCCCGGATCAAGAAAGAGAAACTCAACTAAGAAAATTTGAAGAAGAACATAAAACGCCAAAACAGGAAGATATAATTTCAGAAATAAGAAAGCGAATTTTAGAGAGCATGCAATCACGATCACAGGAAAGAAGGATCAGGTAGTATAAATTAATAAATGGAATAAATATGAACAATAAAAAATTATTTTTAATATTATTACTCTTGAGCACAAGTCTAATTTATACAAAAGAATTGGAAAACCCTGAAAGTTTATTGCCTCAGAATATCTCAGAAAATCCAGAACAAGATAATATAACAAACCAAAATCTTACAGAAATAAAAAAGCTTGAAAAACAAGATTCATCAAAAAATTCTGAAGCTGTAACAGAAGAAAAAAATATTTATTTAAATTTTGAAAATGCAGAACTTTCAAATTTTATAAATTATATTTCTGAAATTAAAAAAATAAATCTTGTTCCGGATAAAGCCTTGGAAGGTGTTAAAATTTCTTTAACAATTAGAGAACCTTTAACCGTTGACAAAGCTTGGAACGTTTTTCTTACGGTTTTGGAAATGTCCAATTTCAGTATAATAAAAAATGGTGACGTTCATATAATCGTTCCTCGTAATACTCGAACAAAACAACCATTACCTGCATTTATAAATGTTCCGGTAGATTCATTACCCGATAGTGATGAAAATATTCGTTATGTAACATTTTTAGAAAATATAGATGTAGGCAGCATTCAAGGCTTACTTGATGGAATGTTAAGCCCTGAACATTCACTAATACCATACCCGGATGTTAACGGATTTATAATAGTCGACAAATCATACAATATAAAAGCTGCAATGAAAGTTATATTGGCTTTAGATCAAACAGGACTTAAAGAAGCCGTATATGTTTTAAAACTTAAAAGAGTTAATGCCATCGATGTTAAAAAATTATTTGAAGAAGGTGGCTTACTTGGAAAATCCGAAGGCCTAAGTCCCCTTGCCAGACTTTTAGGCAAACAAGCCGAATCAAATTTACAATATTTTTCTTCAACAACTAAAATTATTGCCGAAGAAAGAACAAACTCTTTAATTTTATTGGGCACAAAAAATTCTGTAGATAAAATTGTAGAATTTATTGTCAATCATATTGATACGGAACTTAAAGAAGTTACATCGCCTTTACATATTTATGAATTACAAAATACCGATGCGGAACAAATTAAAACAATACTTGAAAAAGTAACCGATGTTTCAATACTGGGTGAACAGGCTCAAAAATATGGTGCAGTAAGAGATGGTGTAAAATATTTTAAAGCAATGAATTTTGCCGTAGATAAAGATGGAAACCGATTAGTTGTTTCATCAACAGATAAACAAGATTGGCAGTTATTGGAAAAAACTATAAAAGATTTGGATAAACCCCAACCTCAAGTTGCAATTGAAACAATGTTTGTAACTATAAATGCTGAGGATAAAAAATTTTTGGGTGGGGCTATAAGAAACAAACAATCCGGACAAATAGGAAAACATATTAATTTTCAATCACCAAATGAAACCGGCGTAATGGTAACAGCAAATACTCCTGATTCCGGCTATAAAAATATTCTTGGAAATATGATAAATGCAGTTACCGACGCATTAGGATCAACAATATTAACATTTGGTCCCGATACAAATATCTGGGGAGTATTTAAGGCTTTAAGTTCTCAAACAGGAACCAGCGTCTTAACACAACCATTTATAACAGTATCCAATAAAGTAACGGGAAATATTAATTATGGCGAAAAAACATACATAACAAAAGAAGAAATAATGGGAAGTACTTCAGTATCCAAACAAGAAGATAAAGCCATAACTGATATAAAAATAACACCTCAAATAAATATCGACGGAATGGTAAGGTTACATATAGAAATTTCTATTGATGATTTTATAGATAAAAAAACAGGCACTCATGATAAAAAATCTGTAACTACAGACGTTACAGTCGCAAACGGACAGGTAATTGCACTTGGTGGTTTTATAAAAAATGAAATGTCCGATAATTTTATTAAAACTCCAATTTTGGGTGACATTCCAATTTTGGGATGGTTCTTTAAGCAAAAAAGTAAAGATCTTGTCAAAAAACATATTTTTATTTTTATATCTCCTACAATAATAAAACCAAGAGGCACTCCGGGCACAAATCATTATGCAAAAATGAAATTGGAACAAGCTAGAAAATCTGTAGATGAAGTCACAGATTCCGGCGATATAAAAGATCCTATAGATACATGGTTTTTCAGTGAAAAAGGTAAAAAATATTCAAATAAAATTGTAGATTTTGCTAACGGAAAGCATCAACCAACAACGGTAGATATAAAAAATGATCCATACTATAGAGCACACACTGAAAGAACCGATGATATTGACGCATATCAAAATAATGTTAAAGAAGCAAAAAAAGAATCCAATATAATAGCTTTAAATAAATCACCTAAAAATCGCTTTAATTTAAAATCGAGAAAGGGCTTAGAATGCTAAAACAAATCTTTTTGCCCGAATTTTTTAAAAATAAGCGAATATACTCTCAGACAATAGTAAGTTATTATTTGGAAGAAAAAAAAGTAAGTGCTGTAAAAGTTTTGGCAACAAGAACTCAAACTATTATAAAAAAAGCAGATACAAAAAATTTTAATTTAAATAATAAAAAAGAATATAAAGACGAAATTATAAATTCCATAAAAGAAATTTCTTCTTCTTTTGGCAGTTATGATCAAGCATTCATATCCATACCAACAGGAATTGTAATTTTAAAAGAACTTGAAATTCCATTTATTGAAGAAGATAAAATAAGAATGGTTCTTGATTACGAAATAGAGGATCAATTACCATTTTCAATAAAAGAAGCCACCATAGATTTTACAATAACATCACAAAATAATGTTGAAAAAAAATCAAAACTTTTAGTTGCAGCCGTAAGAAATAAAGATGTTGAAGAAATATTGGATATTTATAAGCAAGCAGATATAGATATAACAAAAATAACTCTCGATCTTTTTTCAATATTTAATTTATATAACAATATTCCGGAATATAAAAACAATAACATACCATGTGCAATAGTTGATATTGGTTCAAATTCAACAAGAATTGCTCTTATAGAAGATAATATATTAAAAGTAACCAGAGTAATTCCTAAAGGTATTTCTACCATAGAAAAAAATATTACCGATGAAACAAATTTACCATTAAATAAAATAGAAGAAAATTTAAAATTATTTGGCTTTGGGCAATCCGGCGATGAAAAATATGACAAATCATTTGAAAAACATGTTATAAATTTTTTCAACGATATTCAATTTACATTAAACTCGTTTTCATTAAAACTAAATATGCAAAAACCTTTAGGCAAGCTTATCTTTACAGGAAGCTATTCGGGAATTAAAAATTTAAGCAATTATGCTAAAAATGTTTTACAAATCACATCTGAAATATTTGATTGCAAAAAAATATTTTCCAACACACATGTAATAAATCAAATCGATAAAACGGAAATAAATTGGAATGAATATATAACCGTTTTGGGCTCAACTTTACCAATGGATAAATTATTGCATTTTAATCTAAGAAAAGGCTCTTTGGTTGGTGATGAAAATAGATTAATTTTCAAACAAATCTTTGCAGTAGTATCATTAGTTATTTTAGTTATTTTTTCAGTAATAACAATAGGTTCAATACGAATATATACGTTACTAAAACAAATAAAAGAAGTTGAACAAAAAGAATCTGATAAAATTTACAGCATATTTTCAAAAGAAACCAAGCTTGCAAAAAATTTACCATTCAAACAATTAATATCAAGATCGGAAAAAATACTTAATGAAAAACTGGAAATTTGGGGACCATTTGAAAATCAAAAATTAAAAACATTATTAATTCTTGAAGAATTAACAAAAATTATAGATAAAAAGAAATTCGACGTTACCATTGATTCCGTAAAAATTTATGAAGATGAAGAAATTGCAAAAGTTGATGTAGAAGGATTATTTAAAGCTAAAACAGATAGTTCAGAAAACTGGAAATATTTTCCTGAATTGGAAAATGCGTTTAAAATGTCTGAATATTTAGAATTTTGTGATCCAAACGCAATGTCCGACAATGCCAAAGTAGAAGAAGGTAAAATTATATTTAAAGCCACATTAAAATTAAAAGAATAAAAATATGAAAATAATAAATAATTTAACAAATTATATAGAAAAAATGTCAAAAAAAGAGTTCGACAAAAATTTAAAATTATTTATAGGTTTAATATTTTTTTTGGTAATCGGTCTAAGCTATTTTTTTTATACGGAAAATAATGATTTAATTAGCAGAATTAAAGATACAAACAAATTAAAACTCAAAATACAGGATATAGAAACAAGATATAAAAAAATTCAAATCGAAGAAGATAGATTGCAAAAATTACTTGAAGAAGATAAAGATTTTAATTTAAGAAAATTTTTTGAAGAATTTTGCTCACAACAAAATATTTCTCCAGAACCAAATTGGGATACACAAGAAACAGTTGCAAGTGATAAATTTGATGAAATAAAAATTTCTGCAATATTTAAAAACCAGACTATGCAAAAATTGGTTGAAATTATTGAAGAGTTAAATAAAAAAGGAATTGTTTATTTAAAAGAGTTAAAAATTGAAAACCAAAACAATGGTAAAATAACCTTTTATATAGATTTGGCTACAAAAAAATTTAAACAAGTTTAGTAATTTAAGGTGGAGTCTATAATGATTAAACGGCTCAATAAAATTGGCGTAGTAATATTTGTTATTCTAATAAATATATTTGCAAAAAATATATTATATTCGCAAGAATCAGCTGAACAAGCCAATATTTTTTTAAATTTTGAAAAAGCAACATTATCCAGTGTTGTAAATTATTTAACTGAAGCAAAAAAAATCAATTTAATTCCAAATAAAGCTCTTGATAATTTACCCGTATCACTTACAACAAGAGAACCTTTAACGTTGGATAAAGCCTGGAATATACTTTTAACATTATTGGAAGTAAATGGTTATTCAATTATAAATGTTGATAATGTATTCAGAATTGTTACAAAAGCAGCAAATAAACAAGAACCTTTACCTATGTATTCAGGATTGGAACCTGAATTACTTCCGGATACGGATGAAGTAATAAGATATATTTATTTCTTAAAAAATATCAAAGCGGACACCGTTGCAAGCTTTTTACAATCAATGCTGGAAGGTACGGTACAACCTAATACAAATTTGGATGCATTGGTTATTACAGACAGATGTTTACATATAAAAGCAGCAATGAAAATTATTAAAGAGCTTGACCAAGGCGGGCTTAGAGAATCTATAAAAGTTGTAAAATTAAAGCATACGGTTTCAGCTGATATTGTAAAAATTTTTGATCAAATAGTGCCAAAAGATCAACAAAAAAATCTTCGTTTTTTAACTCCCGGCGGAGATAAAAAACAAATGACCTATTTTTCACAAGATACAAAAATTATAGAAGAACCTAGACAAAATGCTTTAATACTTTTAGGACAAGAAAAAAATTTAAATAGAATAATAGATTTTGTAAAAACATATATAGATATACCAACGGAATCTGCCGAATCAAGACTGCATATAAAAGAATTAAAATATGCAAAGGCCGAAGAGGTTGGCAAACTACTTGAAACAATTCGAAAACCGCCGACAGGATTACCTAAAACTGCCCAAGTTGGCGAATACAAGTTTTTTGAAGATGTAATAATTGCAACGGATACTTTTACGGAAGAACAAGCTAAAGAAGGAAAAGGTGGCGGTAATCGATTAATTATTTCATGTGGAAAAGATGATTGGAAAAGATTTGTAAAATTAATAGATAGCATAGATAAACCATCCCCACAAGTTGCTTTTGAAGTAATGATTGTAGATGTAAATATAAATAATGAAGCAGAATTAAAAGCTCAATTTAAACCTAAAAATCACGGAATGTTTGGAAAACATATAAATCCATATTTTGAAACGGCTATTGCAGATAAAACTATAGATTTAATTGGAACAGGAGGAATTTCAGCTACTGATCTGGCAAAAGTTCCACCTGTATTTCGCAGAGCAGATTCTGATGGATATAGTGGCTCACATATAACATTTGGTCAACCGTCAAGCTTATGGGGTGCCATAAAGGCAATTCTTTACAGAAATAATAATAATATAATAATTGAACCATACATAACAACAAATAATAATCAAGAATGTTTGATAAAAAACGAGGAAACAAGATATGTCGACGGTGCATTTTCTGAAACAAATTTAGCAGGAAGTCTTGTAAGAAAAAAAGAATTAATAACAGCACCCGTAGAAGTAAAACTCACACCAAAAGTTAATCTTGATGGATCAATAAACTTAAAAGTTTTTGTAAATTTTGCAAATTTTGATGAAACATCTTCATCATCTCCGGATGAACATTCACGATTAATAGATACCAGAGTAACTATAGGAACTGGTGAAGTTTTAGTTCTTGGCGGATTTACAAAAAGTTCACATGAGCAAAAAACATATAAAGTTCCGGTTTTAGGAGATATTCCTATAATAGGAAATTTATTTAAAAGTAAAACTCAAAATAAAACTAAAACAAATTTATATGTCTTTATTCGTCCAAGCATAATAAAACCTAAAATAGACGGAACTCCTGATGAATATACTCAAATGAAAGTTGACTTTGCTAAACATCAAATCTTTGAACACGATACATTTACATCAGATAAAGATCCAATCCAAAGATGGTTCTTCAAGCCTGCAAAACAATCTGTATCTCAGAAAATAAAAGATGCAAAAGCCGGTGTTTTCAGACCAATAGATAATTATGCAACGGGATATAATGAACCTATGGATGTTGACATGCAAAATGACACTTACTACAGAGCTGAAAAAGAATTGAGTAATAAAAAATTAACAAAAAATATTTCGCCGAACAAATACACTAAAAATGAATCTTTTATAAATTATGCGCAACAAAATCAAAATATTCAAGAAGATAAGGGGCAGGAAGACATAAAACGAGAAAAAATTAAAGCAAGAAACGGTAGGGCAAAAAAATCCCGATTAAGAGCATAAATTTATAAAAATTTGAATATTACAAAACTCAAATCTTTTATTGCAGTAAAAGGTTAAAAAATTTTTCTCAAAAATTGATTTTGATCACCACTTCTAGTATTTTTATTTCTATAGTTAATATTTTTTATTTAAGAGGGGATTATAGAAGAGATGATCACAAGCGAATTTAAATATCCAAAAGTCAAAGTTAAAATTCCTAAAACTAAAATAAAGTTTGATGGAAAATNTAGGGCAAAAAAATCCCGATTAAGAGCATAAATTTATAAAAATTTGAATATTACAAAACTCAAATCTTTTATTGCAGTAAAAGGTTAAAAAATTTTTCTCAAAAATTGATTTTGATCACCACTTCTAGTATTTTTATTTCTATAGTTAATATTTTTTATTTAAGAGGGGATTATAGAAGAGATGATCACAAGCGAATTTAAATATCCAAAAGTCAAAGTTAAAATTCCTAAAACTAAAATAAAGTTTGATGGAAAATTGCTTATAATCGGATGCGGAGCTGTTGCTCAAAGTGCAATACCTCTCGTATTACGTCACTTTATAATGCCCGCAAAAAATATAACCATTATGGATTTTGTAGATAATAAAAACAGAATTCAAGATGCACTCAAAGCAGGTGTAAATTATATTTTTGAAAAAATTACGGCAAAAAATTATAAAAAAATTTTAGCAAAATATGTCGGTTCAGGAGACATGATAATAGATCTTGCTTGGAATATCGAATGCTGGGATATACTCGACTGGTGCAGAAACAACAACGTTTTATACATAAATACTTCTATAGAACAATGGGATCCATATAGTGATAAAAAACGTACGGATCCAAGAAAATATACATTATATACAAGACATATGAGATTACGAAAATTAATGGCAGAAAAATGGGGTAATAAAAAGGGTGCTACTGCAATAGTTGATCATGGAGCAAATCCCGGTTTAGTTTCGCATTTTACAAAAAAAGCCTTAATAGATATTGCAAACAAAGTTATAGAAATTAAACCAAAAGATAAAAGAATAAAAGATTTAAAAAAATATATCACAGAAAAAAATTTTCCAAAACTTGCTCAATTACTTAGTGTTAAGGTTTTACACATAAGCGAACGAGATTCACAAATTACAGATAAGCCAAAACAAGTTAATGAATTTGTAAACACATGGTCAGTTGAAGGTTTTTATGAAGAGGGTGTTGCGCCTGCAGAACTTGGCTGGGGAACGCACGAACGTAAATTACCTGAAAATGCTTATGAATATAATCATGGGCCTAAAAATCAAATTTGTCTTGGTAATTTAGGTATGAACACATTTGTACGATCATGGGTTCCATCGGGTGAAATTAACGGCATGGTAATTCGCCACGGTGAAGCTTTTGGCCTTTCTGATAGATTAACTGTTTGGAAAAATGGCAAAGCTATATATAGGCCAACAGTGCACTATGCTTATTGTCCTTCAGATTCCGCTATTGCATCTTTAAATGAACTTAGAATGAGACAATATCATGTACAAAAAAAACAACGTATTCTTAATGACGACATTATAGATGGTCGTGATGAACTTGGTGTTTTATTAATGGGACATGATTTTAATTCTTGGTGGATTGGAAGTGCTCTTGATGTTCATACGGCAAGAGAGTTAGTACCACACCAACAAGCTACAACTTTACAAGTTGCAGTATCTGTGGTTGGAGCAGCACTTTGGATGATAAAAAATCCACGCGAAGGTTTTTTGCTTCCGGATGATATTGACCATGAATTTATACTTAATTTTGCCCAACCATACATAGAACCTTTTATTTCTATTCAATCAGACTGGACTCCATTAAAAAATATCAATAAAAAATATTTAAAATTTGGATCCAAAGCTCCGGATAAAAAAACGCTTTGGCAATTTGAATCTTTTTTAGTTGATGATAGAGTTTAAAAATAAGGGATTTAAATATGCAAAAATTAAAAAAAGAAAATATTAAATTTTTAACAGATGAATATGGTAATCGAACCGGGGTTTTGCTGAAGAAAAATGATTTTGAAAAAATAGTAAGAAAACTTGAAGATTATCACGACTATAAATTGGTAAAAAAATTGTCAGGTAAAAAACAAAAAACATATACCAAAGAACAAGTTTTGGCTGAAATTGAAAAGAAAAATTAATGTTTTGTAATAAATTTAATGGTTACAAATATATATTTTCTGAGTCTGCTAAAAGAGATATTAAGAAACTTGATAAACAAATAACTAATAATATTTTTAAAAAGCTTGATGAACTTGTTTCTGGACATCTGAATTTAGATATTAAAGTTATGGTTGGTACAAAATTTCAACAATATAGATTAAGAGTTGGGGATTATAGAGTAATTTTTGAAGAAATCAAAAACGAAATTATTATTGTTGTTATCTGTGTTGGGCATAGAAAAGAAGTTTATAAAAGAATGGTGAAATAAATATGAAAAAGAAAAATGATGTTATTTGGCCACAATACTTAAAGAGCGCGAATAATAAAACAACACATGTATATTTACCAATAAAAGTTTACGAAAAAATGTTGTCTGAAGTTAAAGAATATGAAGAACTACAAAGAAAGAAACACGTCGCTTGGGTTAAAGTTTCTTCTAAGGCCAAAAATTAATAAAAAATAGATTAAATATGCGAAAATTAAAAAGTGAAAATGTTTTATCAAAAGATGAAATAATTAGTTTTTTGAAAAAAAATAAAAATTATATAAAAAAAGAGTTTGGTGTTACAAAAATAGCCTTATTTGGATCATATTCCAGAAATGAACAAAAAAAATCTAGTGATATTGATTTACTTATAGAAGTAAAATCTTGTGATTTTAGAAAGCGCATGCAACTAAAATATTTTTTAGAAGAATCATTCAAAAGAGATGTTGATTTAGGATATTTTGATTCTGTACGTTTTGCTATAAAACGTAATATCGAAAAGGATTTAATTTATGCCTAAAAGAATTGTAGATTTATTTGTTTTAGATTTAATAATTTCTATAGATAAAATAAAAAGATTTTCTGAAAAATTAAATAATAGTGAAGATCTAATAAGAAAAGAAGAAATTTGTAGTGCAATATTGAGAGAACTTAGCGTTATTGGCGAAGCAATGAATAAGGTATTGCAAACAAAAAAACTTAATCCGTTAATTAAGCCTAGTTGGCGAGATATTGTAGATTTTAGAAATATAGTTATACATGAATACTTTGGATTAAATTTTGATGAAATTTATCAAATAATTAAAAAAGAAATTCCCATTTTAGAAAAAGAAGTAATAACACTTATTAAAAATTTGTGGCAAGAAAAATCTATGCACCAATCTCTTGATGACACACTGGAAGAATTAAAATTTATGCATAGAAATGAAAGTTTTAAATATTTAAATAATTTAAAAAAGTTTTTAAATAAATAATTTTTTAGAGTGTATTTTGTGAATAATAAAATTATAAATATAAATAATATAAGTTTTTACACAGAATATTTTGGCGATATAAAAAATTCGGCAATTCTACTAATCTCAGGGGCCATGGGATCAGCCCGTTTTTGGCCGAATGCTTTTTGTAAAAAATTAGCTGCTGCTGGATATTTTGTAATTCGTTACGATCATAGAGATTCAGGCTTATCCGATGCTATTAATTATAATCATAGCCCATATAACATTAATGATTTAGCACAAGACGCTATTAACATTCTTGATGGATATCAAATTAAAAAAGCACATATAATTGGACATTCGCTTGGCGGTGCTATTGCCAAAATTTGTGCAATAAACTATCCAGAAAGAGCTTTAAGTTTAACTTGTATTTCTTCCGGTTTGATCTCTGATCAACCATTAAATAATCAAGAAAAAGAAATTTTGGACAAAACTTGGCAAAGAATGCTTAAAAATAATCCTCAAGAAAATTATGAAAAAAGCGTTGATGGATTTTTGCAAACTTATAAATATTTAAATGGTTCCGTTAAATTTGACGAACAAATGGCCAAAGATTATATAAAAGATTTGTATGAACGCTCAAAACATGTTTCTTGGTTTTTAAAATTTGCAGAAACTAAAGAGATGCATAATCATGTAAAAGCTCAACAAAATATGCCTGATTATAAAAATTTATTAAAAAATATAAATGTTCCGGTAACTATTATTCATGGACAACTCGATCCATTATGTTTTGTACGACCAATAATTGAAGAGACCAAATATATAAAGCATGCTAAAATTTATATTATACCAGAAATGGGACACATGATTTTTAATAAAAAGTTGTTTAGTGAAATTAGTAATATTATTTTATAAAACATAAATTTAATAAATGGTAATTAAGTATGGAAAATAAATCCGAACTATTTAACTGGCTTTGGAAAAAACTATACTTTGCTAGTATATGAAGCAAAATATATTGTAGAAAAAGTTTTTGAGGGTAAAAAACAAATTGAGCCATCATTGTTTTATTCTTGGTATTTTAAAATAAAAGCTTTTTTGCCGGAATGGATGGAATTTGACGTTTTTTAGATAAAAGACTAGAGATTTAGTCTTCTGGCGTATTTTTAAATATCTATAGTTTAGGCGTCAAAATGACGTGGTGGTTGCAATTCTAAATAGATCCCTGTAAGTTTTAAACTGAGACACAAAAAAACGGCCATAATTTTAAAAAAAGGAGTTTTGTGTTAAAATTTAATAAAATATTTTTGTTTTCTATTTTTATAAATTTTTATTTATTTAATTTACATTCCCAAGAACAAAAAAATTGGACTGTTGCAGTTTACATGGAAGATAGTGATGCCAGCTTGGCTTACTGGAAAGATAGAAATTTAAATGCTATGGCAACAGCTAAATTTGACAATAAATTTTTGAATCTAGTTGTCCAGGTGCATGCAACACCCGAAAATTTTTCAAGATATAACATTTGCGATAATAAATTAAATTTAATAAACACAGAAAATTTTTTACAAAATTCAGAACAAAATGTAATCAATTTTATGCAGTTTATAAAAGATAATTATCCGGCAAAACATTATGCTCTTATTATGTGGAATCATGGTTTTGGAGTATTAGATCCAAAAAATAACCCTGATCCGAAAGAACAATTTGCTTGGGATGTAGAACCTGATGAACCTGAGTATGTTTGCGTTGATGGAGTTTGCCCAATTAAAAATATCGAAGAACAAATAAACCATGCAAATCATATAAATTTACACAAAGGTTTTATGTTTGAAGGTAATAAAACTTTTATAAATAATTCTCAAATGGTTTATATGCTAAAAACTATTAAAGAAAAAGTGCTTGATAACAATAAACTAGATATTCTAGGCACAGATTGTTGCAAAATGTCTATGCTGGAAGTTGCTTATCAAATAAAAGATTATGCTAACTATTTAGTAGGATCACAAAACTGCGAACTGGTTGATGGCTGGGATTATAACTGTTTCTTTAATAATTTTAAAAAAGATAATATAACAGTATTAGATGTTTTGTCTTTTATTTCTCAAAGTTATAGCGATTATTACCGGAAAAATACAAAAGAAAATAGTTATACACTTTCTGCCATAAATTTATCAAAAATTAATAATTTGGTTAATAATTTTAACGATATTATAGTTACATGCAAAAATATTATGCTAAAACATAAGCAAGAGTTTTCTAAATTAATATTTGATACTCGTGAAAATACTCTAAATATGTGTTCTTCGAGTTATTATCGTGATTTAGGTATGTTTTATCTAAATCTATTGGAAAGTATTTGCAAGCTTGAGCTTGATGGTGCTTGCGCTCAATGCATTAGAGATTTAAAAAATTTTATTATAACGGGATTAAATTTACTAAAAGATTGTGTAGTTTATAACGTTATAGGAACAGCTGTTAGTAAAATGCATGGTCTGGCATTTTATTTTCCAAGAAATAAAATAGATGAATCTTATTTAGATACTATTTTTGCAAAAGATACTGAATGGGTAAATTTTTTAAGAGAAATAATTAATTAAAATTAGTTATTTAACGCCAAAAAGCCCCTTTTTTTTAAAATAAAGACAACCCTTTGTTAATTTTTTTAAAACCATTAATTTAATACATATAGTAAATATATAATTAATAAATGGGGGTTTTATATGAAAATTTTAAAAAATTTAAGGATTTTAGGCTTTTTTTGCCTATTTTCATATATTTTTGGATTTTTTTCATTAAAAACAGAACCCTTAAATTTAGTAGATTATACTAAAATAAAAAATGTCATTTTAGATGAACACAATTTTAAAGCTGTAATTCCGGAATTTAATGAATTTGAAGAAAATTGGGAAGAAATTATAGATAAAATTTATTTTTCCAAACAATGCTTTAATGGAATTGGAAATAATGGAATTAATCTAAATTTTATAAAAACAAAAATTCAAGACGATTTAAGCCAACTAAGCGAAAAAATTAGGGCCAAATTTAAAAAAATTTCTGATAAAGAATTAATTGATATTATAACTATAAAAAACACAAAATTTATTTCATCAGCATTTGCATTAATAAATAAATCAGAATTCACCCAAAAAAGTACTAATATTACGTCAAATATAAAAGAAGAATTAGCTGAAGTTATTTCTTCATATTTTACTGTAGAAAATTTGATAAAAAGAATCGAATATTCACGCGATAATAGTTATTTTGAATTTCCAAATCCTGTAGTTTTAATTAATTATTCAAATAAAAATAAGAGTATCGATTTTTATTCATTTCCATTTGCTTCAAATGATATTTTTTACGATTTTAGCAAAAATAATCAAACCAAAATTGATAATAATATGGAAAATAACAAACTAAAATTTATTTTCTTAATATCAGGACTAATATCCATATTTTTTGATACTTACAATGATATTAGTTTAAGAACAACATTTAAACCCGGCCAATTGGGAGAATATTCAGTTTATCAAAATAATTTTAACTCTTCAGATTTAATTAAAAATTTAAAAATATTAGGTTTAAATAAAGTACCTAAATCAAGTCAAGAACTTGATAGGGTATATAGAAATTTGGCAAAAATTCATCATCCTGACTTAAAGGGTGGTAATGAAAAAGTTATGACCGAAATTAATAATGCTCGTAAATATTTTAAAGAAAAATTTTATTTTTAAAATATATATAAATGGAGTTTATATGACAAATTTAAGAAAATTAAAAGTTAATAAGAAATATTTATTTATATTGTTGCAAATTTTCATTGGATCAAATGCTTATCCAATGATGCAACTAAATAATATTTGGGAAAATTTCAGTAACAAATGGTCTAATTTTTGGAATACACAAGAAATCATTCAAACTGCTCAAACCGGCGATCTTTACTGTCCTAAGAACAATTCTTACTCCTTATATAACCCAAATTTATATTCCATAAGTAATGAATTAAATTCCAAAGAATTGGGTTCTTCAAGTAATAATTCTAAAAAAACATTTAAATCTTATAATCTTAACGCTAACGACATGATTGAAAAAGAATTTCAGATGGATGAGGTATCTGTTAACTTAAATAATTTTTTATCAGAAGAATACAAATTATCAATACAAGACTCTATCGATAAAATTTTACAAGAAAATATTGATTTAGACAATCTAGATGAATCTAAAAAATCTAACTCTATTTCTAAAGCAATCGATTATTTGTTGATTAAAAATATAAAAAAAATAAAAGCTGAAAAAAATTATACTTCATTTTTATCTGATGATAAATCCAATGATGAATCTAATGAGATTAAAGATATACCTTTAACTTTTTTCAATAAGAATATGAATTTTTTAATAGATAAATACATTTTTGATGGTGAAGATAAAATTAAAATAACAGAAACAAATAAAGAACAAATAATAGATAGTTTCTTAGACAAACTATTAGATAATTTGGAAAAATATAAAAACAATATTTTTGAACAAAATATAGAATCATTAATAAATATTAAAATGCCTATTTTAGATAAAAATACAACATTTATTGATAGTAGACTTAGTCTATTTAAACAAATGAAAAATTATTCTAAAGAACAAATTAAAAGAGTTGAAAAAATAATAAATAATATTTCAAACGAATATAAGGAGCAAATAACCGTACATTTGCTTATAAACAATGATGAAATCATTGTTTTGTCAGTAAAACCACAAACATGTAAATATGCCATTACAGAGAACGCAAAAAATACAGGATCTTTACATGATTTTATACAGTATTCAAGAAATGAATTACCCTGTAATTTTTTTTTAGACTATAACTGTAAGTACAGAAAATTACTTGAAAAAATTATGGATAACGAACATAAATTAATAGTTGATGACAAATATTATGTTTTCTATCATGGCCAAGATAAAATCAATCTAATATTCCAAGAATTAATTAAAGAATTAGCTATACAATTATATGGAATTCCTGAAACCGATTTAAAAGATTTTGTATATTTAAGATATCCATCTTTAAATTATTCAACTACTAACATGAAAGATTTATTCGGTATTTTTGATAATTCATCAAAATTTGAAAATCATTTTTTAACTGGAAAATGGTTTGATAGTAGGCCGGATATAAAAAAAATATTATTATCCGTAAATACTAATCTTTTTGGACAATATTTCGATGGAGGAGAATCTTCACTATATTATTTTATGAAAAATCATAGTGATAGTGAAATTAATATTTCATATATCGCAAAAAAAATATTAAAAAAATTAGACATGTATTATGAACCGGAAATATCTACCCTTGAAAATAATCTAAAAGAAATTTATAAATATTTATCAAATTCAGAAATAGGAATGCTTTTACAAATTGCCGTACCTAAAGAAGATGTTCCTCTTTATGCTTACCAATCATATGCATATGGGCAACCAACAGAAACAAGTACGGAATTAGGTAAAACCTTAAGTCAGGAATGTAATGGCAAAAAATATGAAGATTTCCAATCTAGATTATTAATAACAAATGAATGTGTTTTAAACCCATATAAAACCAAAATATTCAGATATACAAATTTACAATCTAATATTTTAGAAAAAATAAATTCAAAAATTAAAAACTTGGTAACGGATTTACTAAACAAAAAACCTAATAAACAAAAGGCCCTACCTAGTTATAAAGATAATAAGATAGAAACATCAAGCAACATAGAACAATCAAATAAATTTGAAGAGTTTATAAATTTAAATAAGCAAGATAAAACATTGGTTATTAGCAACTTCATTCAATCAGGAAAATTAAAACCTATTAAAGTATTAATAAAAAATAAACTATTGGATGAAACCCAAATCACAATAATTTATGAACATATTTTTAACACATGGAATGAAGATTCAGGAAATGAAGACATTATATTTTTAATTAACAATAATTTATTAAATGAGCAACAAATAAACTTGTCATTTGAAAAGGCGCTTGATCGTCTAAGTTATGACGCCGGTGATTTGAATTTTTTAAGCTTTTTAATTCAAAATACTTATCTAAAGACCAAACAAGTAGATAATCTACTTACTAAAATTTTAAATACTTTTGAAAAAGATAAAAATAATAAATTTGGAGTAAATATTTTATTTGATTTAACAAAAAATAATTATTTAACAAACGAAAAAATAACACTGATCATTGAAACAATGATAAAAATTCAACATGCTTCTTCATCTAATTTATTTAATAAATTGTTTAAAAATAATTTATTAAATAAAGAACAAATAGATATTTTATTTAAAGAATTTTTATCTATCTTTGAAAATATCGAAAATTTCAAAATAGATTCTGAAAAAACTAATTTTAAGGGCCAATTATTAGATGTATTTTTCATGGATGGCAATCTTATTTTAAATAAAGAACAAATAAATATATTCTATTCTAAAATACTTAATCTCTGGAACCAGGGGAACGATCAATTTAAAACAATAAAAACACACCTTTTAATAATGTTAATGCTAAAAAAACAATTAACCAATGAACAAATGAACTTTTTAAATAACAAACATTTTGAATGTATAATAAAATTTCTTATAGAACAAAACAATACAGAACAATTGAAAGATTTGATAGAAAACAATTATTTTAATTTTGATTTAAATACATTAGATATAAATATAATTAATTCATTATTAGAATATTCTTTATCTGTATGGGAAAAATATTACATAGGTTCTAAATATAATAAAGACTACGACGCTGATAATTTAATTTTTTTATTTGAAAAAAATCTTTTAAACACTAAACAAATTGATACAATATTTCAAAAAATTATATTATATAAATTTGAAATTTTTAATGGTAAAATTTTGCCATTTTTTATAGAAAAAAATATTTTAAGCAATACACAAAAAGATATAATTTTAGATATAATTTTAAAAGAAATGATGTTCGGTGAAAATAGGATTAATGAAAATTTTATATCCAAAGGCTTCCTATTGGTGGATCAATTAGTAAACAACAACAATCTAAACATAGATCATGTAAATAAAATTATTTCAACAATAAATATTTTATTCGATGAAAATACAATTGAATTAATAGATCGCGGCTTCATATTACTAGAATCATTAACTCATAAAAATCTTTTAAATATTGAACAAATAGAGGCAGCTGTTGGATATATTTTAAAATACAAAGAATCTAATACTATCCCATATAAGCTTTTATTAAAATCATTAATAAAAGAAAATCTTTTAACCAATAAACAAATAGAATTGTTAATTGATAAAAAGGTAATTGATGAACATACTATTAATGAGATAAAAAAATATGGGTTTATTTAAAAAATAAAAAAAATTAATTATCTATTTCACGGGAATATTAATAATATTGGGTTTATGCAATAGCAAATTCATGCAAGTTAAAAAGTCTTGTGGGGCAAGACCAATGGTCATGTTATTTACCAATGGATGAAAATTTATAAGTTGAGCATCTAAAAAATAGGCATCCAAAACAAAATTAACTTGATTACTTTTATCAAACATTAACCCAAATGGCGTTACTGATCCCGGTGTTAATTTTAGCAAATTAAACATATCTTCAGATTTGCCAAAAGAAAAGCGATCGCAATTTAAAATATTACTCAAAGTCTTTAAATCTACACGTTTATCTTCTGTCACACTTACAAGATAATATAAATTAGTTTTTTCTGTTTTTAAAAACAAATTTTTAGAATGCAAACCGGGGATTGTTTTTAAATCCCCGGAATCAATTAATACCGGAATATCTTGAGTTGTAAAGAGTGGCTGATGTTTAAATAACCTATATTTAATATTATTTTTTTCTAAAAAATTAAATAATAAATTTGAATTTTCTTGCATCATAAAAAAACATCTTGGTTTACAATTTCTTTTGTTTTAAATAAATATCCTAAAACATAGCCTATCAAAGATAAAGACAAAGTAATAACTTCTGCAGGAAAATTTACCGGATAAATTTTTAAGAATATAAAACTTAACGATCCGAAAATTATGCTTAAATAAGCTGAAATCTTATTAAAATCTTTCTTAAAAAACACAAATAATAATGGTACAAATAGTGCACTTAACATAAAATCATAACTTATTATAAGTGTATTAATTATATTCTTTGAGGTTAATCCTAAAATAAGAGCTAAAATTCCAACAAAAAATGTAATAACTTTTGATTGAAATAGTTTATTTTTAAATAATTGAAAATCAAAATCTTGAGATAAATTTGAGCTGATAGCAGTAAGTAATGAATTTGATGTAGAAGTTATTGCTGCACTAACTGCGCATGCGATTAAAGCCAAAATCAAACTACCAAAATTTGCCGAAACAAAAGAAATAAATGGACTTGAACAACCATTAATATTTACTCCCGTAAATTTTGCCATTGCTCCAAAATAAACCGGAATAAAAGAAAATAATAAAACAATAACAAAAGATATTAAAGCAGATATGGACGCAATAAGTTTGGTTTTTGCCGCAAAAAATTTTTGGGCCAAATCTTGTTCTATCAAAGAAAATAATATTGGAACAACCAATATTGCAAATAAACTATTAAAACTTAAATCTTGCGATGCAAATAATGCTTTATCAAAAATAATATTTTTAAAATCAATTATTGATAAATTTCCGGAGCCAAAACTATAAAAAAACAAGCCTGTAATCACAGACAATATTACAAAAACCTGAAATAAATCACTTGCAACAACCGCTTTTAAACCACCAATCATTGTATAAATTACTAAAAAAGCCCACGTTAATATTACAACTGTATTACTTGTAATTCCCAGTCCAAAAAGCAAACTCTTTAAAGCCAGAACTTGTGCGGCCAATATTCCACATAAAGAAATTGCTGAAATTAAAGATGCTAACTTTTTCAAGAATCTTGAACCATAAAAAACTTCAAAAATTTCTGCTACCGTTGAAACTTCAAAAGCTCTTAACTTATACGCAAAACCTAAACCTAATAATAAAAAGCCCAAACAAATACCTAAAGAATAAAAAATTCCATAAAAGCCATATTTGTAACTTTCGGCAGCAGTTCCCAAAACAAGCCCACCACCAATTTGTGTGCCAACCAGAGTGGAAGTTAATCCCCATATTCCAAGTTTTCTACCGGCTAAAAAATAATCTTTTAGATTTTTTATACCCCTTGAAAAAACAAGTCCTAAAATTAAATAAACTACACCCAATCCAATAAATAAAGTTATAAAAATACCATTCATGAGTAAAACTCCAAAAATATAATTTCGTTTGAAAAAATTTAACTATTAAAAATTAAGAATTTAAAAATTTGAATAAAAATATTTATAGCCTTATCGGCTATGATGATGGATTCGAATATGATTTAAAACACTTAAATTACAAAAACCGTATAATAAACAATCTGTGTTTTTCATAAAAATCCTTTATACTTATATCTATTTATACAAATGGCTTAACATTTGTCAAAGGTAAAACGATGAATATACCCCAGAAAAAAGCTATACAAGGTAAAATTATATTAATAGATGGAACATCTACTTCCGGTAAAACTAGTATTGTAAACGAATTAGTTAAAATATTGCATGAACCATATGAAAAGGTAGCCATAGATGATTTTGTAATTGAAGTAATTATGCAACAAAAAAAACTAAACCTACCTAAAGCTCAATTTATAGAGCGCATATGGAATGCCAGCGATAAAATGTTTGATAAAATAAATCAGCTTGCCAAACAGGGCATAAATATATGTATAGATACGGTACTTTCTGGAATAGAAGGAGAAAAAGAATTACTTCATGGTCTGTCAAGGCTAAATGGTTTAAATACAAAAATGATATTGGTTTACTGCCCATTAAATATTTTGGCGCAAAGGGTTTTTCAAAGAAATGAACAAGCTATAAGAGAAAATAATTTAGAAAATATCAGATCTTTAATTGATGTTGTAAGATTTGCAGATATCTACAAACCCCAAAAATCTAAAAATGATATTATTGTTGGGCAGATATCTATTAAAGATATAGAATATGCTTACACACCTCCTAAAAATAGTACAGATATCGAAATAAAAAACTACAATGAAATAAAAGATATATTAATTAAACATTTTGAACTAATTGATAAAAATTTTGTTAACATTACATCAAATATTAATTATGATTTTATAGTAGATTCAAGCAAAAGAAACCCTGTAGAATGCGCAGAAAATATATATACTAACCTAAATTTATCTGGTAATCTATCGCTTGAAAAAAACTGTATTATAAAAAATATAGGCGGAGCCTAAATGTATGAAAAATTTTTTAATTAAAAATATTATTATTATGATTTCTATTGTTACTATAACTATTAATTCAACTATAAAAGCTGAAATAAAATCTATAGATTCCATTTCTCAAGCTGTTTCTGATTTTGATTATTTAGATGGAGAAACTCTCGTTGCGTTTGATTTAGATGACACTTTGATAAATTCTGATAGTGGAATGTTTTATCTTTTATATAGAAAATTAGAAGATTTTGCAACTACACATACAGATTTTATTAAAAAATTAAGACAATCTTTCAATCAACTTGATCCAGAAAAAAACATGGCCGAATACTACAATATATTTGCAAGTGCAGTATTTTCAAAAACTGAATTTATTCCTACCGAAAATATTACAATTGAAACAATTAAAAATCTGCAAGCTAAAAATCTTAAAGTTATAGGACTAACGGCAAGTAACGCAGGAAAATATGGTTTTGTAGAAAATATGCAAATATGGCGGGATTCTTTATTAAAAAAAATAGGATTGGATTTTAGCTCCAGTTTTAATATTCAAGAAATAGAATTTGATAATTTAAAAAAAGTTTTTGGTTTTTATCCGGTTTATTATAAAGGTGTTTTGAGTGCCGCAAGAAATCCTAAAAGTAAAGTGTTAATAGAATTTTTTAATAGAATAAACTGGCGTCCCAAAAAATTAATTTTTGTTGATGATAGTCATAGTAATTGTTTAGATGTTGACAAAGAAATGTCAGATTTGGGAATAAAAACTACATGTTTTTGGTACAGTGCTGCTTATAAAAATAAAATAAATATAAACGAGACGATTATACAAAAGCAAATAGATCATTGGCTAAAATTTAATGAATTTTTGAGTGAAAAAGAAGTTTTAGCTAATTTTTACTAAAAATTAATCTAGTTCACATTATATTAAATATTTGCTTTAACTCGTTTTTCAATGATATTTTATCTGAATGTTTTTCCAAAACTTTATTTGATTAAAAATTTTTAAACACTTCATCATTTTGTTTATCAACAATAATTTCGGGAAAAAATTTAAATACTATTTTTTCATTCGAATTTTTTGTATTTGTGAATATTAAGTTATATTTCTTTGCATTTCTAAAAAACAAACAATACCTTTTAATTTGTGAATTTGCTTTAATAATTGTCTGACCAAAAATAATAGCTTGATCATCAAAAAATTCATACATTTTTTCGTCTCTATCTTCTTTTGAATCATCAATACATGCAAATTTTACACCCTTATATCCCAAATATGCTACAAGCATAGGAACGCCAAGTAACATACTATTATAAGTTAAATTAACATCGTCAAATGCAAGACTAAATATAAAAACTGCACCTGATACTCCGACAGCAGCAATGCTTACTAAACCGGCTAGAACTTTACAACCATTATCACAAAAAGATTCCAATTTTGAATAATCGTTAAATTCATAAAATTTTGCTGGAATTATAATATCCGAATTTATATAATAATCAGATTCATTAACATTAGTTACTGCAACTTCGATAATATCAAAATTTTTAAATACTTCTCTTTTTTTATCATCTATTCCTGGAAATATTTTTAAAAATTGATTCAGATTTAACCTTTTTAATTCAACACTTATGCCATTATTTCCATTTTCAATATCATATCCGCCACGGTAATTCATTGCAAAAATTGATTTAGAAAATATTATCAAAACAATAAAAACTATAAATTTAGACAAATTTTTCACTCGAATCCTTTTATTATTATTAAATTAGAAAGTATAAATAAAAACTGATGCTAAATTCACAACGCCGATTTTATATAAATAAAATTTTATGTAAATAAAAATTAATAGCCACAAAACAAGTTAACTATAATTTTCTTAAACCCATTATTAAAAATCTTGACTATTAGAATATTTTTTAAATATCATATTAATGTAAATAGAAAATATTTACGTTAATTAGGGCGGGGAAAGGGAAGTCATGAAAAAGATAAAAATATTATCGATATTATTTGCATTTACTATTGTTTTAAATCTTAATAGCACAAATAAAAAAATAATTTTTCTGGATACAAATAATTTAGAAAGCTACAAATATCACAATTTTTTTGAACTTGCAAAAACTGCAAATTTTAAAATTAATTTTAAATCTTTTGCAGATATTTTAGATAATCCAATAAAAGATTTAAGTAGTTATGATGGGCTTTTTTTAAATATTGGCATTGAATTTTTAAAAGGTATTGCAATCAGATCTGAGCTCTCTATAAAATTTTTACAAATTTTAAAAAATTTTGCTGAACAAAAAAATAAGTTAATAGGATTATTTTTGACCCCAATAATAAACAACAATATACATAATAAAACTTTATTGTATGCACCGTTATTTAATTGTTTTGGAGTAAATGTTTCAGCTAACAATTTTCATAACAATAACAACGTAGTAAATATACAAGAATTTAGATTAATTAATAATTTTTTAAATTACACGCTTGAATCAAGATCGATTGCATATCAAACAACTTTAACGGAACCAAAAAATACACTCAAAAACTCAACAATTAAAAATATAAATCTAAAAACAATTACAACTTTACCTATAAACGCACAAAGTTTACCTGAAACAAAACATACTCTTCCATATGGAATTTATTGGAATAAAAACAATAATCATATTTTTATATCAAGTAATTCTTTACTTTCTTTTTCAGGAATTACTGAAAATTTTCATATCTGTCCTATCGATTTTAATCTACGAAAAGAAATGCATAAAAAGATATTGGATATGTTAGTAGAATTAAACGAATTAACAAATATAAAAACAGAAACCATAAATTACGAATTAATTAAACAAATAAAATATCCGGAATTACCTAAAAATATTAAAAGCATAGGAAGTAAAACTATAAATTTAGAAAAAAGTAAAAGAAAAATTATAGCTTGGACAGATATAAATGTTTTTGAAAAAAGTGATAAAAAATCTGTCGAGCAACAAGATAAATTAATAGATTATATTTTAAAAACTTCGCCTAAAATGGACCTATGGATAACTTTTAATCCAAATATGTATTTTAGCCCAATAGCCAAAAAGAAAAGTAATTTAAATATTTATATAAATTCAATAAAAAATTTTACAAAAAAATTAAGTACCCAGGCCAAAAAGTTCAATCTTAAAACACCCAATATTTTAATAGGCTTTGAAATAGCTAATAATTTGTATGCCCCGGATTTGCCAAAAAATAAACCGGTGGATATTTACGGTAATGAATATTACGACATACCAAATCCAATAGAATTTAGTTTTTGGAATAATGAAATTATAAAACCATTAAATTTATTCTTAAAAGAATATAATAAGCCTGAAATTAATAATAATATAAAAATTTCAGGTGTTGTAATTGATCTTGAAATGTACTGTCGAAGATCTTCAAGCAATTTTTTAGATACAATGTGTTTTAATAATTTAAATATTAAAAAGTTTGGTAAAAATAGTTTAAAAGAATTAATTGATTCAAAAAATATAAATAATTACTTTAAGTTTTTAAAATCACAAGCAGAAAATATAGCTATAAAAATAAAAAATAATATTTATAAAAATATAAATAATGCCACAATTGCTTGTTACGCTCCAAATATTTCAACCGACTGGTTTTATCTTGGAATTTACAAAGGCTTAAGTTCAAAAGAAAAAAATATTAAACTTCTAACTTTTAATTCTGAATTCGAATCAGTTCAAAATTGGCTTTTAAGCAAAGATATTTTTCTAGAACACTTATCGGTGCTCATGTTGTCTAAAATAAAAAGTAATAACGATTTTGGATTGTTAAACGAAATATCTAAACACAATCACGGGGTTTGGCTAAACAAATTTTCAAGATTTGCAGAAACTTTAGATCCAAATAACTTGGAACAATCTCAAATGAATGAAAAAGATAGAACAGATTTTCTTAAAACCATAAGCGCTTATTAAAAAAATTTATCAGTGTATAAAATCGTGCATAATAATAACGCAAACTCGATAATTAATTTTTAGTAAAAAGTAGCTGAAATACTCAAAAAATAACTAAAGTGCGCCGCAGGCTTTTGCCTGCGCGCCGAAGCTTTATGCGTAGGCTGGGT
>LDIX01000008.1:20287-34478 GCA_001468925.1 candidate division TM6 bacterium UASB340 | reverse complement strand
TTGTATTTATGGGAATGGGAGAGCCTCTACTTAATCTGGAAAATGTAGAAAAATCAATTCAAATATTAACTTCTATGGATGGCTTTGGCTTATCTAAAAGTAGAATTACGGTCTCTACTGCCGGAGTCACAAAAAATTTATCCAATTTTATAAATAAATATGGTGTAAAACTTGCTGTTTCGGTGCATTTTCCAACAGAAGAACAACGCTTAGAATTTATGCCAATAAACAAATTATATTCTTTATCAAGTTTAATTACCGAATTAAAAAAAATTAAATTAAATAAAAGAGATTTTATTACAATAGAATATTTAATGATCAATGATATAAATGATAGCTTACAGCATGCTATTAAATTACATAAACTAGTATCGGATCTTAAAGTAAAAATTAATTTAATCCCGTTTAATCCAATAAAAACATTTTCAGGTAAACCGTCCGAAGATAATAAAATAGAAAAATTCGCAAATTATTTAAAATCAAAAAATATATTCACAACTATACGAAAAAGTAGAGGAAAAGACACACAAGGAGCCTGTGGTCAATTTTCATTAAAATAGTTTAAATAAAAAGAAAGTAGATTATGAATATAAATAACCTATCAATTTCCTTAATTTCCGATAACGGCATAAGTGCTGATTTTGTATCAAAATTTTGCTTATTTTTGGCCATATTATTATTTACGACAATAGCAATAAGTAAAATATTAAAAAAATTATTAAACTTACCAATTGTTGCAGGACAGATAATTGGTGGAATAATACTTGGTCCATCAATTATAAATATAAAAAATATTCATATATTAAATGAACCTATAAAATTTTTAGACTCTACAAAACAATATCTTTGCAATATTGCATCAACAGACTTTTTTATTTTTTTCGTATTATTAATTTCATCAGGATTAACAGTGTCATATTTACTTTGGATAGCTGGGCACGAAACAGATGTTCAGGATATTGCCAAAGTTGGAATTGAATCAACTTTGGCCGGCTTTATAGCTGCAATATTACCAATATTTATGATTACAGGAACTTTATATTTAATTGAGGGAAATGCATTTTCTCTTGCTTGTGCAATCGGTCAAGGCGTAGTCTTTGCTGCCACAAGTGTATCAATACCTATTGCCATGTTGATTTCATATGGAAAAATTAATTTACGTTCATCAAAAGCTACAGTTGGTGCATCTATAATTGATGATATATTTGCTATTATATTATTTTCAATTTTTATAATACTTCTTCAAAGTGGCGCTCTTGGAAATGTAACAAATACTAATCAAATAGCTGCAAATACAAGTATCAGTTTTGCTTTAATAAAAATGATATTTGCTTTTATACTCATGTTTTTGCTTGGAAAACTATTCATAAGTCCGGTAAACAATCTACTTGATAAATATAATCTTTCACACTTAATTCCACCATTTGCAACACTAATGATACTTTCATATTTTTCTTTATCGGAAATGGTTGGAGGCCTTGCCGGAATTACCGGGGCATATTTTGCAGGATTATTTCACAGAACATCAGATAAAAAACATAGAGCATTAAGAGCAATTTCGCCATTTGTTAATTCAATTTTATTGCCAATATTTTTAGGATCTATTGGAATGCAAGTTAATATTAATGGATTAAATTTGCACCATTGGATTTCAATATTTATTTTATTGCTTGTCGCTGTAATTGCAAAAGTATTTGGTTGTTTTATAAGCACATGGATCACAAATTTTTTCATAAAAGATATAGCTCAAAAATGGTCCTTTTGGGAAAGTTATCTATTCGGATCATCCATGGTAGCCCGAGGAGAGGTCGGTCTTGTTATAGCAACTATTTTAAATAGTACAAACCTTATGTCTGCTAATCAGTATGTAGTCTGCATAACGGTTATTATTTTAACATCAATAATTTCACCAATAATGCTTTTATTTGGATTTAAAAAACTTGAAACAAAAACATCTGATAAAGAATTTTCCACTATAATTGGACCATTTGAAAATCTATCTTCAAGATATTTATTTGATACACTTTATGCTTATGTAGAAAAAACTGAAAATATGATGCCGATTATAGATCTTTCAGAAGGTGAAAAGATTTTAACATTGAGTGAAAATACAAAAATTATATTAAATTCAAATAATGCAATTGAATTTAAAGGTAATGAAACAAAAATTAAAAATATCTTAAAAAATATAAAATCTCAGATAACTCACGATCTTGATAAAATACCTGTTATAATAGAAGATTAAGAAAATAAAAAAGCCGGAAAAATTTTTCCGGCTTTTTTATTTTTGATATTCTTTTAATTAGCTTACTGTTATTTCAGCTCTTCTGTTTGGAGCAAGTTCTTTTATAAGTTCTTGTTTATCAGTTTTTTCACTCCAGACTATTGGCATTTCTTGACCATAACCAACTGTCTTTACCTTTTCTTCAGGAACACCGCTTTTTACCATTTCTTTTTTAATAACATCGGCTCTTCTTTCTGAAAGAGGTATATTGTAACTTGGTGAACCCATTTGACAAGCATGTCCTTGAACTACAACCGTTTTACCTTCTGCAACGGCTAATTTTGCAGCTTGAACATCTTCAGTTAAAGCATGTTTTTGATCTTCTCTAATTTTATTTTCATTCAAATCAAATTGAACTGTTTTAAAATTTAAATTTTGAACCTCTTCTTCGTTCCATGCAACAAATGCACTTTCATCATCTGCGGTATTCTCGTTTAATAAAGAATTATCAATTTCAGATTGAGCAACTTTGGTTGTATCTAAATTTTCATCGGCAAATGCAAATTCCGAAGAATCTTCAAAAAAATCTTCAATTTCATTATCCACTACAGGAATATCTGCTTCAGCCACTTTTTGCGTTAAGCTAATTTCGTTTAATGCTACCTTTTTATTATCGTTCTTATTACTCTTTTTTCCGCATCCAACCATTAGAAGTGCTAAAACGAGAGTACAAGAAATCATAAGCTTATGTAAATTCAACATAGAACTCCTTCCACAATATGAAAAGTAAAACTAAAAAACCTTATCGGCCTAAACATTACCATATTTTCTTGAAATTTCATACTAATTTTTGACAATATTGTTTATAATGGTGTTTATTATTTAATAAGAAATTTAGAAAATACAAAATTATTATACGGAGTATAGCTTGAAAAAAATTTTAATAAATAAAAATATTTGGCAAACAAGAGTTGCCGTCTTGCGAGATGATAAGTTGCAAGATATGTATTTTGACACACATTCCAAAGAAGAGTTGGAAAAATGTTTCTTTAAAGGAAAAATATCCAAACTTTTACCGGGAATACAAACTGCTTTTGTCGATATTGGTCAAAAAAAGGCCGGGTTTTTACACATATCTGAAATAGACAGGGCGTTGGCAACTGAAAAAACTGCAGAATTTTTACATGTTGATGATTCTGAGCAAGATGTAATTCGCAAACAAATTAAAAAAGCGATAAGTATAGAAAAAATATTTTCGCAAAACGAAGAAATCTTGGTTCAAGTAATTAAAGAACCCATTTATGAAAAGGGTGCAAAACTTACAACATGCTTTACTCTTCCGGGTAAATTTGTAGTTCTTATGCCAAATATTCCACAAATTGGAATATCAAAAAAAATAAGTGACAAAGATGAACGCACAAGATTAAAAGAGATTTTACTAAAATGTTTACCACAAGGTATGGGCGCAATAATACGCACAACAATGGAAGGCCGCAAAGCAAAAGATTTAAAAAAAGATATATCTTTTTTAATATCGACTTGGCAGTCAATTCAGAAAAAATTTAAACGTGCAAAAGTTGGCGAAAAAATACATGAAGATTTAAGAGTTACCTTAAGAGCCATTCGCGAACATTTTGATGAAGATGTCGATATTCTTTACGTTGATAATAAACAAGAGACTGAATCCATACAAAAGTTTGTAAGAAATTTTGTACCGGAACATATAGATAAGGTAAAATATTATCAAACTCCACCTGATTTATTTGAAAAATTTGAAATAGATAAACAACTTGAAAAAGCTTTAGCTAAAAAAGTTTCTTTGCGCTCCGGAGGAACTTTAATTATAGAAACAACAGAGGCTATGACCGTTATTGACGTAAATACCGGAAAATTCATCGGAAAAGATAATCTTGAAGACACAATTTTAAAGACCAATCTGGAAGCAGCAGAAGAAATTGTAAGACAATTGCGACTAAGAAATATTGGTGGGTTAATTGTTATCGATTTTATTGATATGGCAACCAGTGCCAATAAATTAAAATTATCTAAATTTTTAGAAAAAACTCTAAAAGAACGAGATAAATATCAATCAGTATTACTTAAAGTTTCTGAATTTGGCCTAATCCAAATGACACGAAAAAGATCTGGAAAAACATTAATTCAACAATTAACAAATGTTTGTCCTACATGTAATGGTTATGGTGTTGTAAAATCAACAGAAACAAAAAGTTTTGAAATACTCACAAACTTTAAAAACGACTTATTAAAAAATAAAATTAAAGGATCAATATCTTTAACCGTTCCTGAAAATATTTTTGACTATTTGATACATAATGAATTTCAATCTATTATAGATCTTGAAAAATTGTTAAATTGCAAGATAGTTCTCGAGAGTGATAAAAATTTACAATTGAGCCAATACAAAATAGAAAAGATGAAATAATATGGCGCATGAAATTAAAAATATTTTAGATAAATATCCTGATTTTAAAGCAAATATTGGAATAGAAGTGCACGTACAATTAAAAACAGAATCAAAAATATTTTGCTCTTGTCCAAATAATTTTGGAGACAGACCAAATCAAAACATATGTCCGGTTTGCGCAGGATTTCCAGGAACATTGCCGGTTCTTAATAAAAAAGTTATAGATTTTGCAATAATGGCCGGATTGGCTACAAATAGTAAAATTACCAGCCCTTGTTGGTTTGATAGAAAACATTACATGTACCCGGATTTACCTAAAAATTATCAAATTACTCAAGATAAAGCTCCAATATGCACTAATGGCGCTGTACCGATTGAATTACCAAATGGTAAAATTAAAAACATAAGATTAACAAGAATTCACATGGAAGAAGATGCGGGTAAAAATATACATGGACAAGGTAATGAAAGTTATGTTGACCTAAATCGAGCCGGTACTCCATTACTTGAAATAGTAAGTTTTCCGGATATATCTAATAGTAACGAAGCAAAATTATATTTAAACAGACTAAGATCAATTGTTCAATACTTGGGTATTAGTGACGCCAACATGGAAGAGGGGTCTTTTCGAGGCGATATAAACATTTCAGTACGCAGAAGTGATGAAGAAAAACTTGGAACCAAAGTAGAACTAAAAAACGTAAATTCTTTCAAATTTATAGTAAACGCTATCGAATACGAAATAGAAAGACAAATAAACTCTGTAAAAAACGGTGAAAAAATAGATCAAGAAACTCGAGGCTGGGATTCTAAAGAAAATAAATCTTTTGTTATGCGATCCAAAGAAGAAGCCGAGGATTATAAATATTTTAAAGAACCGGATCTTCCACTTATTGTCATTGATGAAAACTGGATAAATAATATAAAAAACAATTTACCTGAATTACCACACGATAAATTAAATAGATTTAAAAACGAATATAATTTATCAACTTACGAAGCTGAAATTTTGACAAGCGAAGTTGATATCGCAAACTTTTTTGAAAATTCATGCAAAATAAATAATTTGCCACAAAAGAATTCTAACTGGATATTACGAAACGTTCTTGCTTTTTTGAACGATAATAAAATAAATTTAAAGCAATCAAAAATAACTGTTCAAAATTTTTCTGATTTAGTCTCGGCTATAGAAAATGGAAAAATCAATAGCTCAGTTGCCCAAGAGGTTTTTGCCGAAATGGCAATTTCAGGCAAATCGCCAAATTTAATTATAAAAGAAAAAAATCTTGAGCAGATAGATAATATTCAAGAACTTGAAGAAATTATCAAAAATATAGTCAAAAATAACCCGGAAGAAGTTAAAACTTATCTTTCGGGCAAAGATAGGCTTTTTGGTTTTTTTGTAGGACTTGCAATGAAAGAGACTAAAGGTAAAGGTAATCCAAAGCTTATTCAAGAAATTTTACTTAAGCATTTAAAAAACTAATTTATGATTTGAATCGCATGCGGCGATCGCCAAATATCATCAACTTAAGATTTTACGGAGAAGTGTGTCATACCGTCCACCGATCCAGCCTTCGCGTAAAGCTACGGCGGACAAGCCCGGGATCCAGTCTTTATGTAGATTTATCTGTTACATTTCTAGATTCTAAAACAAATTCAGAATAACAATATCGCAAATACTATCTGAAATTATGGTCCAACCCCATGCGTTTGATAAACTACATTTGGCATAGTATTATATTTCTATTAATACAAATTAAGCATAATACTTTTAGGATGTCCATTTATGAAAATATTTAAAAAAATAATTTTATCACCTGTGTTAGTAATATTATTACTAACTACCGGTTGTTTAAAAAGAGAAGCTTATCAACCAAAAAGATTAACAACTCCTGCAGGCATGGTTCAAGAAAAAAATAATATAGTTGTTACCAAAAAAGCTTTAGATGATAACGAATGTAAAAAGATTTTTGGTGGCAGAAGACTTTTGGCAAGAGGTTATCAGCCGGTACAAATTTATATAAAAAACAATAACCCGGAACCATTAACATTAGATCCAAATTATATAACTTTGGCTTTAGAAAATCCAAAAGCTGTTGCATATTCTATGCATAGAAATTTAGCTGAAAAAACCATGTGGTTTTTACGAAACACTGAAGATGCTGAATATGCAAAAGTTAAAGCTAAAGTTTCTGAAAGTATAAATAAAGATATCGATTTTGATATAGAAGAAAAATCTTTAAATATTAACGAAAAAACAATTATAAGACCGTATGGTATTTTGAATAAAATTATTTTCGTTTTAATAGAAAATTATCAAAGTTCTTTTAATTTAAGTTTGTTTGATAAAAACAACGATAAAGTAACATTTAATTTATAGAACAAAATTTTCTATAAATTAAATTTTTTTATTTGGGTTAAATATTTGGGGGATATATGAATTTAGGGAAAATCATAAAATTATTATCTTTTGTAGCTATTTTGATAACAATTCTTTTAACAACAGGTTGTTCTAAACAAAATCACGAATTAATTATAAACAATTTTAATACACGCCCTTCAGATTTTAGTGATACAAAAGAAAATGTATCTATAGATGCAAAAAAGCTTACTAAAAACGAATTTAATGAAATATTTCCTGGGCCAAATTTTAAAAAGAAAAAATTTTATAAAAAATATAAAATTGCTCAAGTAGATGTTAAAAATAACAGTTCTCAAAATTACAATATTCAGATATGTAATGAAATTATTAATAAATCAGATTTAAATGATGATGGTAGAAATATAAAAAAAATAAAATATACTTCTGAGCTTATAGTAGTTCCTGCAGTAGTTGTTTCAACATTTTTTGCAACAGTTTATGCAACATTATTTACACTTTTTGTTCCTATATATATTATTCCATTTAATTTTAGCCTTTATAATAATAATCCAACAATTTTTAAAGTAATGTCAGGTTTAGTAATTATATTACCGATTGTTGCTGGTACTTATGCATTCCATAAATTAAATAAATATTTTAAAAAGCTTAAAAATAAAAAAATAGAAGAATCAAATAATTCTGTAATCAAATTTTTTAACGAAAATGTGTTTCCAGAAACAGAAACAACTCTTACAGCAAAAGATTCAATTAAAAAATTTATAATTTTTAATAAAAAAGATAAATTTGAAATAAGTTTAACCGATAAAGAGTATCCAAATAATATTTTAACCTTTTATCCCCAATTAAATTAACACTTAAAATTTAATTTATAACTTCTTTGTTTAAAGATTTAAATAATTTTTTAACCTTAAGCCATAGATATATTTCACAAGCAGCAATTACAGCCAAAGCTCTACTTATAGTATAAATAGAGGCTTTAAAATATTTTGCTTCAGTATTATCTATTTTGTTAGAATTTAAACTTTTTTGTTTATTAAAATCATCTAACTCTTCTTTAAAATTTTTAATATTTTCGGTTACTGTTTTAGATAAACTATTAAATTTGTCTAAAACAAATTCTTTCTTGCGTAAATCATCTTCGTTTATTTTTTTTATAGCTGAATCTAGTTCTGATATTGTCTTTTCAAAAACTTCAAATTTTTCTTTTAAAACACTATTTTCACTTAATTTTTTTTTAATATCTTCTATTTCTTTACCAACTTTTTCAAACTTTTTATATACTTTTTCGAATTCACCTTTATTTAAAGGCAATGGATCCAAGCCTTTTCTTTTATTTGACTGTTCTCCCGTTTTTTTCATGGGGCTTAAATTTTCAAACCCTAAAAGTACAAAAAATAACAATATATATTTTCTATAAATTCTAAACATAAATTACTTTCTATAAATTAATAAATTTAATAAGAGCAAAATTATTAACATATAAAAATAACTAAATCAAATACTTTTTATGCTAAAAGAATTTAAATTTTAATTGACAACCTCTTTTTGTTGCACACTATTTTGAGTATAAAGCTTCTTCTTTTCTTCGCTTAAATTACTAAGCGTATTGTACAAATTTTTTTGAAAATCCTCTCCATTTTTAACAAACTCATTTTTAATATTTTTCTCAATCCAAAGTGATCCTAACTTAAAAACAGCTATCATCAAAACTGCATCAGTAATACTATTTGGGGACGGTAAAAGGAATCTTTTCAAATTACCTGTTAAAGTTTTTTTATTTTTTTCTTCATTAAGTAATTTAGTTAAAATTTCAAGTTCTTCATTGGTTAATGTAAAACTTTGACTACTTAAATCGTTTGGATTTTGCATAGTATTTCCAGTTGACTGTAAATTTAAATAGCTAAAAAACACCATAATAATAAAACTATATTTAACAAAACTTTTAAACATCATAATTTCCTTTATCAATATTTATATTCAACATCTTCATCTGTCAGATTTTTGTCTATTTTTGATTCAATTAGTATAATAAGATCTTCTATGTATTTATCTAATTCTTTTTTATCATCTAATCTAGATTCTTCACTAAAAGATTTGTCTTGCCAATTTAAATTACAATAATCTATATTCGCAGTTAAGTTTGTAATTTTTTTTATCCAAATATGATCCTTTAAATTTAAATTGCCAATAAGGGCCCCCACATCAGATAACATATAATTTAATATTACTTTTCCCAATTTATAATATTCTATTTTTTTAAGCATTAATCGATATTGTCTTTGATCATATAATTCAATTTCATTTGGCATACAGCCCTCAAAATATATTACAATTTACCATATGTTACAGTAACAACTTTTTTATCAAAAGATTCAGTAACCACAGAAATATCATCTACAGGATCATAATGAGTTATTCGTCCTGGTTTTTTGTTTTCATAAGTTTGTCCATTTTTTATTATATTTTCAATCTTACTTGGAACAAATCCTCTATCATTCATTCTATCAATAGCATGGTCACTATATTCTATACCATTTACCGTTGTACTTTCAAAATTAACTAAACGTTTCCAATCTTTTTCACTTAATCCTTTCCTCCCAACAGGAGTCCTAGGATCTGGATCTTTAATTTTTTCAGAATTTAAAATAAAAGTTTCTTTACGATTCAGTTCATCAGATTTATCTGGATAAGTTTCAATTTCAATTTTCTGTTCTTCAATTGGAACACCCGTCTTAATATCAAATTTTGAATCAAGAATTGGATTTATTAATGGTTTAGATAAATTTTCAGTATTAATAGGATTTATTAAAGGATCAATGTTTTTGGAAGGTTCAATTGGTGTAGAAATAATATTATCTTTTTTACTAGATTCTAATTTAATTCGCTGCTTCTCTAATTCAGCTAATCTGGCTCGTTCTCGTTTTTTTTCTCGTTCCTTATGTCTATAACTTCGGCTTAATGGAGTATGTCTAAATAATTTATTAATTTCTTTAGGTAAATCAAAAGAAATGCTACATATACCTGCGATAACACCAATTTTAAGAAGTTCTGCTCCAACAGATGAATCAATGAGTGCTGTTAATATAAGCGATCCAGTCGCCGGATCTATAAAATTGTGAACAACTATAGGATCACCCCTAGAATTTAAAATAAAAAATATGTTCTCACCTTCAATAGAAATATCATAGAGATACTCTTTTTTTTCTACTTCATGGATATAAACATCTGTTATAAAAAATTCACCTAATTCAGGAGAATAAAGCTTATCGCCTACTTTTAATTCTTGTGCCTCAACAAATTTTAATGCTTCTCGATTATATAACTTCTGTTCCAGGCCAACTTTTATATAACCAACATTTGTATCAACTAAAACAAGCTTTTTTGTTTTATATTTTTTTATTTCCTTTATTGGAGCTAAATCGCATTTAACACTTTTATCCTCAAAACTGTAAATAAGTAAACCATCTCCTTCTTTTAAATCCTTAACTTTTTTGATATCACCATCACCAATCAATACACATGTATCACCCATTAATGCAAAAAGATTATTGGAAAAATTGATGAGCAATAAAAATAAAATAAATTTAAAATATTTATTAATCATATAATTTCTACCTTACATTATATTCAGCTGTAAATATTGGAACTAATCTACCATTAGCATCTCTTACAGGTTTTCCATCTTTATCGTGCAATGTATCTAGCACCACATTATTAAAATCAATATTTGCTTTTTCTGAGACGGAAGATACTGTATTCAAATCTTTTTTATCTACATTACTTTTATCTATATTATTATTAATTTCCAGATCAAATTTTTCAGCAATTTTAGTTGTAGCAATATCAATTACTTTTAAAGTTCCGGGAACAACTATACTTAATGTATCCAAAGTATTAACAAATGATTGAAATGCAGAAAAAAGTTTATTTAATAATTCTAATTGCGGAGCAACATTTTCTACCGTATTTAAGGAGGATTCTATAGTAAATGGAATTTCTTTACCCAAATTATCCACCTGCTTACATCCCTCCGGTAAAAAATAATTAAGATCCATTTTATTAATCCAACCTTTTGGAAATTTTGGATCAATAACCTCTTGTACCTTTCCAATATTTTTAATAAATTTAATTGATGAATTTAAAATAGGTTTAAAGTAAATAACTCCTGTCGCTACACCACCGGCAATAATACCACCTACTAAAGCCCCACTTAAAATAGCTTTTTTTGAAGCTTTTCCTCGAGTCTTCTTTATAACAGTTCTAACTCCAATTATTGCGCCAATACTAGAACATATACCAATTATCCACAATGCTGTTGGCAAAGCAATTATATTATGTGTCAATAAAACATTTCCTGAAGAATCTGCTAAAAAAAATGTATGTGGATGTCCTATAGAAATATCATATAAAAAAGCGTCTTCATCCGGTTCTATAAATTCCACATTAGTAACAGTTAATTTAGTCGCATTTATACCAAGTAATTCCATTCCTACTTTTAAATCTTTAGCACTAATCCAAACAACACGAAGCATTAATTCCAAAAAATCTCTTTTTTCAGCTTTTACATTTTTTAATAATTTATGTTTTAATTTTGCAATCCCACCTAAATTATAAAATTTTTGATCTCCACCAACTTTCAAATTTCCACAAATACCATCTTCAGATTCAATATTAATCGATACAATCTTTTCATTACATGGTAAACTTAATTTTATACCTGTTACAAATGTTTTATTCAAAAGAACATCATAGGATTTATTATCATCAATAGTTATAAGTTGATCTCCAATTTCTAATTTTTCAACCGACTTTATTTCGTTATAATCAGCCAATACAAGCGAATCAGGCAATAAACTTGCATTTAAATTGGATAGTAAAGATAATATAATGGCCAAATAAAAAAATTTTTTTTTCATAAAACTACCCTTTAAATTAAAATAAATATGAACTTACAAACGGCCAAATAATACCATTTAATAAATGGTAAATCAATTTAAATTTATTAATATTTTTAAATAAAAAATTTTAATAAATTCGTCAAAATAATTTTATGCTAAAATAAATTTAGAAATATTAACCCCAATAAAATTATTTGGAAAATTATGATTAATTATTTGATTGGAAAAGTAAAATCAGTTAACGATAAAAGTTTAACACTTTTAGTAAACGATTTTGGATTTGAAATCTTCACACCACAGATACAAAATTTTTCAGCAGAAAAAGATATCGAGCTATTTACTTACATGCATTGGAACCAAGAAAATGGTCCGGTTTTATATGGTTTTGAAACTGAATTGGAAAAAACTATTTTTTTATTAATAATAGATTGCCCTAAAATCGGTCCAAGCATTGCAATGAATATATTATCTCAAATGTCGACATCAGAATTTATACAAATAATAAGTCAGCAAGATGAAAAAGCTTTAAGTAAAATTAATGGAATTGGTGAAAAAAAAGCAGAACAGATAATTGTTGCATTAAAGCACAAAATTGCAAAATTAATATCAACAGGAAAATTAAAACCGGAAGAATCTCAAACTGACTTCACTCAATGGCAAAATATAACAGATGTTTTAACTTCGCTTAATTATTCAAAACAAGAAATTGCAAAAACTATAAAATTTTTGTCAGAAAAACATGCCGGACAAAATATAGCTTTGGACCAACTTATACGTTCTGCGTTAAATTTTTTATCAAATAATATTTAAGCAGTTTTAATTTTAAGCTTTTTATCTTCAACCAAATCTGCTCTTGAATGTAATTCAAAACCAAGTTCTACAATTTTATCCACAAACTCCATAGGTTTTAAACCAACTTCAGCGGCAGCGTGAAATATTGCAGTAGCAGGAGTCATACCCGGTAAAGTATTAACTTCCAAAATTACCAAACGCTCTTTACCGGTTGGTGAAATTTTTTCATCTTGATAAAAACAATCTGTTCGAGCATAACCCTTTAAATTTAAAGCTTTATATGCGCAAGCAATTTCTTTTCTTATAAAATCCAATGCCGTTTTTGGCAGAGGCGCAGGGGTTAAATTTTCTCCGGCACCGGGTAAAAACTTTTCTTCTATAGATAAAATATCTTTACTTGCAAGAACTTTACTTGGAGGCATAGCAATAACATCGTTATTACCAAAAGCTCCGCATGTAAGCTCCATACCAAGTATAAACTCTTCGATCATAACCAGTGTTTTACCCGATTCTTTAAAATAAATTTCTATATTTTTAAATAATTCTTTTTTATCATGTATTTTTTTAACAAAAAAACTACATCCGTCATCATGAGGTTTTACGATTAACGGATAATTAAAATCTTTTGTTATTTTATCTAAAAATTCTTGATTATTATTTGCAGCCCAAGTATTACTATCAAGCATTATTGAATTGGCAACCTGAAAACCTTTATTTTTTAAATACTGCGTAGTTTTAAATTTATCCATACAAAGAGCACTGGCTAAAACTCCGGATCCATTGTAAGGTAAATTCAACATCTCAAGCATACCTTGAACCGATCCATTTTCTCCAATACCACCATGCAAACCAATAAAAACAAAATCACAAATAGATGGTAAATCTGCCCAGTCTATTTTCATTTCAGGAGTTTTAAGTTCACTAATTTCTCTTGTCGAATTTTGAACAAGTAATTTATTTGTAATTCTATAAAGTTCTTTATTATTATCTACAAAAACAGGAATTACTTCATATTTATGTGGCGACAATTTATAACAAATATTTCTTCCGGAATCCAGAGAAATTTCTCTTTCATTTGTATTACCACCCAAAAGTACAGCTACACGTTTTTTCGAACTTAATTCTTTATTCATATTTTCTTGTGAAATTAAATTTATATTAGACATACCGTATTGCTTTAACTCAGAATCAATTAAATAATTTATTAATTGAGTGTGATTTAAACCTTCCTCTGCAGCTTGATTAAATAAAAAAGATGACGGACTCATACCTGTCAATGAATTTGGATCTATTATATAAATTTTACCATCTTTGGTTAAGAAACCATCTATGCGAGATATAGCGTTGAAATCTAAAAGTTTTGTAACTTTTAAACATGTATTTAAAATATCTTGATGCAGTTTTTTATCACATCTAGCTGGAGTTATTTTTGTTGCTCTTCCCGGCATATATTTTTGTTCATAATC
>LDIX01000008.1:0-17765 GCA_001468925.1 candidate division TM6 bacterium UASB340 | reverse complement strand
GGCATATATTTTTGTTCATAATCATAAAAATCGTAACCATTTTCTACAATCACTTCAGTTACAGATAGGGCAAGCCATTCTTTATTTGGTTTTTGCAAGCATACACAAACAAACTCCATACCTTCAAGTTTCTCTTCTATCAAAACAGATTGCATAATACCTGAAGTACATGATGAAGCATCTTTGATAGCTTTTAATAAATCTTTTTCTTTATAAATTACAGAAACACCAAAACTTGAACCTTCATGTGCTGGTTTTACAACTACGGGAAGCTTGATTTTATTTTTTTCCAAACTATTTAAAATATTTTCTAATTTTATATTTTTAATATCATAAGCACTTATTGTTATATCTTTTGGTGTATTTATTTTATTTGTTTCAAGAATAACTTTTTGAGCAACCTTATCCATAATTAAAGCGCTACCAAAAACCTTAGCCCCCAAATATGGAATATTTAAAATTTCCAAAATACCCTGAACAGTGCCATCTTCGCCAAATCTTCCATGTAATGCCAAATATACAAAATCAATTAAATTTTTTAAATCATCCCATTTAATTTGTTTTGCTTCAGAATCCAAACGATTATAAAAATCAGAAATTTTTCCTCTATGTAAAAAATGCCATGGCAACAAATAAAGTGCTCCATTGTCTTTTTGAAATACCGGTAAGATTTCAAATTTTTGCACATCCAAATGATCGCATATTGTGCGTCCTGAATTGAATGAAACTTCTCTTTCAATAGAACGACCGCCCATTAAAACGCCTACTCTTAATTTCGAAAAGCTTCCAGAACCATTCACAATAATCCCCCTGCATAGTCTCAAAATTTATGTTTAGATATTAAACAAAAATAAATATTAGCACACAATATAATAATTAAAACAAAATTTTAATATAAATCTTTTAAAGCTTTTACAATATCTTTATGAGAAAATATTGCGTTTGCCATACCGACTTCATCTATTCCGGATTCTTCGATTAATTTTATATTTTCTTTATTAATTCCACCATCCATAGATATAGTAAAATTAAGATTCATACTGTCTCGGTGATTTTTTAATATTTCAACTTTATCTAAAACTTCCGGAATAAATTTTTGCCCTGAAAATCCGGGTTTAACAGACATTACAAGAACCTGATCCAAATTATCCACATAATCAAATATTTTTGATACTGATGTTTCGGGATTTATAGCAATTCCAACTTTGCAACCTAAAATTTTAACAGCTTGAATTAAATTTAATATTCGATCTGGTTCTAAAGTAGCTTCATAATGAAAAACAAAGGTATCATCACGCCTTAATTTAATTTTATCAACCCATTTTTCAGGCGAATCAACCATCAAATGTAAATTAATTGGCAAAGTTGAAATATTTAAAATAGCCTGAACAAAAGAATATCCCCAAGTAAGATTAGGAACAAAATGATCATCCATAACATCAATGTGAAAACCATCACAATGAGGTTCAAGTAATTTTATAGTTTTTTCCAAATTCAATAAATCTGAAGAAATTAATGATGGTAAAATTTTCATCAAAGCTCCTTAGTCCGTTATAACGTCACCCATTTTAACTTGTGTTTCATAACCATTTTGTGAATTTATCAAAAATCTTTCTTTTATTTTTATTTTATTTTTTTCAAATATCAAAACAATTGTAGATCCGCCAAATTCAAAATAACCAATAAGCTCACCTTTTTTATATTCTTTATTTAAAAAATATTTATTAACAATTTTACCGACAAACATCGCACCTACAGGTACAAATAAGACATCACCTAAATTTTTTGAACCTAATTTTATTAATATTCGTTCATTAGTATAGAGTGGCTGAATTCCCGATTTATAAACAAGAGAATTTACCGACTCCAGCTTACCACTAATTATTTTTTCTTGAGAAACGACACAATCAAATGGAAAATGATACCTGTGATAATCCTGCGGTGAAAGTCTGAATATAAGCATTAAGCCATCTTTATAACGATTTGCCAATTCAAAATCATTTAAAAAATTATTTAAATTAAATTTTATATTTTTAACAAAAAATTCAGTATTTCTTGATAAATTATCTATAACAAAAAGTTTACTATCTGCAGGAGCTATAACTTTAGTTATATCTTTATCAATATTTCTAATATCTTGTTTTAACTCTCGTATAAAAAAATCATTAAAAGATTTATATTCAGACTCTGTTTTTATAAATTCCGACATATTTATATTATGCTTTTTAATAAAATATTTTATTTTATATTTACTTAAAAAAGAATCTTGATAAAAGCCAATTAATTTTGATAAAAATTTTTGAATAAAAATTGGTCTTAATGTCTGCCCAAGTTTATTAAAATATAAAAAATTTAAAAAACTAAGTGCCTCAGTTTTCTCTATAACCAATTTATTATTTACATCGTAGTAATAAATTTTTTGAAAACTATTTTTTGTTTGCCAAAAATTCAAAATTAAAATTATAAATATGATTAATAATAAAAAAAATATATTTAATATTTTCATACTAAATTAATAAATTATCTTCTAAATAACTCGTAAAACCATCTACTCTTGCGTGTAAATAATAATTTAAATATTTTATTGCATCTTTCAAAAAAGCTTGAACAAAAAAGTTATCTAAAAAATTATTTGCTATCCAAGATGAACGCTCAATTTGCGATTCAATTAAACTAAATTCTTTTAATAAAGGCGTTTGAGATAGATCAAAGCCTTTTTCTATATTGTTTTTTAATATTGCATATAAAGTTTCACTTGTATTAATTATCAATTTATTAATACTTTCATCAGATATTTCTGATCTATCTATTTCTTCTTCACAATCCGATTGAACTTGTGTTGCTTGAGCTGCGGCCGTTATTACACTACCGACAATATTCGCAACAACATCTTTTGGATTACCATTAATAATGTTTACAACAGATGTTAAAAGCTTTGCAAAAACACCTAAAAATGCTGCTATTTTTGCCTTTCTTCTTTTTCTATTTTTTAAAATTTCTTCAGAATTTGAATTATCTTTTAAACAATTTGGTTGTTCATCCAATGTCAATAAAAGTCTTACAGAAACCGTTTTTTTATCCAAAAAATCAGTTTCGACATTATTACCGAAAATATTAAAATTTAGTAAAAAAAAGAAAATAAAACTAATAATTTTTTTCATCAAAACTCCCTATCTTACTGATAAAAACCTAATATTCCCCATGATTGTGAAAAATCAAGATGTTCATCATGCATTGCATTATTATTTACCAAAAATACAATCTCTTTAATTTTAAAATCGGCATCTTTTATGCTTTTTAATAAACTTTCTATACAATTCCATTTTGCATATATTGACCAAGATTGTTCTAAAAAAGACTGATCAAAAGATAAATATGCAATATCTTTTTCTTTACTAAGAGCTATTGAATTTAAAATAACTCTTTTTTTTATAATATTTTCTTCCAACAAAATTTTTAGCCAATCATTTACAAAATGTTTTAAAGTTTCAGCCTTATCCGATAACCAAATTAAATCTCGTTTTTCTGTATTAAATTTTTCATCTTTCCAATAATAAAACGTAACATTTTTTTTTACAGTTGAGTGATCAAAAAAATTACCTACAAAATTATTTTTATTAAAAGAAATAAATTTGATAACTAAAATATCATTATAAATTAAGAAAAATAAAATACCGGATAAAAATGCAATAATTGATAGTATAAATTTAGTAAAAATCTTCAATATAATAAAATCCTAAAAACCAATATCTTTTAAATCAATGTAACCACTGTCTTCTCTTCTTATAGAATCTTCATCCATATGAAAAGTTGAAAATTCCATAATTTCAGAATTTTCAATTCCGGTAAATCTATGCCACATTCCAATCTTTATATGCATAATATCTCCAGAAGTCATAATTCTTTTTTCATATTTTCCTTCATATTCGGATTCCATTAAAACCACTCCGGAAAGTATATAAAAAGTTTCATCTTTTATATTATGTTTATGCATTGAACAACGGTAAGATTTTTTTAAAACAAGTTTTTTACCACAATATTTAGAATTATTTACAATCCATTCTTCATGGCCCCAAACCTTTGTTACAAAATTAACCAACTTATCACCACCATGAATAAAATCTTTATTGTCTTTTAAATTTTTTAAATTTTGCATATTAAATCCCAATTTTATTAAAATAGGCTTATTAAGTTATAATAAATAATTAAAAAAAACCAAAAAGACAAGGATAATTTTAAATGAAAGAAAAAACAATATTATTAGGAGCACACACTTCCATTAGTGGTGGGTTATACAAAGCCATAGAAGAGGGTGATTCTATTGGAGCTACAGCAATACAAATATTTACAAAAAGCAGTAGATCTTGGTTTGTAAAAGAATTAACGGAAGCCGAAATAATTAAATTTAAAGAAACTCATAAAAAATCCAAAATAAAAGTTATAATCGCACATTCTTCTTATTTGATAAATTTAGGCTCGCCTAAAAAAGATATTGAAAAAAAATCTATTTTATCACTTAAACAAGAACTTGATAGATGTGAAGAATTAGATATACCATATTTAGTTATTCACCCCGGAGCATACCTGGATTCTGATGAACAAACATGTATAAAACAAATATCAAAAAATTTAGATATAATTTTAAAAAATAGAACAGTAAAAACAAAAATTTTATTAGAAACAACTGCAGGCCAAGGTACAAATATTGGGCACAAATTCGAGCAATTAAAAACAATTTATAATAACTGTGAAGAAAAAGATAAACTTGGTTTTTGCCTTGATACCTGCCATATATTTTCAGCAGGATATGATATTTCAACAGAACTCGGTTATGAAAAAACGATAAAAGATTTTTCTAAAATTTTAGGATTAAAAAATTTATATGCGATACATCTTAACGATTCTAAAACAGAATTAAATTCCCGAAAGGATAGGCATGAAAATATTGGGCAGGGTAAAATACCTAAAAAAACATTTTCGTTGATTATGAATGATAAGAGGCTTGAAAAAATACCTAAAATTTTGGAAACTCCTGTTGAAAAAACTCAAGACTATGAAAAAGAGATAGTTTTTTTAAAATCGCTTGTAAAATAATTTTTTAAAAATAAATAATATAAGTCCAAAATAATAAAAATAAGATCCCCAATAAAATTAAAACATTAAAAGATATTATTTTTAATAAAAACAATATTGAAACTGTAAATAAAAAAATAGAAACAAAAAAAACAAATTTTAATATTTTTATTACAGCCCATTTTTTTCGTTTTAAATATAAAGCAAAATGATCTGGGCTAGGTCTATAAAAAGGCATCTTTTTGTAGGTTCGAATAATAACCAAAAATAATATTTCAAGCATAGGAATAGCCAATAAAATAGCCGGAGTATAATAAGCCAAATATGAAACGCTACTCCAATTAAAAAGTTGAGGAATTGCCGCAAAAAAGCCACCTGCAAATAAAGCTCCGGCATCACCTGAATATATTTTTGCATCAGGCTTATTGTAAAATAAAAAAACAAAAAATGGGGATATAAAAGCTAAAATTAATATTGATAAGGTATACTGTTTTAAATATAGGGCAATAACAAAAAAAGAGATTCCAGATAATATCGAAACCGTAGCCAATAGACCATCCATAATATCGATTAAATTAAAAGCGTTTATAACGGAAAGCATCCAAAAAGCAGATACAAAAACATTTAATATATCTGAAAAAAATATATGTTTTAAAGCATAACCTCCCTTTAAAAAACATATCACTGCTATAATTTGTCCTGCAAATTTTTGTAGTGGTTTTAACGCCTTAAGATCGTCTATAAGTCCAACAAATAATAAAAATGTAACGCCCAATAATAGCCATAAAATATAATTATCAAACGGATATGCAATAGCAAGAGTCGCTATAAAAGGAATATAAATTCCCAGACCACCCAAGTATGGTACAGGATTTTTATGAATTTTAACCCTACCGTCAGGATTATCTAAAATATTAAATCGCGTTGAAATTTTTATTAATATTGGAAAAAGATATAATGCAAATAATATTGGAAAAACAAAACAAAATATATGTCTTGCAAGAACAACTTTCATACCTACATCTCTCTTTTAATTTTTAACATCAATAAATTATAATAGTTTATTTTTTAATTTTGTTAAAAACTTTTTTTCATCAGTATGATCCAAAAAATTAAATTCTATTCTTAGTACGTAAATAAAAATATTATTATTAAAAAATTCAGAAATTTTTACCCAATCTTTTTGCGTGGTAATTAATACATCTATATTTTTTGAATTATAATAATTTAAAATATTATCAAAATCCTGTTGAGTATAATTACAATGATCTTGAAATTCTATAAAATGTAAATTTTTTAAACCAATATCTTTTAAACTATTTTTAAAAGAATCAAATGAACCAATACCGGCAAATGCCAATATTTTTTTATTTTGTAAAAATTCAACAGACGTAAAATTTTTATCCCACAGATATAATCCTGAAAATTCATGCTTACCAAAAAAAATATTTTCATTATCAAAATTTATGCTTAACTTATTTTTTAATAAAATTAAGCCATCAGCACTTAACTTATCTGCATGAGTTAAAATAATTATATCAGCCCGACTAATATCTTTTTCTCTTAATTTCCCTGCAGGAAGGCAATGACCATTTTCAAATGGCCGTGTTGCATCTAAAAGCAATATTTCAAAATCTTTTTTAATTAAAAAATTTTGATAAGCGTCGTCAAGAAATACTATATAATAAGAATTATCCAGTAAATCACAGGACTTCGCTCTATTAGAGCCAACAGCAATCGAGCACTGTAGATTATTAAGTAACATGACCGCTTCATCGCCAACTTGATCTAAAATATCTTTATTTGTACTAAGATCAATTAAATAATTTTTTCCATCACCTTCAGCCTTACTTTTGTAACCACGCATAACAATAGCACACTTAAATGATGAAAAATTTTTTACTAAAAATTGTACAAATACAGACTTACCCGTACCGCCAACAGAAATATTTCCAACGGAAATAACCTTAAAAGGGTATTGCTTGGGCTTTAAAAAATTTTTTTTATAAATTAGAACCAAATAGAAAATAATTTTATAAATATTTTCTATAAACACTAAAATAAAAAATAATAATTTTTCTATAAACGAAAATTGGGAAAAATCATAAGACTTTTCCCAAAAATTAATGAAAAACAAATTTAATTTTTTTTTATTCACCGACAACTTTTTCTTCAGCAAAAACATTTACTAAATCGTCTTCAGCCCAATCCTGAAAATTATCAGATACAAAACCACATTCGTAACCGGCGTGAACCTCTTTTACAACTTTGCGATCCTTCTGAAGACTCTTTATAATACCTTCACCAACATTTCGTCCGGCGCGCATACAAACAACCTTATTGCCATTAGCCACAACGCCTTCTTGGACAGAACATCCGGCAATAATTCCGAGTTTTTTAAGATCGAAAACTTTTTTAACCAATAGTTTAGCTTTGGGAACCCAACGCGTAACAATCTTTTTAGTTTTTTTAAGTTCAGCTTCTAAAAACTCTACCAAATGATAAATAATATCAAAATTATGAACTTTAACATTTTTTTCTTGCGCCAATATCATAGCTTTTTTATCAATTTTAGCGTGTAAAGTCAAAATCATAGAATTAGAATCGCTTGCTCTTTCTATGTCTGATTCAGAAACATCGCCAATAGAACTATATATTATATTTATTGAAGAACAATCTTTTTCGGTAAGTTTTGCAAGTTTTTCGATAGAGCCTTCTATGGCCTCTTTTGAACCTCTAGTGTCTGTTTTAATTATTAAATTAATTGATTTTTTATCTTGATTCATAAGAGCAATTGATAAATCCATAGATGGAGATTGAACTATTGCTTTAGTAGAAAATTTAGCTTTTTTATATTCATCAAAGGGAACAACCTTTAACCATCCGCCAATTTCTGCAAAATTATCAAACCCAATAACTTTTACAGGTATTGAAGGTAATGCCTCTTTCAATCTATTCCCATAACTATCGACTAAAACTCTTACTCTGCCGGTGGAATTACCGCAAGTAAAATAATCACCTATACGTAAAATACCTTCTAAAGTTATAACCGTAGCAACAGGACCAAGTCCTCTTTCTAAATTTGATTCCAAAACAAAAGATTTTGCCGGTAAATTTTTGTCTGACTTTAAATCCATCAACTCAGACTGAAGTATTATCATTTCAAGTAATTCATCAACACCAGCACCAGTTTTAGCAGAAATAGGAAGACAAATCACATCGCCGCCCCAATCTTCAACCAAAATATCTTTTGCAGCCAAATCTCTTTTTATACTTTGCATTACAGGATCTAAGCGCTCCGGAGAAATTTTATCAATTTTATTAACAGCAACAATAATAGGAACTTGAGCCTGTTTGGCATGTTTTATGCATTCAATAGTCTGAGGTTTAATACCATCTTCAGCTGAAATAACAAGGACAGCCAAATCTGTAACATTTGCGCCACGAGAACGAATATAAGTGAATGCCTCATGACCGGGTGTATCTAAAAATATAATTTTACCATGCTTGCTTTCAACTTCATAAGCGCCAAGATGTTGAGTAATTCCACCTTTTTCTCTTAAAGCAACATTTTGTTTTCTCAAAAAATCCAATAATGTTGTTTTTCCATGGTCAACATGCCCCATAACAACAACAATAGGCCAACGAAATTCTCCGGTTTTATTTTTAGGTAAAAATTTTTCCAAATCTTGTGAAATATTTTTTATTTCAACCTTAATTCCAAAATCTTGAGCCAAAGATTTAATAGTATCAATAGGAATAATATTATTTCTATTACAAATCGATCCCTTTTTTAAAAGGGCGAAAATTAATTCACCATCAGATTTACCCATAAGATTCGCGGCTTGATGCAAAGGCATACTGTCTGTCAATATAATTTCAGTCACAATTCTTCTTTCTTCATTATTTTTTTTATGAGTTGAAGTGTTAAATATTTTTTTATCTTCAGTAATTTGAACAGCAGCTTTTTCTTCAATCACTTCTGTATCAGACTTACTAGCCCTTAAATCTTTCTCTTTTTTAATTATCTTAATTTCAGGTTTTTTTTCAGTAACAACATCTTTTATAAGATTTTTTTCTGTGGATTTTTCAATAAAAGTTTTTGCATCTTTAGAATATTTCTTATTCAAAAAAACTAATGCTTGATCGGAAATTACGGACATATGGCTTGCGAATTCATAGCCATTGCTTTTTAAAACTTCTAAAATCTCCTTACTGGAGAGATTTTTTTCTTTAGCAAACTCATATATACGCATAAACACTCTTTTCAAAAATAAAAAACCCCAAAATCAAATTGCTTATTTCTTAGATGAATCCTCACCACCAACATCCTGCAGTTGAATCTCCAATCCAACTAAACGAGAAGCTAAATTTATATTTTGCCCCATTTTTCCAATAGCCAATGAACGTTGATCCTGAGCTAACCAGACCATTGCCTTACCATCACCTTCAATAGCAACTTTATCAATTTCAGCAGGCTTCAAACTTAATTTAATTAAGGACTCTAATGAATCCGTTGACTGTATTAAATCAATTTTTTCTTGACCGAGCTCTCTTAAAATAGGCTTTATTCTAGAACCACCAACGCCAACACAGGTTCCTACAGGATCTATATCTTTATTATTGGATAAAACAACAGCTTTTGTTTTATATCCCGGAATTCGAACAATTTTCTTTACCTCAACAACACCCTCAAAAACTTCCGGAATTTCTATTTCCAAAAGTTTTTTAACAAATGCTGCAGAACCTCTATCTAAGATTAATTGGTAATCTCCCATAGAAACAGGCAAAACTTCTTTTAACAATGCTCTTATCGGAAGCCCGGCTCTTAAATTTTCCATTGGAATAAGATTTTCATTTGGAAGAAGTGCTGTAATTTCGCCTATTTTGACAGCAAATCCGGCACGTTCTCTTTTATATACTGTGCCACTTATAATAGAACCTTGCTTGTCTTTAAAATCATTGTAAACGGAAGATTGCTCCAACGCTTTTATTTTATTAGCAATAATTTGTTTTGCAGTCAAAATTTCAATTCGTCCAATTTTATGCTCAAAAGGAACGGCAATAATATCTCCAACTTTAGCCTTGGCATCAATAACTTTTGCCCTTCTTAAAGAAATTTCCGTATCGCTATCCTTAGCCGTAGCAACAACAGTTTTATCAACAAAGGCTTCAAGTTCGCCTATTTTTTTATTGAAAACAACCTTTAAAGGAGTTTCTGGAAACTTTTTCTGAAAAGCCGCCAAGACGCCTTCGCAAACAGCCGAAATAACACTTTCTTTATCAAGGCCACGCTCATCAACTAGGCCTTCTATAACATCAATTAAATTCACAGTAGCCTTATCCCTAAATAGTATAAATTAAGAAAATTGAACAGAACTGAAATAAAACACATATTCATTCTAAATTAAAAACAAAAAAAGTGAAGCGAAGTCAAATACCCAAAGATTTATTTTTATGGGGGGTACCCCGCTCTTTATTATTATTTATTATATATATATATATATTAATAATAATGAGTGACCCTAAAAAATGTGGATAACTTTCAAAAAAACAGCACTTTATACTTTATTCTACGATATTTTTTATTCTGCAAAAAATGTGGATAACATGTGGATAACATGTGGATAACTTGTGGATAACTTTTAGTCTAATCAGCAATTGATCGATTAGATCGATTTAAAACCTGTGTGTTTTTTGTACACTTTTTAAAATGCTTTGCTGTAAGTCTCTTTGAGCATGTTTTTTTGACTTTAAAAAAGTTATCCACAAGTTATCCACATGTTATCCACATAGTTATCCACATTATGTCTGAATAGACAAGAATTCTGATTTCTAGATGGTTCTAATGATTTGAGATTTATTTCAGGTTGGCTATTATTTTTTGCAAATCTTGCCAGACCGGTCTTTTTGCGTTTGGATTTCTTAATAGATATGCGGGATGAAAGGTTGGCATAATTTTTATTCCGTTAAGTTCGAAAAATTGTCCTCGTATTTGGGTTATTTTTATTTCATCTCCCAAGAGTGCTTTGGTGGCACTTGAGCCAAGACAACAAATAATTTGTGGTCCTATTAAGGCTATTTCTTTGGCTAGAATCTCTTTTTTACAGATAATACTTTCATCGGGTAATGGTGTTCTGTTGTTTGGCGGTCTACATTTTACTACATTTGAGATATACACATCTTCTCTTTTAAGTCCCATAGCCTCAATCATTTTTGTTAGAAGTTGCCCGGCTCTGCCGATAAATGGTGAGCCTTGTAAATCTTCATCTCTTCCCGGGCCTTCGCCTATGAACATTAGTTTTGCATTTGAATTTCCTTTACCAAAAACTACTTGGGTTCTGCCCAATTTTGCCAATGGACATTTTTGACATTTTTCATAATTTTTTTTTATTAAATTTAATTCTTCTTGCTTTTTCATAATTTAAAAGCCTTTATGTTTACAATATTTTTAATATTTATTATTTATCTTTTATTTTTAATTTAGTTTGTATTATTTTTTGAGTTAGTAAAATTTTTATTTTTTAGGAGATGATATGTTAAAAAAAATTTTTATGTTTTTATATGGCTTGTCCTGTTTTATGTTTTTATCGGGTGAGCTTAGAGTTGTAAATACAACTGGAAAGACAATAAAGTTTTCGTGCGATATTGGAAATAAGGTTGTTGCAAGCAACGATCGAATTAAAGATGGCAGTAGCCGCAACTATAAAATAAGTAGAGATGTTACAGAAATGAGAATTGAAATGCTCAGTGAAAAATATGCCACGCCTACTGTAGCTCAATCGAGAGACGAGGGTATAGATTCAAGAGTTTGGAGTAAGCATAACTCTTATGGTGCTAAGGTAAGAGTTGATTCAAAAAAACTTACAACGGTCACGTTTAGATATAATAAAAATAAAAATCGCTGTGAACGTAAAGTTGTATTTGATGGAGATTTAAAAGAAAATTTTGGGGATAAGCCTGGCGAAAATAAGTAACTAAATAAATTTATCTTAATTTTGTATAAGTTTTTAAAAAATCTAGCCATTTGTTTGTAGTTGCAAAATCTGTTTTTTCGTAAGAGTTATGTATTTTTTTTGTTGGAAAATATATTGATATTCCATCGGCAAATGGCAACGAAAAGCAAAAAGTTTTTTTTAATACTAATTTATTTAATATCTCAGTTGCTGCTATTAAATTTGTATTTAAATTATCAAATTCTTTTTTATTTATTTTATATTTTTCGTTATTAATATTTTTTTTAACAAAATCGCTAAGACTTGTAAAAAAATTATTAAGATCTATATAATCCGGATTTGCAAATATTGTTGAATATTTTCTACTTGTTCTAATTTTTGTAAGTTCACTTAAAAATATTTTTTTATTTTCTGAATTTAATATTGTTATTAAATCTTGGGCAATAGAGTTTATTTTTTTTGTTAATAAATCAAATTCAGTTGTATTAACTGCAGAAAGGGTAAAATCTGCAAATGTTTTTTCGTAATTTTTCTGATAAGATTCTACAGCTGATTTTGCAAATTCTTGTGGCGTTAAATTATTTGATTTTAATGGTTTTAAAAGTGTTTCATAATTCCAACCGCTTCCCGGCTCTGTTTCTTGAGATGCAATTATAATATCAACATAATCTTTAATTTGATAAGCAATTTCTGCCATAGCCATATTGCAGGCATCAAATCCTAATGTAATTTTTTTTCCGGCTAAAAGCTCTATAGAAATTTTTCTAAGAGTATTTTTTAAATCTTGGTTATTTAAATAAACATCAAAAACTTCATTAAAACATATGCCGCGTTTGTTAATTTCATCTCTATTTAGTTCAAATAAACCTAATTCAGCATTAAATATATAAAGATTTGCATGATTAAATTTCCATATATTTGGATCAATTATTCCTGAGCCATGATCCCATAAAATTAAAAAATATTTTTTTGCCGGATAATTTTCAATACACCATTTTACAAAACTAAATAGATTTTCAGGTGTACCACTTATACTCTCAGGTTTTTCCGTTAATGTTTGTATTATTTCAAGTTTATTTTTTTTAACAAAAATTCTTTTTGATTCAGTTTTTTCAAAAACATCTTGTTGTACAAGAATATTTAAATTATTGTTTGAGCCTATTTTTTTCATTTGATCTATATTTTTTTCTGAAAATGCAAAAAGATCGTTATTTGATGTCATATAACACATAACTGTATAATTTTTATTTTCGATAGCACAAAGTTGCGTAAATATTAAATATAAAAAAAATAATTTTTTCATCACATCTCCTTTATTAAAATGAGTGTAAATGTTAATCCATATGTAAGCTGAAAGTCAACAAAAAATAATTGTATGGGATTTAATAATAAAGTTATTAAGCATGTTAATGATAATAAATGTAAATATTTTGTTTGTTGATTTAATAAATTTCCGGCTTGTATAAATACAAATGCATAAAAAGCTCTTAAAAGAGATATGCTTGACCATGAAAGTATTGTATATAATAGAACTAATAATAATAAAATTATATTTTTAAAATTTAAATTAATTGGAATAAGAGACAAAATTAGTTGCCAAATTAAAATAAATAAAACGATATGAAGCCCGGATCTTGCAAGATAATGAGATATTCCCCAAATATTAAATAGATTTTTTTCTTGATTACTGATTGGCTCTTTTTTATATCCCAAAAATATTGATGAGAAATAACCAAAATTAGCATTATTTATTTTATTTTTAAGATTTATAAATAGATTTTTTTTAAATTCATAGATTTTTTTAGCTATAAAATTTTTTTGATTTTCAATAATTTCGTAATCTATTTTTTTTGCAAATATCGTTGCATTTATATCTTCTTTTATTAAATAATATTTAAAACCTGTTTTTTTATTTAAATTTTTTATTTTTAGGTTTTTTATTAATAATATTTGGTTGTGTTCAATGTTTGTGTTTGTGTATAAATACAAAATTATATTAAAATTTGTGTTAATTAGACTTTTATCATTTGTTGCAATAATTTTTAATAAAATTTCTTCTTTTATTTTGCCAAATTTGTTTATTTCTTTATTTATTACTTTTGCTTTGATATTTATAATTTTATTTTCCAATTTTTTTTGTAAAAATTCGTAACTATTTTTTTGATAATTAAGAATTATTGTGCCTGTGAAAAAAAATATTGAGCAGATAAATATTGCTTTAAAATTTTTTCTCAAAAATAAAAAAGCAATTACACCTGTTAAAGTTGTTATTAAAAGTGAAAAATAAAATTTAAGTGAAAAGAGCTCTTGAAAAGATATGCCTGCTATTAAAAACAACAGGCATATTAAAAGACTAAATTTATTTTTGATCGTCATTAATTAAAGAAACAACTGCATGTTTTAATATTTCTAATTTAGTTCCAACTTCAACTTCTATTATTAATGTTTCTTCTTTTATTTGAGAAATTTGGGCTATTATTCCACCCTTGGTAATTATTTTATCGCCGATTTTTAAATTATTAATCATGTTATTTATAGCTTGACGTTGTTTATTTTGTGGTCTTATTAGCATAAAATAAAAAATTAATATAAAAATTAGCATTACAAACAATTGGCCATATTTTGCAATTATAGTTTGTATTTCCGGATTCATTTTAAGTCTTTCTTTGTATTAAAAATTCTTTTTATTGATTTTAACAGTTAATATAGATAACTATATATTGTTTAAATGTCAATTTTGAAAGAGAGTTTTTTATGAAAATAAAAAAAATATGGGCTATGCAAATTTTAGATTCTCGAGGTTGGCCAACAATTGAATGCAATCTATTATTGGACAATAATTATTTAATTAAATCCGGTGTACCGTCCGGAGCTTCTACGGGTAAACTTGAGGCTTTAGAATTACGTGATGGTGATAAAAATATATATATGGGTAAAAGTGTATTTAAGGCTATTGGGAATATAAACGAAATTATTGCACCAAAATTAATTAATAAATCTCCTGATTTTAAAATTATGGATCAAGAATTAATTAATCTTGATAATACTGAAAATAAATCTCGCTTAGGTGCAAATGCAATTTTGGCTGTAAGTATGGCAGTTGCAAGAGCTCAAGCGTATATAGAAAATCTCGAATTATATAAATTTATTGGGCAAATTTATGGAAATAAAAATTTTGTGTTACCCAATGTTATGTTTAATGTCTTAAATGGTGGGGCTCATGCCGATAATGGGATTCCATTCCAGGAATTCATGATTATGCCAATATCGGGTAAAAATTTTGCTCAAAAGTTAGAAATGGCTACAACTATTTACCATAATTTAAAGAATTTATTAAAAACTGAAAAATATTTTACAGGGGTTGGGGATGAGGGCGGTTTTGCTCCAAAAATTTTAGGTTCGGGTAAAGATATAATAGCAAAAACATTGGATTTACTTGTTTTTGCTATTAAAAATAGTGGTTATTCTGTTGGTAAAGATATAGTTTTTTGTCTTGACGTTGCAGCATCACAATTTTATAACGAAAAAGAAAAAATATATGAAATTGCCTCAGATAATCTTAACACAGCTGAACTTATAACTTTTTATGACAATTTAATTAGTAGCTACCCTATTTATTCCATAGAAGATGGTATTTGCGAAGATGATTGGTCCGGCTGGAAATTTTTGACAGAAAAATTAGGCAAAAAAATTCAACTTGTAGGTGATGATATTTTTGTTACAAATCCAAAATTAATTAAAATTGGCATAGATAAAAAAGTTGCCAATTCCGTACTTATAAAACCTAATCAAATTGGTACGGTAACGGAAACTCTCAATGCTATTAAATTGGCAAAAGATAACAATTATAAAACAGTAATATCTCACAGATCCGGTGAAACTATGGATACGTTTATATCTGACCTGGCAGTTGGTACTAATTCTGCTTTTATGAAAGCTGGAGCTCCGTGCAGAGGCGAGCGTGTTGCAAAATATAATAGATTATTAGAGATATAAAATTTTATGAACTATTAGCGCTTGCGCTTTTTATTCAGTCTGCGACAATAAAACAGCGAATATTAATTTTTTATATAATTTAGGTGTTTTATGAATAAATTGAAGATGTTTTTAGTGGTATTTTTGTTAAGCTTTTCGGCTATAGTTTTAAATGCTCAAGATGAACAAGTTGTAAATTCAAATGAAGCTGATATTATGGCTGATCTAAAAAAAACAGTTATAAATGATCAGGATAAAATTCTTTTTGAACAAATAGAAAAACAAGAAATTGATTTGGTTGTAATTTTGGAAGCCTTACAAGAAAAAGACAAATATTCAGCCGAATTTTTGAATAACTTATCCAAGAGTTTAACTGAAAATTTACCGGCAGAGTTTTGGATGGAATTTTTGAATTTGGCAATTGCAAATAATTTATCCATAAATGCTATAAAGTCTGTTATAAATTTATCTACGACATTATCTCCCGATATTGTTGGTATGCTAAGTTTTAAAAAAGAGTCAGAAACTGTTTTTCAAATGAAATTATTTGCATATTTTGTTTCCATTCTTGCTCAACATACTCTTATTTCATACAGTTGGGAATCTAAAATATTGCCGCTTTGGAATGAGAAAAAAGCTTATCTTAATGAAGTTTTTGATTATATATTTTCGACAGAATTATATAAGAAAAATTTAGAGTTATTTTCTTAAATCGTTTTATGAAAATAAATATTATTTCAAATTGAAAAGACTTTTTAGAATAAACTTTTGAAATTCTTCTAATTGTGGCGTTTGTTTAGGCGTCTATTTAATGTTATTTTATTATTGTTATATGTAAAAATCTTAATATTATTATTTGGAGGATATGTTTATGTTTAGATTTTTAAAATCGTACGCTATTCGTGTGTTTTCTTTTTTAATTATTCTTAATGTTTTTAATGTGGCTGCAGATAACACTAATTTGCATGAAGATATAAAAAAAGTATTTTTAGATCTAAAAGTATCTGATTTATCAGAAATAGATTCATACGATTATTTAAGTGCAGCTTGGTATTTAAATTTAAATCAATATGATGAGGAAATTTTTTCATTAGTTAAAAAATTAAATGATGAAGATACTTATTTTGATGTAGTTAGTGCCGATATCGTTTCTTCTACTATTGGAACTGATAATATAACTTTTAATTTAGATAATATAAATTACAACAAATCTAATATACATAGTCTTGTTAATTATGCGACTAATATATTAAAAATGTTTGTTAATAATTTTGAAAAATTATCTCCTGAATTTAGAATGGAAGCCATAAAATTTTTAATTCCATTTTCATCATCTATTTTTGGTATGGCTATTTTTCATAAATTACCTATTGAACAAATTAAAATTTTTATTGATTTTGGATTTGTTTTGGATTTAAATATTCTAGAAATTATTTACTCCAAAGAAGAATCTTTGAGTGTTTATGAAATGCAATTATTTTCATATTTTACTTCGTTAATTAGTAGACATTCATTAATTCCAAATATTTCTAAGCAATTAATAACTGATTGGAATGAGAATAAAGATTATTTAGAACAAATTTTTGATTATATGTGTTCAATTCGTCATTACAAAGACGTTGCTTCTTCTTAATTAAATATCATAATTAAAGTTTTTATACAAAAATTGTGTTTTTAAGTTAAACTATTTAAAAGTTTGAACAATATTTGAAAATCTAAATATGACATAAATTAGCAGTAATTTATGTCATATTTAGATTT
>LDIX01000007.1:30268-61552 GCA_001468925.1 candidate division TM6 bacterium UASB340 | reverse complement strand
CCATATAAAGATAGGGCTCATGAAATGCGAAGTAAAAAATTTGATTATTAAAAAAAGAGTCCTGATTTTACTCAAGACTCTTTTTTTTGTATTATTCAGATGTTTAATTTTTCTTATTAAAATTCATAGTATTAAAAGAATTTTCTAATTTTTCATCAGAATAAAATTTTCGAAATATGAATTCAGCAATTGCTTTTCCAATATTTTTACAAGTTTCATCAAGTTTTTCTATGTCCAAATTTTCTATTATTTTCGAAAGAACCATTAATAATTCTTTTCTGGATTCAATATTATCAATATAACTCCAAATTTCATGAGCCCTATCTTTATATGGATTTAGTTCATATTTTTGAATTTTATCTTCAGATACGAATTCATTATAATTTTTAATTATTTCTAATAATTTATCTTTACTATTTTCAGCCAAATTTATTGGATCGTAACTGTTAAATAAACGATTAAGTAAACTAATAGAAACTTGTCGTTTTATACGTTCATCTAAAATTACATTACTATAAGAACAGTCTTTAAATTCAAATGCCTCAAGCATATTTGTTGCCCAGCTTTTACCATATGCATGTGATTGCGCGCTATTCTTTGTTATGTTAATTAAATCATTAAATTCCCAATTGGTTACAATTCCATTTTGATACTTACCTTTAAAAATCAAATCTCCAGAACGCTTATTTTTAAAAGATCTTGCAGGTGCTTTTGTAAAAAGGTTTCTGACTTTGGAAAAAATAACTTTTGGATTTTTTCTATTTTCATATATTTTATCTATAATATTTTTTGATTCACCGGGCATATTGTAATCTTTTTTACTTACTTTTCCTGTTGGGGTAAGTTTTTCAAAACTTTCTGCAACATTATTTTTATCAGGTAAGACACGAAGGCATAAAGATGGTTCCGGAAAATAAACGCCTTGGGGAAAATTTTTTGCTGTAATATCACGCACTAACATATCCAATTCACTCGCTAAAGTAACCATAGGCTGTTTGTCTGAATAAAAATTATATCCAGAGGTAAAAACATCAGGACGTTCATTATCTGCTATTTCAAAATAATTACTAAAACATCCGTTAAAATCAACAGTGTCAGGATCTGTTATAAATAAATATATGTTTGTTTTTGTATTTTCTGTTCTAATTTCTTTAACAAAATCTTCAGTTTGATTAGAATTTTTAACAACTTCTCTTAAAGATCTGTATGGAACCATTCTATTTCTAATTCCATGACTTTTTTCATTTAATATTCTAAATTCCTTAGCTTTTTTTGGATTTCTTTTTTTAAATTTTTTATAAAAAGCCAAAACCTCTTCATAACCAACTTTTTTCCCTTTTTTATTTTTTATTAAAATACCATTTTTATCACGTTCAAATTTCATCCAAGGAAAATCCCAAAAAAAACCAAAAAACCTAACGTCAATTGGCGATTTTTGCAAACTAGCCAATTCTTTATAAAGTACTAAGTTTTTCTTAGAACTTAATGAACGCGGTCGATTAAGACCTATCACAAATTTTATATTCTGTAATTTTTCATCTTTTTCGCGTTCAGCAATAAAAGCTGTTTCTTCAAGCACCTTTAAATATGGATCAAGAACCTTAGATTCATATTTTTTTGTAGATAATTTCAATAAATCTTTTGCCCGTATTACAAATGCATCAAGATCGCTGGTCCCAACTATTACACCTTGCATATCTTTAAAAAAACACCCAGAAACTATTCCTCCTCGAATAGATTTATTTTTTTTAATATTATTTTTCTTTATTTTTTCAAAAAATGTTGCATATGGTGGATCATCAAAATCTTTTTCATCAAAACGATAATCATTTTTTTTCAACTCTGAATCTGTTGTTTCAGATTCGTTATCAGACGGAACATATTCCGGCATATTTCCTACAAAATACGTATCTGATTTTTTTTCCATCGAAAAAAGATTAATACTAATAAAGAGAATTAATAAAAATTTTATGAAATTTTTTCTTAAATACATCATATATTTGCCCTTAACTTTAAATAAACACCTAATATTTCTATTATAAATTAAAAAGCCATTATAACAAACGCTCAAAAGATAGAAATTTAGATATTTTTTGCAGGAAAATCAATTTTAAGCGTTTTTATTAAATAAAACAATCTGTTAAACTAATAAAAATGGGCGTTTTAACTAATTTCTGGGGTTTTTTATGTTTTTTAATAAAATTTTTAAAAAAATAGTACTTTTTATTGTATTTTTCACTAAATTAAATCTATTTGCGCTCAATATTGAACCAAATAAAGTTTGGAAAGTTGACGATAAAAAAATGGAATTTTATGAAATTAACGGCTCATCATATGACTTTATTAATTCATATGAAATTTTAGCCCCAATTCAAGCTGAAGCATTCGCAGACGAATTTCATAACTGTCTTTTAAGCAAAGATAAAAATCTTATAAATAAAATGAAAAATTATATCGTTGAAGAACAAGGTTTAGATCTATCGTATGAACTTGAAATAGCCAACTCTAATGATAAAGAATTAAGAATAAATAACGAATTGAAAAAACTTAATAATCAAATAGAATTAGCAAAAAAATTTTTAGATAACAACATGTGCATAGAAATTGATCCTGTATATTTAATTTTAGTAAAAAATGAAAATGATGAATATTTAGGTTTTTCAGTTTTTTCACCAAAACCGAATCAAAGAGTTTATCTATCTATGCTTGCAATAAAACCCAAAGCTCAAAGTCAGGGGCTGGCAAAACACCTAATATTTTCAATTTTAGATATATTTCCCAAATTAGAATCAATATTTTTAGATGCAGTATACTGGAATACAAAAGCTCGAAATATTTATGAACATTTTGGATTTAAGATTACAAGCATAAGCGAATTTACAAACACATTCGAATATAAAAAAAATTAAATAAAAATATTTAATTTAATTTTCAAAAGTATTAGAATTATTTTGTATAAAAAAGTTTTAATAATTGGGGATTTAAAAATGTTTGATTGTCACACTCATTCAACTTATTCTCCGGATAGTATTGCAAAAATAGAAGATGCTTGTAATACTGCAATAAAAAACAATTTGTCAGGAATAATTTTAACAGATCACTACGAAATCGATTTAATTGGATCAAGTTATATATTCAACCCGGATTTTGCAAAACGCAAACAAGATATTGAAAATATAGAGCACAAATTTAAAAATAAGTTAAAAATCTTAGAAGGCGTAGAAATTGGTTTTCAGCCACACATTAAAGATGATCTCATTAAAATTATACAAAAAAATAATTTTGATTTTGTAATTGCATCGATTCATTCAGTTCAAAAAGAATTTATCTCAAACGGAAAATATTACGAAAATAAAACCAATCAAGAAATTTATTCAAACTATCTTCAAGAAATTTATAAATCTGTTACTGAATTTAATGATTTTGATGTGGTTGGGCACATCGGGTATGTCAGAAGATATGGCAATTTAACAGATCGCAATATGAATTTTAAAGATTACCCTGAAATAATAAATGCAATACTAAAAGAAGTAATTAAAAAAAATAAAGGTATAGAAATAAATTCGTCCGGATATAGAGATATTTTACAAACACCTATTCCAAATTATGATATTGTAACTGAATATAAAAAATTGGGCGGAGAGATTATAACTCTCGGCTCAGACTCACATAGTCACGAAACAATTGGTCACAGTTTTGAAATTGTAAAAAATAGATTAAAAGATTTGGGCTTTAAATATATTGCGCATTTTGAAAAACGTGAACCTAAATTTACAAAAATAATATAAAAAAAATAGACCAAAAAAAATTTGGTCTATTTTTAATTTTAAGTAAAAATTAATTTTATCTATATCTTTGATTAAAATTTCTGCTTTTTTCAGCATCTATAAGCATTTTTAATAATGCAGCAGAAAGATCTGCCGATGAGAATTTATCGCTTACAAAACTTTCAGTTATATTTAAATAAGATGACAAATCATGCTTTCCAATATTTTGTCTTACCTTTTTAAGCACGCTATCAGCCTTTTTTTCAATACTGTAATCTACAACAAACTCTTTTTTACTTGGTTCGTTAGCAGCGACAACACCCTCTTCACTCCAAATAACAGGCTTTTTATTAACTTCAAGCTCAATTCTTGGAATTTCAATTTTTGTAAATTGCATAATTCTACGCAATTGCATCATTTCACTTCTGGCTACAAAACTGAATGCCTTTCCGGTTTTTCCGGCACGACCTGTACGGCCAATTCTGTGAACATATGATTCAATTTCTCTAGGAATATCATAATTAAACACAAATTCAACATCTGACACGTCAATACCTCTTGCTGCAACGTCAGTTGCAACTAAAATATTGATAACACCTTTACGAAATTTACCCATTATTGCATCACGGCTAGATTGTCTAATATCACCATGAATACCGGCAACCTTATAACCTGTTTGATATAGTATTTTTGATATTTTATCCACATATCTTCTTGTGTTACAAAATACTATTGCAAGCTTAGGTTTATGCTGATTCAATAAATCCATTAAAAAATCAATTTTATATGGCGACTCTACATTTAAATAAGCCTGTTCAATAGGAGCTAAATTAGCTTTTTCACTCTTAACTTTTATTAATTTTGGATCTTTTTGATATCTTTTCGTAATTTGTAAAATTTCGGCTGACATTGTTGCTGAAAAAAGAACCGTTTGATGATCTTTATTAATTTTATTCAAAATAAATTCAATATCATCTCTAAATCCCATATCAAGCATTTCATCAGCTTCATCTAAAACAACTATTTTTACCTTGTTTAGTTTTAATGTACCACGTTTAAGATGATCAACCATACGGCCAGGAGTACCTACAACTATTTGTGGTCCACGTCTTAAGCCAAAAAATTGTCTTTCTATTGGTTGTCCGCCATAAATAGGCAATGATGATATATTTTTTTTAAATTTTAAAAATTTATTAATTTCTGTAGAAACCTGAATGGCAAGCTCTCGCGTAGGGCACAAAACTAAAACTTGAACATCTCTATTGTTTGCATCAATCTTTTCTATTGCAGGAAGACCAAATGCTGCAGTTTTACCTGTTCCGGTTGAAGCTTGTCCAACGATATCATTCCCATTTAAAATTTCAGGAATGGCCTGAGCCTGTATAGGCGTTGCAGTTTCAAAACCCATTGATGCAACGGCTTTTAAAAGCTCCGCCGATAAACCTAAATTTTCGAATTTTATTTTATCCATAGATATTATTAATCCTTTTGTTTATTGTAAATTTTTTAAATTAACCAAATAAATAACCGCCATAATCCGCGCACACAATAAAACAAAACGGCAGATTATCTAATTTGATCTGTTTACAATAAAAAAGATCAATAATCGATTATTCAAGAACGAATAATAGCCTACCATAAAAAAAAGCTTTATGGAAACGCCATTATTCGTTATTTTTTATACTCTTTTACTTTAAAAATGCTATGACAGCTTCAACAGCTATTAAAATTATTATAACCATTGTAAGCACTTCTTCGTGAATAACATCCAATCTATCCTGATAAACAGCATATAAATCTTGAATTATATCCAATTTACGTGAAATTGAGGTTCTCCATCCGGAAAGGCCCATTTTTTCACGAAGCATTGAATAAACACGCAAATAATAGGCTTCACCTTCCATTTTTATACTATTTTCCAATCGTTCAGTTATTACGGAAATATCAACTCTAAGTTGCGCCAAAACAGAAACCGGTAAATTAAATCGTTGGCCCAAAAACGGTATGTAAGCCGTCCAAGGTATTGTATAATTTTGTTGTGAATAAAAATAGTTCAATTTTTCATCAAGAAGTCTATCAAAATACTGCAATTCAAGCTGTTGAATATTTGTAAATTCAAAAAATTCCAATGAATCAAAATATTCATCATCATAAATAAATGCGCCTTCGCTATCTATAATTATTAAATCCAATCCGGAATAACCTGTAGTTGCCGCTAAAATTTCTTTTTCTTGATATTCGGAAAGACGAAGTGTTTCCAATCGTAATAGTGACGCAATTTTTGTACCAAACATGTTTTTAAATTCTTCAGGAGAAACTGCACCCTTTATAGGATCGATCTGAACGGCAAAATAAAAGCTGTCTAAATTTAAAAATCTTGGTTTTTTAATTGCAGAGTTAACACGTTCAAATGTTTTTGCCGCTTCTTGTTCAGCTTTAAAATCGAAATCTTTTTTTATTTCGACCAATTTCGTTCTTAAATCATCTATAGTTTCATTAAACGGAACCTTATAACAAAAAGAAACCACTCCAAATTGATGCAATTTACTTGAGATACAGTAAGAATCATATTTTATAAAATCTTCTCCGGACCTACTTTTAGATTCCAACGATTCTATATCAAAAAAAAGAGGTATATGATAATTTTTAAAATATGGGGACGATGCAAAATCCTTTGTATTTACCAATCGTTTTTTTCTAATTTTATCAAGATCAACCTCTTCCCCAATATCAATTGCATAAAATAAATAAATATTTCCATTAAATTTTGTTGCTTGATTAATAAAATTTATATTTTCCATCAATAGCCCCTACTCAAAAAAAGATTTATAAAAATTCAATCTAAAATTTTGCTGCAAGTTAAAAAACTGCTGTATATAAAAACTTTTACACCCTGCAGCCGAACCGGCTTCAATATCTAACAATTTATCCCCAAACATCAATGATTCGGATAAATTAATATTAAACTCTTTTGCTGAGGCAAAAAACATTCCGGGTTTAGGCTTTCTACAGTCACAATTAATTAAGTATTTTTCATCTACAGCATTACTTTCATGATGTGGACAATAGTAAAATTTTTTAATAAATATATTTTCTTGTTTCAATAAATTATATAAATATTCGTGGGTTTTTATTACAAACGATTCATCAAAGTATCCTCTGGCTACTCCGGATTGATTTGTAACTACAAAAATTTTATAATCTTTTTCCTGCAGATATCGAATTAAATATATTGCATCCTGAATAATTTTTATATCATCAATTGATTTTAAATAATTCACATCTTCTATTATTGTACCATCTCGGTCAAAAAAAGCTGCTTTAATTTGTTCCATTTTCTCGAAACCTTCTATATTTTTGTAAGAATTTTGCAGCAATTCTACTGGCATAACCGGATGAACCAACATGCTCCAACAATACAACCATTGCTAATGGTGATTCACCTTTATATCTAAAATATGAAGCGATCCAACCATGTTCTAAAAATTTTTTATCTTTGTTATCAATATCAAGGCTACTGGTTTGTGCCGTTCCAGTTTTTGCATAAATATCAAAATCTTTAATTCGGCTCAATCGTTCTGCAGATCCTATTTCAACAACACTTTTTAAAGCATCTCTTAAAAAATGTAATGTACTTGAAGATACAGGCACCCGCTGATTATAAACTTCTTCTTCAACTAAAATTCTTGGTCTGACCAAATAACCGGTACAAACGGCCGCAATAAGTCGTACCACTTGAATGGGAGTAACTAAAATATAACTCTGCCCAATGGCCGATGAAAGTGTATCGCCCTTCCACCATCTTTCACCCTTAACAGCATATTTCCATTCATAAGTTGGCACCAAACCTGATGATTCCGCCAATAAAAATCCTGTTTTATTTCCAAGACCAAACCTGAAAGCAAAATCAGCCAAATCATTTATATTCATTTTTTGAGCTATTTCAAAACAAGGAATATTGCAAGAATAAGCCAATGCTGATTTTGAATTCGTAACGCCATGTCCTAAATGCCTAATGCAATGATATTTTCTACCACAAAAATTTAAATATCCACGACAATAAAACTCCGTATCGGGATCAATTATTCCGTCTTCTATACCTGCTGCATATGTAATTATTTTAAATATCGAAGCCGGTGGATATGTGGCTGTAGTCGCCCTATTTAAAAACACATCGGATTGAATGAAATATTTATTCCAATCCTCCTGACTTATCGGCTTTAAGAACAAATTGGAATCAAAACTTGGAATTGATGCCATAACTTTGATAGCCCCATCCTTTGGATCCATCAAAATAAAAGCTCCGACCTGATCAGGCTCAAAACAAGATTCTGCTATTTTTTGTAATTCCAAATCAAGTGTTAGCATTAAATCTTGTCCCTGCTTAGGCTTGCAAAAGTCTACCTGATCCAATTTTCTGCCTTTGGAATTGGTAACATTTAATACATATCCGGTTTCACCTTTAAGCCTGTCTTGTAATGCATACTCAAGCCCTGCAAGACCCTTTGTAGTATAATCTTGAAAATCTCTACTCAAGTAACCCAGAACATGGCTTGCCAAATTATTGTAAAGATAGAATCTTGAAAAACTTGTTTCTATATCTAAATTATAAGAATCTTCACACTGTTCATAGATTTGGGAAAGTTGTTCAAACGTTATATCTTTTTTTAATAAAATTTTTTTGAAATTTTTGTTTATATAATTTATCTTTTTTAAATAATTTTCGTCTAAAAAATTTGTATTTAATATTAAACTTATTTTATTTAAAATATTTTGCTGCAAAGTAAGTAATTTTATTTCCCCGGAACCCTTCCAGTAAATATTATAAATAGGCCTATTTGAAACCAATAAATTGCCGTTACAATCAACAATATTTCCACGCAATGGTGTTAAAATTTCCGATCTTAAAAAATTTTTTTCACCTAAAGTAAGATATTTACTTTTTGATTTTATTTGCAGGTAAACAAGACGAAACACCAATATTGAAACAAAAAAGAAAAAAAATATTAAAATTTTTACTATTTTTTTATTTCTTTCTTGTAGAAAAAGCTCACTAATTGTAAACTCCCCAAAATTTATTTCTTTATATTTATCTCAGGAACCAAACTTTTCATTTTATTCATTGGGTGTATCTCATCACACATTTTTGCAAGCTCAGCAGATGAAACATGAGTATATATTTCTGTAGTTGCAATATTTTTATGTCCCAAAAGTTCCTGTATCACTCTTAAATCTACACCTTGATTTAAAAGATGTGTAGCAAAAGAATGACGAATTTTGTGCGGAGTTATTTTGCGTTCAATTTTTAAAAAGCTACGAAACATTTCAAAAATACGTTGCACTGTACGAGAAGTTAATTTAGTTCCCAGATAATTTAAAAAAAGATATTCAGATTCATTACTTTTTAATAGCTGAATGCGTTCGCGCTCATAATAGTTTTTCAAACTTTTTTTAGCTTTATCACCAAACAAAACAACTCGCTCTTTGCGACCTTTACCAAATACTACAATTTGCTTTGATTCCCAGTCAATATCTGATAATTTAATCTCAATCAATTCGGAACAGCGAACCCCTGTAGCATAAATAAGTTCAAATATAGCCCTATCTCGCAGAGGGTATTTTGTAGGCAAATCATCAGGCTTTATTGAATCCAAAAGATAAAATATTTCATCAACAGATAATGTTACCGGCAATTTTTTATCCAATTTGGGTGTTTTAAAGTTAAATGTATATTTAAAGCCTAATGATCTTAAAAATTGAATAAATGTTCTAAAACATGAAATTTTTCTAGCTAAAGTTGCTTTGGATATTTTTTTGTAAAACAAAGATAAAACATATCTTCGCATAATATTATCAAAAGAAATAATCTCTATCTTGGTTTTATTTAAACTCTTATTCCAAAAATCAATTAACTGATTTAAATCTGCTTGATATGCTCTTAATGTATTTGTTGAAACATTTTTTTCTACTTCCAAGAACGATAAAAAATCGTTAATTTTATTTGTAAATTCACTTAAGTTCACGGTATCTTCAGCCTTTCACAAAATTTACATTATATAATAATAACGTTAAATTGTTTTTGTTGAAATTTTAAAATTAAAAAAAATATAATCTCTAGAGTTTAAATATGACAACAAAAAAAATTATTGGATTTTAATTCAAGAAACAAAGAATTTTACCCCAACACTAATTACACAAATTACGAGTGAATACGGAAAAGACCCATATTTAATTTTAATTTGTTGTTTACTAAGCCTAAGATCCAAAGATACTGCTACTATTAATGTTTGCAAAGCATTATTATCACTTGCTAAAATGCCCAAAGATATTTTAGAAATCCCACTATCCAATCTAGAAAAAATCATATTTAAAATAGGCTTTTACAAAAACAAAGCTAAAGTTCTACATAAAGTTTCAAGCTTTTTAATTGAAAAATATAATGGTCAAGTTCCAAAAACAGAAAAAAAACTTTTAAATCTTCCCGGAGTGGGCAGAAAAACTGCAAACTTGGTATTAGGTTTAGCATTTGATATTCCTGCGATTTGTGTAGACATACATGTGCATAGAATATCGAACAGATTAGGAATTATTAAAACAAAAACGCCTGAGCAAACGGAAATAGAATTACAAAAAATTTTGCCTAAAAATTATTGGATTCTTTGGAACGATTTAATCGTTAAACACGGCCAAAACATTTGTACTCCACAAAGTCCAAAATGCAGTATTTGTAAAATAAAAGAATATTGTAATCAAGTTGGAGTAAAAAAAACAAGATAGCCCAACACAGACGCATTGGGCTATCAATAATAATTTAAATTTAAATAAGTTTAAAACTTATTAAGTTCTGCTGCTCTTTTTAAAAGCTCATCAACAGTTAATCCAAATTCCTGTTTTCCATCAAGATGTCTTAATGTAACGGTATTATTTTCTTTTTCTTTTTTACCAATTACAATCATCCAAGGAATCTGCTGAACTTGTGCATTTCTAACCTGAGCCGAAAGTTGATCTCCTGTTTTATCCAATTCTACACGAATATCGGCATCAAATAATTTATCAAAAACCATTTGCGAATAATCTTTTACATCGTCCGTAATAGAAAGAATTCGTATTTGAACAGGAGCAAGCCAAAATGGAAATCTACCTTTATAATGTTCAATTAAGATACCTAAAAATCTTTCTACGGATCCATAAATAGCCCTATGAAGCATTACAGGTGTATCTTTACTTTGATCAGCTTTTATATATTCAATATTAAAGTTTTTAGGCATAAAGAAATCTACCTGAATTGTTCCACATTGCCATTCACGGCCCATCATATCTTTTAATACTATTTCTATCTTAGGACCATAGAAAGCGCCTTCACCTTCTTTTATATGATACTTTAAACCCTTATTCTCTAAACCTGTTCTAAGTGCTTGAGTTGCCGCATCCCAAGAAGCAATATCACCTATAAATTTTTCAGGTCTTGTTGAAACTGCCATTTTTATTTCTTTAAAATCAAACTTACTATAAACGTCGATTGCAAGTTTTAACATCTTTTCAACTTCAGATACAACCTGATCGGGTGTACAAAAAATGTGAGCATCGTCTTGAGTAAAACTTCTTACTCTAAATAATCCGTGCAAAACTCCTGATAATTCATATCTATAAACATGACCATATTCCGCAACTCGCAATGGAAATTCTCTATAAGATTTTGGTTTTTCTTTGTAAACTAAAATTCCGGCGGGACAGTTCATAGGTTTTACACAGTAGTTTATATCATCTACAGATGTAAAATACATGTTGTTTTTGTAATTTTCATAATGTCCGGAAGTATGCCACAATGATTCATTTAAAATCATTGGTGTTCTGATTTCTTGATAATCGCGTTTCAACATAAATCGCATATAATCGACAAGTTTATTAAAGACTTTTAATCCCTTATCTAAAAAGAATGCAGATCCGGGAGCTTCCTGATGAAACGAAAATAGTTCCAGCTCTTTTCCCAATTTTCTATGATCATATTTTTGAGCTTCTTCTATTTGAGTTAAATAATCTTTCAAATCTTTTTCAGTTTCAAAAGCAATACCATAAATTCTTTGTAATGCCGTATTTTTTTTGTCAGCTCGCCAGTATGAACCGGCAACGCTTGTAAGCTTGAAATATTTTAATTGCCCCGTAGATTCAACGTGTCCACCTTTACAAAGATCACAAAAATTTCCCTGGCAGTAAACGCCAACCGTTTTATCGGTAATCCCATCAATTAATTCTTGTTTAAACTCGTTACCCGCAAATAGCTTTTTTGCTTCGTCTTTAGCTACTTGTTTTCCCTCAATTTTATAATTTCTTTCTGAAATTTCATGCATTTTTGCTTCTATTAATGGCAAATCATCTTCAGTAAAATTTCTTGGTGGTAAAAAATCATAAAAGAAACCTGTTTCCGTTGTAGGGCCAATAGTCAATTTGGTACCGGGAAATAGTTCCAACACCGCTTGAGCCAATAAATGAGCCGCAGAGTGTCTGATATTATCCAGCTTTTCATTTTTTTTCATAAATGCTCCCTACAAACAAAAATTAATAAAATAATACGCATGTATCGAATAATACATCTTAATTCAAAAATTGAAAAGTAAAAGATTGCTTTAAAAATATTGTTCATGATATTATATTTTGGATAAAATATTTTTTACTTTATTAAAAAGGAGTACCAAATATGGTAAAAGGACGGGCAGATAACATAAAAAATGAGGTTACTTTGAATAACGAATTCCGTCCCAATAGAGTTTTCGTTTTAGATACGAACGTTTTACTGCATGACAGTAAATCAATTTTTCACTTCAGGGGTGTTGTAGTTGTAATTCCATTTGTGGTTTTAGAAGAATTGGATGCATTTAAAAAAGATCAAGGCGAAATTGGTCGAAATGCACGACAGATAATAAGATCCATAGATGAATTAAGAGAAAAAGGCTGTTTAAGTAGCGGTGTTGAAATTACAAACAACACCAAAACAATATTAAAAATAATAGAGACGCCAAAACTTGAAGAAAACGAAGAATTAATCGGCGATTTAGCAGATAATCTAATAATAAAAACAGCTTTAATACTGCAAAAAGATGGCTTTGAAGTTACATTTGTTACAAAAGATATTAACGCTCGTGTAAAAGCTGACGCCCTAGGCCTTGATGCCGAAGATTATGAAGTTGAATCGGTTTCAACAGAAGATTTTTATAAAGGCTGGATAAGATTACCAATTTTAGCCAATACTCTAAGACAAACAACTATAAATTCAATTGAATCGGTATTAACAGATAATAACCTAACCCCAAAAAATCTAGCACCCAATGAATTTATAATTCTTGAAAGCGATAATAATCCCGAAAATTATAAGCTCTTCAGATTTTTAGGCGGAAAAAATTTTAAAGAAGTTTTAAATACAAAAATAGTTTCCCATTTTGGCGCAAAAAACATACAGCAATTAATGGCTCTGGATTTACTAAGAGATGATGACGTAAAAATAGTAAGTTTGGTTGGTGGTGCCGGAACAGGTAAAACTTTTTTAACTCTTTTAATGGGTTTACATAAAGTTGTAAATGAACATCTTTATAGAAAATTTTTAATCACAAGACCGGTAATAGCTTTAGGCGCAGATATTGGGTATTTACCCGGAGAAATGCAAGAGAAATTAAGATATTGGATGCAACCGGTTTACGATAATTTGGAATATATTTATAGCCAAATAGACGCTTATGATGACAATCAATCAGGTTTTGTAACAAAGAAAAAAGATAAAGAAATATTAAAAAAGCATAAAAAGCATGTAATTGATTCACCGGTGGAAATGTTACAACAACGTGGCGTTTTAAGTCTTGAAGCTATAACATACATGCGTGGAAGATCCATTCCATACCAATTTGTTTTTATAGATGAAGTACAAAATTTAAATCCTCATGAAGTTAAAACAATAATAAGCCGTGCCGGCGAAGGTACTAAAATTATAATAGCCGGTGATCCATTTCAGATAGATTCTCCATACTTGGATTTTAGCAGTAACGGACTTATAGTTACTACATCTAAATTTAAGGGACATTCAATTTTTGGAACCGTATTTTTAGAAAAGAGCGAACGTAGTCAAGTTGCAAATTTAGCGGCAAAAATTTTGTAAAAAAATTAAGGGGTGCTGTTGCACCCCTTTCAAAAATTAAATTACAAAATTAATAATATGAATATTCCCAAATGTCATGATATTTTTTTACAGTTGTTCTTGTGAAAAAATTATTATTATCTTTTTTAATATAACCATAAGCATCACATCCTAAATTGGAAAAATATAATTCCAAATAAGACGGATAATAAAATATATTTTCAATCATAAATTATAGAACCGCTAATTATTGTATAAATTTGAGTGTCTTCATCCAATAAGCTATATTTATAAGTGAATCCGGGCGAATGATAATATCTTAAATCATAATATTCATCTGATTTCGGATCGCCTTTGGGGACAAAATGCATATGTCCATTATATTTTCTATAAATTCCCAACAACCTCATATCTGACAAACATGATTTATATGGCATTTCATAAATATCATAACCTCTATTGCTTTGTCTAATTCCATATGAACTTTCAGAGTTAAAATCTATATCATTCCATAGGAGAAAATTAGCCATTTGTGAATTTATTTTTAAAAAAAATTTATCAGATTTAAAAAAATCTGATTGTTTTAATATATTTTTTGTCCAACCACCATGATTAAACATAGAAAATTTACCTTTTTCATCTTTTGCAAAATAGGCAACAGGTAATAATTTGAAAAAATTATAAAAAGACTTGTTATCCCAACCCAACTTATCCATCAATTCTGCTGAAAAATCATACCCACCAGATGTTAATGCCAAACCTTCGTGATTACCTTTTAAAAAAATAACACCATCCCCATTGATCAATCTTAATATCATAAAAATTAAAACTATATTTAAAGAATTTTTGCCTCTATCAACAAAATCGCCAAGTCCAATTATTTTATAATTTTCAGCAATTTTTAAATCTGAAGATAAAATTTTTCGATTTTTTATGAGATCCATTATAATTTGGTCAAATGCTTCAAAATTACCGTGAAGATCTCCAATGACTATATATCGTTCATCATTTTTAACGACACTTTTTTTTATATAATATAATTCTTGTTTATCTAAATTTTCAGTATTTAAATTAATATCTTGTGCCAAATTAAACCAATATTCTTTGGTATTTAACAAAGCTATTTCATTATTAATTGATAAATCTAAAACTTCTTTTGTTAATTTTTCCAAAACATCTTTTGATGCAGAAAATATTTTTTTTAACTCAACATAATCTTTTACACCAGATAATTCCTCTAATGTTTTACTTTGTGGTATATCTATAGATAAAATTGGTTCTTGTGCAATATTAACATCCGGCTCTTGCTCAATTTTAACTTCAGGAGCATCTTTTATTAAATATTTTTTAGAACGTTGATATGCATCCCACGTTCTTTCTCCATATTCCAATATAAAATCATCTTTAGACCATTCTTTTTTAACTTTTGAAATAGGAATTGATGAAGTCCTTTCCATCCCATAAAGAGATATCATTTGCTCTAATAAAATAAAAAATAACAGAAATCGCTTATTCACAATTCACCCTCCCCAATAAAAAATTAAATAAATTATAAATATCTTAACAATATAAAACAGAAAAAAGCTACTGTTTAAGTATTTTTTATATACAATAAAATTTTAAAAAGAGTTTCTTCTTTTGAAAATTCAGAGTTATCAATAATAAAAGCACCTTTAGGAATAATAAGTGGCGCTACTTTTCTTTCTTGATCTCTTTTATCACGAACCTCAAGTTCTTCTTTAACTTTCTTGAGAGTTAACGCTGAATCTCTGCGCTGCTTGTCCTCAAAGATTCTTTTAGCTCGAACATCAAGCGTTGCCGTCAAATAAAATTTATAATCTGCATCCGGGAATATAATAGAACCACAATCACGCCCTTCGCAAACAATATCGTAATTTTTAGCAACGATTCTTTGCAAATCCAATAATTCAGCCCGAACAATTTCTATTGAGCTTAAAATTGAAGCTGCTTGCGAAATAGAATTATTTAAAAGCTGATCGGTAATATTTTTATTTTGATAAAAAATTTGTGGTGATTTATCCTGATATTTATATTCGATATTTTTTATAAATTTTAAGTTATTGCTATTTATTTTATTAATATTTTCAAGCTTTGGGTCTGTTTGTAACCAAACATATGCAACTGCTCTATATAAAAAACCTGTATTTAAATAATAAATGTTTAATTTTTCAGCTAAATTTTTGGCAATACTACTTTTACCGGATCCGGCAGGTCCATCAATTGTAATTATCATAAAAAATCTCCCGATAAACTTACGTCAACGCCTTGAAGCTCAATACTAATTTTATCATTCCATTCATTTTTAGAAACATATGCAGCCAAATTAAAATATTTTTCTTTGTTATTATTTAAATAATAATAAAGTTCGGGTCTATTAAAAAATATAACAGGTTTAATAACTCCATCGGCAAATACGCTACATTTAACATGTTTTTCTTTTAATATTTGTGCATCTCCCTGCAATGTAACATTTTTTATTATAAAAACGGGCTGTTCGTTACCGTTTCCAAATGGCTCAAGCAATTCAAGTTCCGATAAAAAAGAGTATTTTAAATCAGGCAAATCTAAAAAACCGTCTATTTTAATTTTTGGCACAAGATCTTTTTGATCAACTTCTTCTAAAATTATTTTTTCGAGTCTGGATTTAAACTCAGGAAGATTTTTTTTATGCAATTTAAGTCCGGCAGCAAATGAATGGCCTCCAAATTGAATTAAAAGATCACTACACTTTTGTAAGGCATTAAAAATATTAAATTCAGGAATCGATCGGCAAGAACCTTTTAATAATCCGTCCGAATCAAGATGTAATAAAATAGCAGGCTTACCATAATTTTGGGTTAATTTACCGGCAACAAGACCTATTACTCCGGCTGGCCAATCTTTACTTGCAGCTATTATCACATTCTCTTTTTCCAAATTTATTTTTTTATCAAAAATTGCAGTTTCAATATCCAAATAAATAGCTCTATCTATTTTTTTTCTTTCTTCGTTTATCTGTTTTAACTTAAGCCCAATTTCTTCAATCTTATCCGACTGTGACCCAATTAAAAATTGTACTGCAGACCTGGGATCGTCCAATCTGCCAAGAGCATTAAGTTGTGGCGCCAGCATAAATCCAACATCTCTGGAATCGATTTTATTTTTATTTAATCCACTGTTTTTGGCTAAAACACTTACAGCAAAGCTTCTTTTTTTATTAATTTTATTTAATCCATATTTTACCCAATATCTATTTTCACCTGTAAGAAGCGCAACGTCAGCAACAGTTCCAAGCATTAAAAGTTCATATATTTTATCGGGCAATTCTTTTTGTAATTCGCTATAAATAATTGATACAATTTTAAAAATAGTTCCAACTCCTGCCAATTCTTTATATGGATAAAAACAATCGGGTTGATTTGAATCAATAATCGCAAATGCTTTAGGTATTGAACCATTTGGTCTATGATGGTCCGTAATTATTAAATCTATACCTAAATCTTTTGCAGCTCCAGCTGCGGGAAAAGCCGTAATTCCATTATCAACGGTAATTATCAATTTATAATTATTTTGGGCAGCTTTTTTTACAATACGCTCGGAAAGGCCATAACCGTCTTTTATTCTATTTGGTAAATAAAAATTAACATTTGCCTTTAACGGCAACAGAGCAAGTAATAAAAGAGATGTAGACGTTATACCGTCTACGTCATAATCACCAAAAATTAAAATTTTTTCTTTATTATTTATTGCATCAATTAATCTTTTTGCAGCCAACTCTGCGTCTTTGAGCAATTTTGAATCAAAAACATTATCTTCTTTTGAAGTAAAAATAAAAGAACCGATATCTTTTTTAGTAATAAGACCACGAGTATATAAAACGGAAGCTGTCGGTAAACTAAAATTATTTTCGTTACTAATGCGCTCAACTTCACTTTTATTTATTTCAGGGATATTCCAAACAAATCGCTCGCCCTGTATTTTATTAAAACCTTGAAAAAGACCGGCTTTAAAAGGCTGGCCTTTTTCAAGACCGGCCTTAAGCTTTTCTTTATTCACAATAGTTATTCTGATTTTTTTAAAGTTGGAAACAAAATTACATCTTTTATGGATGTTGTATCGGTCAATAACATTGTTAATCTATCAAGACCAACACCAACTCCAACCGCAGGATAAAGTCCATATTCCAACGCTTTTATATAATCGGCGTCATAATGATGAGCTTCCTGATCTCCGGCATCACGCGCTAAAACCTGAGATTTAAATCTATCTGCCTGATCAAACGGATCATTTAACTCAGTAAAACCGTTTGCAAGTTCCATTCCGGCAACAAAAAGTTCAAATCTTGCTGCAAATTCAGGATTGTTTTCATCTCTTTTAGCTAAAGGAGAAATTTCTATCGGATATCCAATAATAAACGTAGGTTGAACAATTTTTTCTTCTACTATCTCTTCAAATAATGCAGAAATTTTTGCACCGTAACCTGCAACATTTGTGACTTCAAGATTATGCTTTTTCAATGTTTTATCTATATTGCTCTCTGATATTTCGCTTTCCAATAGTCCACCAATTTCAATCAACGAATCGCGCATTGTAAGTTTTCTAAATGGAGCTGTAAAATCTATTTGAAGTTCACCGAATTTAAAATATGAAGAACCTGTAATTGCAAGAGCTGCAGAACTAAACATTTCTTCAGTCAAAGCCATCCCATCCAAATAATTACCGTGTGCCATGTAAAATTCAAGCATGGTAAATTCAGGATTATGCCTTGTTGAAATGCCTTCATTTCTAAAATTTCTATTAATTTCAAAAACTCTTTCAATCCCGCCAACAACGAGTCTTTTCAAGTAAAGTTCCGGAGCAATTCGCAAATATAAATCCATATCATAAGCATTATGATGAGTAACAAAAGGTCTTGCTGCTGCTCCGCCCGGAATTGGGTGTAGCATTGGGGTCTCTACTTCTAAAAATTCTTTATTGAGTAAAAAATTACGTATGGCTTGAATTAATTTAAATCTTTTTACAAATTTATTTTTACTTTCAGGATTACTTAAAAGGTCCAAATATCTTTGTCTATAACGCTGTTCAATATCAACAAGCCCATGAAATTTTTCAGGCAATGCATGCAAGCATTTACTCAAAAGAGATATATCGGTTACTTTTAAAGTAATTTGACCCATTTTGGTCTTAAATACGGTACCTTTTACCCAAACGATATCACCGGCATCTATGTATTTTTCAAAAAATTCAAATGTTTTTGGTTCAAGTTCATCTTTTTTAATATAAATTTGCAAATCTCCGGATCTATCTCTTAAATTTGCAAATAATGTTTTACCATGATCACGTATCGTCATTAATCTACCGGCAACGGAATATTGTTTGTCTTGAGAAATCTCATGTTCAAAATCATAAATAACTTTTTCACATTTGGAATCTACTTTTTTATAGGCAGGCCATGGATTAATTCCATTTTGTTGCATCTCTTTGACTTTATTAAGTCTTACCAAATCTTCATTCAAATTTAAATTATCCGTATCGATTTGTGCTTGATTGCCATGCTTTTCTGACATACAATATCCTAATAATAAAAGTACCAAACAATAAAATAATCAGACATAAATTTTAACACATTATTATTTATCTACAAGATAAACAACTTCATCCTTTTCGCCCATCTGTAAATCTTGTCTTGCATATTTTTCCAGCTCAACACTATTTTTTCTAAAATTCTTAATATTTTCTTCTAAATTTTTAATTTTATTTTCCAGCTCTAAAATAGCAACCTTTTCAGCAGTTATATCTTTTTTTATTTGAAAATATTTCAAAATACCCGTTTTACCCCAAATAATTGCATAAAGTATGCATAACGTAATTATAAGTAAAACGCCAAATCTAACATAATATTTTTTATCCATAAATAATTTTTACTCCTTTCCCAAATCTCTGTGTTGAACTAAAAACTTGGTATTCTCCCATTTTTCAGAACCTAATTTTTCAACAAATGCCACCGATCTGTGTTTTCCACCGGTGCAACCTATTGCTACATTAACAAAAAAACGACCCCTCTCATAAAATTTCTGTACTGAATATTTCAAAAAATCTCTCAAGTTACTCCAATATTCATTAACAACATCTTTTTCAAAAAGATATTTTTTTATAATATCGCTCCTTCCATCAAGACCCTTTAGATTTTGTTCAAAGTATGGATTTGGTAAAAAACGAAGGTCATAAACCAAATTGCTTTCGGTTGGAACTCCATATTTAAAACCAAACGATATTAAATTAATCAAAATTTCTTGTTGAAATGTCTTTGAAAGTGAAGTGCGAACCCAATCTCGAAGATCATGAACATTAAAAACATCAGTATCCAAAACGATATCGGCCATAGCCATTATCGGTTCCAATAATTTTTTTTCTTGTTTTATCGCATCCAAAAGACTTATGTTCATATCAAATAATGGATGATTTCTTCTTGTTTCTTGAAATCTTCTTGTAATGGTATTGGTACTTGCATTCAAAAAAATAATCTTTAGATCCCATCTATCTCGTTCTTGATTTTTTATATTTTCTAAAAATGTTGTAAAATCAGATAAAAAATTTTTACTTCTTACATCAATGCTTAAAGCAACTTTAGATAAATTATGCTGTCCGCGATATGCCAAATTCAAAAATGTAGAAAGCATAGGCAACGGCAAGTTATCTACACAATAAAAACCAAAATCTTCAAGCGAACGAATAAAAATCGTTTTACCCGCGCCTGAAAGACCGGTTATTATCAAAGCTTGTTTTGGTAATATTTTTTCTATACTATTTTCGTTACAATGTTCATTCATATTTTTAATTTTAAATAAAAAGGAGATACCATGAGTAAATTTTTTAACAAATTTATTGCATTATTAATAACAATATCACTTGTTTTATTAAATGGAAGCTTAATTGCAACAAAGAATAGAGTTAATCCAAAAGAAACTAAAAAGATAGATTTAAAACAAGAAGCCAAACCTGAAATTTCCGATCCCAAAAAAGATATATATCCTTGGCTTGGAACATTTGCTGAAGCAATAAGTCTTATTCAAGAAAAATCATTTAAAAAAAATGTTGATTTTTCGCTTGTGATCCAAGAAGCCCTAAAAGCAGCAATGCCTTACATAGACGCTCATTCTGCCTTTTTTTCCAAAGAAAGTTATCAAGAAACAATGGAATCCACTTCCGGAAAGTTCTCCGGAATAGGTGTCAGTATAATAAGCAAAGCGCTTGAAGACGATACGCTTGCCATTGTTGATGTAATAGCCAAAGGGCCTGCAGACAAAATAGGAATAAAAGCCGGAGATAAGATAATTCAAGTAAATGGCGAAAACTTGAGAAACTTATCAACCGACGAAGTGTTAAATAAATTAAAAGGTCCAATAGACACCGAAGTTACTATAAAAATAGTACGTGATAAAAAACCATTGGAATTTAAAATAAAAAGAGAATTAATCAAAGATCAAACATCACTTTGTTATAATATTAAAAATCAAAATATTTATTATTTATCACTTAAAATATTTAATGAACTTGCAGCCAATCAGATAAAAAATTTATTGATAAAATCCAATGAAGGAAAGGCCAAGGGACTTATTTTGGACTTACGTAGAAATCCCGGAGGAATTTTGGATGCAGCAGTAGATATGGCCTCACTCTTTTTGCCACAAAACAGTTTGGTAGTTGCAACAAAAGACCGATCTTTAAATGTTACTGCAGAATATAAAACAAACTCCAATCCTGTTTTAAATAGCGAAATTCCAATTTTTATACTTATAGACAATTTTACTGCTTCTGCTGCTGAAATTTTAGCAGGATGCCTGCAATATTATTCTAAAAAATTAACAAATAACAGAACTAAAAAAAGCCAATTAATGGTCTTTTTAGTAGGTACTCCAACCTTTGGAAAAGGATCGGTTCAGGAAGTTATGCCGATCAGCAACGGATGTGCACTCAAACTTACAACTTTATTATATTTTTTACCTAGCGATATTTCAATTCAAGCCAAAGGTATTGAACCTGATTTTTTAATAAAACCTAAAATTATACCTACGGAAGAAATGCAATGGGTTGAAGATTTTTATGGCAAAGAAAGCACATTAAAACATCATATTACAGCTGAAGAAGTTATAGGTGAAAAAATAGAAGAAAAAGAAAAAATTCAAAAGAAACCAGAGCAAGTAGCGGAAAAAACTTGGGAAGAAAGACAGCAAGAAGTAATAAACCGCGACGAACAAATTAAAGCGGCAATAAACTTAACAAATTTGTTTAACTTTGCAAAACAATATACTCCAAAAATGGTTGATACCAGAGATAAAATGATAACTTTTTTAAAACAAAACTATACATCCGACGAAACAATAAAATTGGAAAAAGTTGAATAATTTTTAAAAAATTAAGATTTTATCCTTTGATTTTTGTTCAAAACAACTTATAATGTTGTTGTATTTTGCGGTGAGCGTAGCTCAGTTGGTAGAGTGTCAGATTGTGGTTCTGAATGTCGCGGGTTCGAGTCCCGTCGCTCACCCCAAAAATAACTTTGATTCTACCGTTTTTTGATGTATCATATAAATCATGAAAATTTAGTCGGGGCGTGGCGCAGTTGGTAGCGCACTCGCTTTGGGAGCGAGGGGTCGCCGGTTCGAGTCTGGCCGCCCCGACCAGCCTTCCGCCGTCGCGTAAAGCTATGGCGGACAAGTCGCTAAAGCTTCCTACTTCGTCCATGTGACTTAGTAGGACAAGCCGTATGGCAGGACAGAAATTGTCATCCTGAACTTGATTCAGGATCCAGTCCTTGAAAATTTTAGTTTATTAAGTGCCCGTAGCTCAGTTGGATAGAGCAACGGATTTCTAATCCGTAGGCCACAGGTTCAAGTCCTGTCGGGCACACCAGCTTTCGCCAAGGCTTCGTATGGCAGGCCATCAAAATTCGATCTTCTAACATAATTTGATATAAAAAAAAGACCTGATAACTCAGAAATATAAGTTAACAGGTCTTTTTTTATATTTTGTAAGTATTATTAATTATCAAATGCTTGCGGATCTAAAACCACATGTTTAATTCTGTTTCCATTTCCGGTTTTATCAGCTGTATAAACAATATGAATTAGTCCATCATCAGCCTTAATCATTGACGGATAACAATTTTGTTTACCTTGACTGGGTGGTGTAGCTTCCAAAACTAAAACGGTTTTCCAACTTTTACCGTTATTTTTGCTTAAATCTAAAACCAATTTGCTGCGATCGCCGCATGTACCATTTTTAACACCGATTGGAAGATCATTTCGAACAACTAAAATATAACCATTTTCCAATTTTAAAGAATCCAATCCGGAGCCACAATCACCACCGGCATTTGGAAGATCAACCTCTTGCTCAATAGGAGCCCAAGTTCTTCCGAAATCTGAAGAAACCGAAGATAAAAGGTATTTTGTTCCCTTACCTCGACAAATAGTCTTTATGCTACCATTTCCCAAAAAAAACATCGTTGGTTGTATAATTCCGGTGATATTTAACAAAGAAAATTTTGAACCTTTATCTTTTTCTATACCCTTACTATTAAAAATATTATGTGGCGTATTTATTGGCTCGGATATCTCGACAAAAGATATTTCGGATGTTTTGGGATAAAAGTTAAATGTTTCCATTCGAACATCCCAATTAATTAAGCCTTCTACGGATGAGCCACATAAAAGCGTATTGTCATCAAGTCTAAGTGGTTTGCATCTTGTAGGACCTACAGATCCACCATATTTTGATAAATTTTCAGCCCATATCCAATTATGACCACCATCAAATGATCTTTTTAAATATCCGGTCCATTTTACAGGTGATTTACCGATTTTATAAAATAAAAACATTGTTTTATCATCAAATTTGAATAAAACCGGATTGTAGCAAGGTTTCTTTTTCTGTCCTGTAATTTCACTGGAATCGGCAACAATATAAGGCTCATTCCAAACCCATTGCCCCTCTGAATTTTTAAATCCATGCGATAACCAAATTTTAACATCGGATTTACCTTCATCCGATCCGCCAAAGTATGCAACAATCAAATGATCATCAGATACACTGGCTATTGTTGCAGCATGCATTCTTTTGTGATTTTTAGGTGTTTTAATAACAGGTAAAGATTCGCATGATAAGATAAAATCCCGATTAAATTCGGTTTTTAATAATTTTATAGAAGATATAAGCCAAATTATAAGAAAAATTGCTAAAAATTTTGCTGTTTTTACCATTCTTTTTGATAAAAGCATGAAACGCCCCCAATTTATAAAATATAACCCCATAATTAGTCATGCAATAAGCATAAAAGCATAACTAGTAATAGTATTATTTTTTTATAAAAACTTATCAAATGGGCACAAATGGAAAGAAGTTGGCTAAAAAAGCTTTTTAAAAATTACTATTAGCCCAGCACATGCGCATAATCTCACAACTAAGCATTATTTATTTATTACAGATGCAAAAAAACGCTTTTCATTTTTTAATTCTTTATTTTTCAATGCACTTAATAAATCAATATCAAATACAACGCATAAATCCAAAAGATAAATAAATATATCGGCAATTTCTTCTTCTACATTGGAATAACTATCTAATTTGTTTTGATCTATTTTCAATCCAATTAATTTACGAACAGCTTTTGCCAATTCACCAACCTCTTCAACCATTAATAAAACAATATCCTGAGGTGTTTCGCTTTTAAACCCTCTTTGCATTACCATAGCTCTTATATATTCTCTCAATTCATGCAAAGACATATTTTCAGATAGATTTTCAGCACTTACCGGAAATATAAACTTCTCTTTTACACTATTTTTATCTGTCATCAAGATCCTTAAATTTTATTAATTTCTTCAAATCCGGTTGTCCAGCTATTATTACCGGTTTTTGTAAATATAATTTGTTTTCCATTTTTATCCATAAAAGTTATTTTATTTGCTTTTTTTAGAGCTTCATGCCGAGATTTAGTTTTGTCGTCTTTAATCCAAGTAATTATATCTTTAAATCGCTGCTCCAGCTGATTAACATATCTGTGATCGTCTAAATAATCAAGGCTAACAATTTTTTCAAGTGGTGTAACTTCAACCAATTTTCTACCTAAAATTCCACCTATTTTTAAAGTCTTTTCTTTAGTTTTTGTATAAAAATCGGTAATCTCTTTAAAATTTTTAAACCATCCGAACTCTGCGCCTAAGATAAAAAAAATTCCGCCGACAATCAGCCAAAATTTACCGCTTGATGCCGGTTTGGCCATAGTTAATGCCATAGATTGCATGGCTGAAGTTAAAGATCGAGTCATTTCCGATTGAGCTGTAAGCATTTCTTTTGTTAAAAGATGATCGTTCGATTCAAAAGAACAAGATGTAGATTCAAACGATTTTGTAATCTGTTTTTGCAAATCTTTTGAAATTGCAGCAAAAAAAATTAGCCTATTTTCTTCATTAGGCTCAAAACCGGATTTTTTAATAAGTTCATCTAAAATATTATCTTTGATTAATTGCTTATAAATTTTATAATCAAACAAAAGATCAAGAGATTCACCGGAATTATCAATATCCACACCCAAATCCAAATATTTGCAGTTTAAATTTTTAAGTAATTTTTCAGTTTTAGTTCCAGAACAATTTAAAATAAATAGTATAAAAATAAAATAAAATCGCTTCATCCCTACCCCTTCCCAAATAAATCTTAAATTACTATGATTATAAACAAAAATATTGTTATAAAATCAAGATAATAGATATTGGGGATTAATTATGAAACAAGAGATATTTTTTGTCACAGGAAACTCAGGAAAATTTAAGGAAGTAAAAACTTATATAGAAAAATATGTTCCGGAGATAGAATTAAAACAACTAAAAGTTGATATAACCGAAATTCAGTCTATGGATCAAAAAGAAATTTGCATAGATAAGGCACTAAAAGCTTGGAGCATGATAAAAAAGCCTTTAATTGTCGATGATGGCGCGATTTATTTTGAAAAATATAACAAATTTCCAGGAACTATGACAAAATATGTCTATGAAGGGCTTGGATTTGATGGAATATTAAAATTGGTAGATAACGGCGACAAAGCATATTTTTTATTGCAAATCGCCTATATAAAAAATCCTGAAAATATTGTTTTATTTGAAGGCAAATCTGAGGGTACAATAAGAAAATTTGAAAATTTTAATGGAGATCCAAGTTTGCCATATGCAAGTATCTTTGTTCCAACCGGAAGCAATAAAATTTATGAAGAGTTAAGAAATACAAAAGAAGGTGAACCATTTATGCATAGGATAAAAGCATTAAAAGCTTTTGTTGATTGGTACAAACAATCCAAATAAAAAATTATGTGGTTATTATGAATAATATCAAAAATTCTATGTTCTTTTTTATATTCATTAATTTATTATTTTTTGCACACAAACAATTATTTTCTATGAAAAAATCTGAATCTATAACAATACCTAAAGAAAATTTAGAAAAAAGTTGTTCAAACCCGGATTTACGAGAAGAACGAGGATGTATAGGAAACCTTCAAGAACTATTAATTGCCTCAGGCTTTTATAAAATAGAAGAATATATAAAAAAAATTATGGATCTAGATACAATTCTAAAAGAACCAATAAATGATAGACCGTTTAAAAAAAAAGAATTAGAAAAATGGAAAAACAAATATCAAAATAAAATAATTATAAAAACAAAACAAATTGAAAATCTTTATGAAAAATTGGATGAATTTGTTGAAGAATATTTAAATATTACAAATCAAAAAATAACAAATCTTAAGAATGATGAGCCGGAAAGAATTTCAGAGCAAAGTGAACAATCTGTTCCAAAACAAATAGAATTTTTTAAAATATGTATGAAAAATATATCAGAATCCGAAAATGATTTAAAATCGATTTTTGAAACAATTAAGTCACAAAAAGAATCTTATATAGAAATAATTAGCAAAGATTGGAAAGCTCGTAATTGGGAAGATATAACACTTCCAAACCTAAAAAAAGATTCAAAAAATTTATCTGATATCCTAAAAAAAGACATTGACACAATATGGAAAAATTTTATAAGTAAACGTCTTTTAACCGATATTTTTCAAGAAATGCAAGATAAGTTTGGAAAAAATAAATCAATTAAAATGTTTTTTGAATTAGAAGAAACATTTAATTTTTAAACTTTATTTTTTTAATCTGATCAAAATCTTTTCTTACTTTATTTTTAAATTCATCAAAATATTTATCTAACAAATCTCTTTCACTATTATTTTGATAATTTTGATAATAACGAATAAAATATTCAAAAAAAGTTAAAACTGATTTAAATATTAAAATATCTAAATCTTTTTGTAATTCAATAAAAAAACGTTCTGATGTTAAAGAATCGATTCTTTCATAACTATTGGACTTATTAATTTTTAAATCAAGCAAAAAATTATAATCTTTTATAAAATCATTAGCCTTCTTTATTAAAGAATCTTTTTGCTTTAATAAAAACGACGATAATCTTTCTATTTTTAAATACATATCTCTTGATTTTTCAACTTCATAGTCATGTATAAATATGGAATTAAAAATAGCATCGAATTGAAAATAAAAATTTTCAATATTACTAATCCGACCTAAACATTCAAAAGATGTTAAATCCAATATGCCTACCAATCCAATATATTTTTGAATTAAATACTTATATTTATCAATAAAAACACATAGATTATTTTTAGAAAGAAGCTCCAATATTGAAGGCATAAACCCTTCATCTGAACTAAAATCAAAAGCATTACCATCAATAAATTCTCTTAATTCATCAATATTTTCTTTATCATAATTTAAAAATCCATCAAAAATACTTTGTATATTTGAATATAGCTGTTTTTTTATTTCTTTATCATTAGAATTTGAATATTCATAAACTAATATTTCTTCTATTTTTAATAAAAAATCAACTAAATCCAATTTAAAAATTTTATGGCTTTCATCCGAAAGCATTATTTGATTAAAAATACAATCTATAAGTTTCTCTATTTTATTATTTCTGATCAAATCCAAGACTAAAGATTTAAAATTTTGATCTGAAAAACCTTGCAAATATCCATATTTATTATTGTATTTTTTCATATAATCAAATGCTTTATTATAAGAATTTGCTTTTAGAGATTCTATAATTTGCAAAATTAAAGCATCATGCTCACCAACTAAAACATCGTTATCTTTTTGCAAGTTTAAAATATTTTGTTCAAGATATTTAATATATTCAGGTATTTGCGAAAACATAGTATAACCAAGACTAATATCAATTTCGTTATACTCTGAATACCCATTATAAGTTTCTTTTAAATTATTTAAAAAATCTTTTGCCATTTCAACATATAATTCTCTATCGTAATCATGATAATAATTAATAAAATATATAAATATATTTACTAACTTTAAAATAGGATTAATACTCTCTTCGTCTCTATCCGGATAATATTTATTATTATAAGAAAAATCTACGAGCTTATCTAAAACAAATAAATTTGTAAAATCCTGCAAGCGATTATTAATTTCAAGAATATTTAACCCAAGATCATTTATATCTATTTGTTCAAAATTATCTTGTCGTATTTGATACGATAAACATCGCTCAATATAATAAATTTTGGCCAAAGGCTCCAACAAATTTGTATCGATAAGAAGTTGATTACGTTTTTCAAAAAGCTCAACTTGTTTTTTATAATCTTGCTCTGTACCCGAATCATCAGAATCATAAGAATCTAATTTATTTTTTTTTTCAATCTCTTCATAACTTGGTGCAGTCATAGCAGATCCGTACCACATTTGTATATCTTGTGTAATTTGATCAGGAAAAATATAATATGGTTTATTATCAGAAGAAGATTCGTCTGAAGATATTTCTGTCTCAGAATAATCGCTTCCAATAGCCAACATTGTTGCATTTAAAAATATTGAAAATATAAAAATTTTTAATATTTTCTTTAAAAAATTATTCATATCAAACTCCATTTTTTAAATTAATCTTTTATATTTTCTTGTAATTCTTTTATATAAATAACCAATTTATTATATTCTACAAGAAACTTCTTTTTTGCTTCTTCAAAATCTTTTTTTATTTCATTTCTTTTATTTTCATTATCTTCTTTTAAATATTCGTAAGTATAATGAAAATACATATATGCAAATTTAATCTGAAAAATTACTAAATCTTTATTAAATAAAGCGATATCTTTTAAATTATTTTGCTTATCTATATATTCAAGTTTAGAAAATTTTAAATTTTTTTGATCAACACGATTAATTATATCGTTTTTAGTTAATTCAATTTTATCAATAATACGTTTAATTTCATCTTTAGAATAAATTGAGCAAAGAGAATCTATCAAGCTTTTTGCAGAATTTGTATAATCAATTAAATCTAAATCTTTAAAAGTTACCAGCTTAAAAACATTTAAAATCAAATAACGGTCTGATTTTAATGCACTTCGATAAGATAAAATTAATTTAAAAAATTTCTCATTAAGCCCTTTTGATAAATCGGCATATTTTAAAATAAGATTATTAAGATCATATAAATATTTATTTCCAGGAAAATTTTTGGGGGCTCGTGGAAATAATGTTTTTTTGGCTACAACTTTATTTATTAAATTTTCTTGGCTTTTCGGATATGTGATTTGTTTTGTTAAAAAATACTCGAGTTCTTTTAAATCTTCTTCCTGCCATTCAAATACATATTTAAATATTTTTGTTAGATTAGATAATAAAATTTTATTATCGTCCTCTTTATTTTTTGCAGAAATAGAATCTATAATTTTTTCTTCTATTTTTACAACTATATCAATTAAAAATTTTTTAAATTCAAAATCATTTGATAAATTAATAGAAGTGAATAGTTTTTCGATAAAAATTGTATTTTTATAAAATTTATCAACAATTTTAGAAATTTTATCTGAAAAATAATTTTCCCTATATTCTGTTGGTTTTAAACCATGTTTTTCATTAAATATCAAAAACTTTATTAAGTAATTTAAAGAATCTTCAAATTCTGAGTATCGATTTAATTCATTGTTATTTATATTTTCAAGTATAATTTCGAAATCATCAATTAAATCTTGAAATGCTATTTCATATGAATCAAAAAACCAAAAATTACAAGTGTTTAAGTCAATATCTTTTTCATTAATATATTTTTGGTATAAATTTAATACTTTTTTAACAAAAGTTCGATTTTTTTGAACATAACAATTATGCTTCTCATTAGGCATATCAGAAGATAAAAGTTTTTCATGAATATTTAGCAAAACATATATTGGAACAACTTCAAACGATACATCATCTTCGTCATTTGGATTTCTGTACATAAAATCAATACATTTGTACAACATTTTTTCATCACTAAATAGATTTAGCAGCTCCAAAATTTCTTTTTCATTTTCTATTAAATCGATATTGTAAATTTTATTGTAAAGTGCATAAAGATTTGCGCATGGCTCAAATAGATCAAATTCTTTTAAAAGATCATTTCGTTCATTCCATGATATTAAGGCATCATTAAATTTTTTATCTGAATAAAAACATTCCCTTTCAGGAAAAATCATTGCTTTTCCATATTTTCTATTTATCTTTTCTTTTTTTAACTCTTGCGTTCTTCTCTTATTTAATTTTTTTCTAAAAGTGCTTGCAGAAACTGATTCTTTTGTTGCTCGCCTTTTTGCCAATTTTTTGGATATCATTGCACTAGAATCAGGTAAAACAATTCCTGATAAAACTAAAAATAAAATTAAAACTTTCTTAAAATTTAACAACTCCATATTAATCCCCATTTTAAAAATTAAAATTTGAATCTTATAATACAATTATTTTATATATAATATTTCTATTTGTAAAAAGCCTGGCACATAGGCTTAATTTTTATGCATTTTTCACAAAAACCACGCTTTTTTGTTATAAAAACACTAAAAATATAACAAATATTAGGTTTTTACAAATAATTTTTAAGATATTTGGCCGTATAACCTTTTTGTGACTCAACAACCTCTTCAGGCGTGCCAAATGCGACAACTTTACCACCATCAGCACCACCTTCAGGTCCTATATCTATCAAATAATCAACAGATTTTAAGACATCAAGATTATGTTCAATAACAAGAACCGTATTTCCACGATCTACAAGTTTATTTAGAACCAAAAGAAGCTTTTCAACATCACAGCTATGCAAACCGGTTGTAGGTTCATCCAAAATATAAAGTGTATTTGTGCCTCTTTTTGAAAGTTCATTCACAAGTTTTATTCGCTGTGCCTCTCCGCCGGAAAGTGTTGTTGAAGATTGTCCCAATTTTATATAATCAAGACCAACTTGCTGCAATAAATCCAAGCGTTTGTA
>LDIX01000007.1:29380-30252 GCA_001468925.1 candidate division TM6 bacterium UASB340 | reverse complement strand
TGCAATAAATCCAAGCGTTTGTAGATTCTTGGAAAAGTTTTAAAAAATTCCAACGCTTCAAGAACGGACATATCAAGAATTTGAGCAATATTTTTATTTTTAAATTTTATTTCCAATGTTTGCTGATTATATCGTTGTCCCTTACAGCTTTTACATGTAACGACAACATCTTCTAAAAAATGCATTGGAATTTTTAATATTCCATCTCCGTCACATTCAAAACAACGGCCTTCTTTAACATTAAAGCTAAATCTGCCGACTTTATAACCCCTGGCATTACTTTCCGGTAAATTTGCAAAAATATCTCGAATTTCATCAAAAATTCCCAAATATGTTGCAGGATTTGATCGAGGAGTTCTTCCAATTGGGCTCTGATCAACCATTACCATATTCGATAAATTTTCCACTCCGGTTAATTCTTCAATATATGGATTTACAGCCCAACCATTTGTGAAAAAATTTCTAAGCGCTGAGGCTAAAGAATGTATTACAAGACTACTTTTACCTGATCCGGAAACGCCTGAAACTGCTGAAAAAACACCTAGTGGGATATCTATGTTAATATTTTTTAAATTATTGGCCGTAACATTTTTTAGTTTTAAAAAATCCTTGGTCTCTCTTCTATTTTTAGGTACATTAATTTTTCTAATTCCTGAAATATATGCGCCGGTAAGAGAATTTTTATTTATTGAAACTTCTTTTGGTGTTCCAAACGCTGTAATTTGACCACCTAAAACACCTGCAGCTGGCCCCATATCAATTAAATAGTCGGCAGATTCTATTGTGTCCATATCATGCTCGACAACTAAAACCGTATTACCCTGATCTCTTAATTTTTTCAATGTTTCGATTAATTTATCATTATCTCTTTG
>LDIX01000007.1:3572-29287 GCA_001468925.1 candidate division TM6 bacterium UASB340 | reverse complement strand
ATTAATTTATCATTATCTCTTTGATGTAGCCCAATACTTGGTTCGTCCAATATATAAATCACACCGCTCAAACTTGAACCTATTTGTGTAGCTAGGCGAATTCGTTGTCCCTCTCCTCCGGATAAAGTTCTGGCCGTTCTGCCTAACGTTAAATAGGAAAGTCCAACATCGTTTAAAAATTTTAATCTTGATATAATTTCTTTTAACAATGGTGCAGCTATTTCAGCTTGATCTTCATGTAAACTTAATTTACTAAAAAAATCTAAGCCGTCTTTTATAGATAAAAGTGTTAAATCGTAAATATTTTTATTATCAATAAATACGGAAAGCGCCTCATCGTTTAATCTTTTACCATTACAAAAAGTACACTTTAATTCTTTAGCATATTTTCCAAAATAATCAGGATATTTGGTTTTCCAATGCTCATCATCACCCTCTTGCCATGGCCATTCTTGAATAAAACCAAGTCCATGACAATTTTTACATGCACCTATTGGAGAATTAAATGAAAATAATCTTGGTTCAAGTTCCGGAAATGATTTAACGCAATCAATACAAATTCTCATCGAAGAATAGTGCTCAATTTTATTATCTTGAGTTATAACAGAACATAAACCATTATTTATATTAAACGCTTTCTCTATCGCTTCTTGTAATCGCTGAGCCTCTTGATCCACTACCGATAAATTATCAACCAAAATGCTAATACTGTGCTGATATTGTTTATGTAATTTAATATTATCTATTTCAATTAAATTTCTAAATCTGTAAATTTTACCATCAATTAAAAACCTATAAAAACCAAGATCAAAATATTTTTTTAAATCTTTAGTAAATTCACCTTTTTTTTCTACGGCAACCGGAGCCGCAATTGTAATATTTTGATTTAAAAATTTTGTTAATAAAAGTTTTGTAATCTTTTCAGGGGACTCTGCTTTTATAGCCTTTCCACACTCGGAACAATGCGGCTGCCCGACTCGTGAAAATAAAACTCTAAAATAATCATAAATTTCTGTAATTGTACCAACTGTAGATCTTGGATTGTATCCAACTGTTTTTTGATCTATGGCAATAGCCGGACAAAGACCTTCTATCCTTTCAACATCCGGTCGCTTGGACACACCCAAAAATTGTCTGGCATAAGAAGAAAGAGATTCAACATATCGTCTTCTACCTTCTGCATAAATAGTATCAAGCGCAAGTGAGCTTTTACCCGATCCGGAAGGCCCGGTAATAACAACAAACTTATTCTTGGGAATAGAAACATTTATAGATTTTAAATTGTGCTCTTTTGCACCAAAAATTAATATTTTTTCGTTATTCATAAATAAAAGCCAAAAAGCCCCCAATAAATTTCTTTGTCGTTTAAACCTGTATTTAAATATTACCAAAAATATATAACTTTTAAAAATGCTCTACTTGAAAAATTCATTTCACTTTTCTATAATTTTTTCAGGTATAATTTTTTTTATTTTTTTATGGGAGGAATTATTATGAATAAACAAACAAATATTGCAGTTATTATGTTATTAAGCTGTATTTTATCAAGTAATATGACTGCAAGAAACAATTTTTGGAATGGATTTGAAGATATCCAAGAGAACTTAGAACAAACAAGAAAAAATATAGACCGTGCATTTGGGCAAATTAATAGCGATGAAAATCAGGTTTATATGGGAAATGCAAGTATTTTTGAAAGCAAAAACGGCGAAATTTGGGGTCTTGAATTTTACGTTCCGGGATACACAAAATCAGATTTTAGCATACAAATAGATAAAAATGGTTTTTTACATATCAAAGCTGAATCTAAAAAAGAAGAAAAAGAAAATAAAGAAGACAAAGATAAAAAATATATTTATAAAAGCTGGAGCTCAAGCGCAAGAACATTTATTCGTACAATAAAACTTCCTGAATTTGTTGAATATTCGGATTCATCAAAAATAGAAACTTCTTATAATGAAAAAAACGGTAAACTTGAAATCAAATTTCCTAAAAAAGATGTTGAAGCTAAAAAAGATATTATCGAATTAAAGCTAAAATAATTTACCAGTTTAGTAGCCCATCTAAAGTGGGCTAAATCGAGTTTAATTTAACGTGAGTAGCTGAAATGCTCAAATTAGCTCTCAAGCGTACCACAGGCGTTTGTCATCCCGGCCACCGAGCCGGGATCTCTTTTCATACTTTCACAATTTTTATTAATATTTATATTTTTAATATTGATCTGTATTTATGCAATAAATTTGAATGTTCAAGACGGAGATCCCGGCTCGGTGGCCGGGATGACACCCTAACAGATTAATCCCACAAGATTTAAATGTTTAAGTTGGCAACATTGGGCTATCGCCCTTCGCACACACGTTCCGGACTACTAAAATTCAAAATTTGCAGACAAATTAATTCTTAACAACTCTTGAGCATTGGTCCCGGCAAATGTATATAAAAATCCTAAATTAAATCTAAATCTTTCATCAATTTGATAGTTATAACTTGCACCAATTCTATTTTCAATATACCAAGAATTGTCAGTAATTATTGATTGAGCATACTCAGCTGAATTAAGCCATCCTCCGGTATAATCTTTAAATTTTAAACCCAGATCATAGTAAAGATCAAAAAAAGCATTTTTCCAAAAAACTCGTTCAAAAATATTACCCAATCTTAAAAAAATTTTAGGACCCGGAAATATATTTATTTTTTGAGCCGTATCGGAAAATCTCTTTGCATTTGCATCAAGTTCATTTGTAAAAATACCGGGTTGACCTAATGCATAAATTTGTTGCTGTGGTGAAAGCACAAGAGAATTAATAGTTTTTCCGGCTTCGGGAGTTATTCCATCATATGAAATATATTTTGGTACACGTCGTTTAACGCGAGCAGGTAATGCTAGCGATAAATTTAAAAAAGCGTGTGGATTAAACCATCTATTTTCTGCAAACAATATCGAACCAAAAGCCTCTAAGCCAAAAAAACCGCCATTACCAAGCTCCGGATACCAAAGTTTTGCAGTATCAATATTTTTTGAAGTTGGAATAATAAAATTTAATCCTGCCAAAATTCGCTCTGCATGTTTCCAATCAAATTCAACATTGAAAAATAATGATAAATCTGAAAGACCCAAAACGGTTTCGTTTTTATTAAATTCTATGCCCTTTTCATTTAATATATCAATTAAAAATGCCTCCAACGTTCCATATCTTTCAAAGAAATCAGGCCCTGCAATTCCTACAGGAACTCCGGGACAAATTTGTTCCGGATCTTCATGCGCTAAGCGTAATTTTTCTTTATCTTGCTCACTGATATCTGAAACCAAATCTATTTTATTACGTTGGCGAGAAACCGGTAATTGAACCCCTATTGTAAAATCGCCACCAAGTGCATGTTTGGCAAAATTCAAATTTAATGTTTGCTTATTGTACTTTGCATTAAAAAGCATCGGTTGATCTGCCAAAATATAATAATAATGCAATGAATTGTATTTTGTGTCGTCGCCGCTACCACTCATATTTTTTTGCCAAAAAATTTTATTTTCGCGCATCAATTTTGCTGCAAGTAAAATATCTTTTAATCTTAAATCGTTTTGATTGAATAATAAATTTGACAAATCATGCTTAGCGCCACCCAGATAATAAGAATCATCGACAAAATCAAATTTTAAATCTGCTTGCAAATTATATTTTTGCATAAATGGTTGAGTATAAAATGGCCAATCCGGAACTTTATATAAAAAAACTTTATCATATAAACCATCAAGCAAAAGTTTTTTATCTTTTTTATATACTTCATTTCGTACATGATTTTTAGATTCTCTATAGAGCTTGGTTTTTACATGTCGTTTAGTTTCATCTTCTATATGTTTTGAATATTTTTCAGTTTGTTCATTGGCTATAAATTTTTCTGTAATTATATTTGTAAGCTCTTGTTTTAAATCATCATAAAATTCCGGATCATAGTCAGATTCAGCTTGTGCAAGCAATCCGGAAAAACCAAAACAAAAAGATATTAAAAAAAATATTTTTAAAAAACTCATTCAAAATCTCGTTTTTTTATTAACTTACTTCTTGATTATTAATCTCTTTTTCCAACAATTCTCTTAATAATTTTCTTCGTTCTTCTTTTTTCTTTTTTCTTGAAAGTTTTTCTATTTTTTCGATTCTATCGGCTTTTAATGCTGAAAGTTGTTTTTCAACCTGTTCGGATATTTTTTTATCAATATTCTTTTTAGATATTTCAAAAATAGACTGAACTTTTTTATTTCCTTCTAAAATTGGCACTGCTGCAGATTGAGCCGCATCAATTTTTCCTTCAATATCACCCAATTTTTGATCAAAATAACTTTTAATTTTATTTTCAACCAAATCCAAGTCGATTATTCCACTTTTTTCAGCTTGTTTTGAAGTAACACTATCCAATTTTCGCTCAAAATCTTGCATTTTTCTGTCTATATAAACTTGTAATCTTGCTTCAGTTGAAGATAATTTATTATCCAAACTGTTTAATATTTCTTGATAATTTTTTTTAAATTCCTCATTATTTTTTGTAATTTGTTCCTGAATTTTTTTATCTATAGCGCCAAATGTTTCTTTTAATTCATTACTTATATTTTCACGTAATTTGGTCGAAAAAACCTGATAATCTTCTTTTGTAATAAGTTTTCCAATATTCAAATTTATATTTCCAATAATCTCAGAATTTGCAGAACCTGAAAGTATATTTTTTTGTTTAAATTCATTTATATTCTGATTTACAATATTATTTAATGCTTTTTCCGATAAAAATAAATCTTGAGTTGGTTTTAAACCTCGTCGTATCTCTTCCAAAACATAGGTATTGATATCGGCTAAAATATCGAGTCTAATTTTTTTCTTTATAAAAGAATCAAGTTTAAAATTTTGCGCAAATTCATTTAATAATGAGTCAGCCCGTCTTTGAGCATCAGCAATACGTGATACGAAAAACTTTTTTTCTTCAATTTCTTTATAACTGGAATCACCAACTTCTTGGGTTGTACTCATAGCCGTATCGAACCAATCTTGCTGATCTCGAAAACTTTTTAAAAATTTATCTCTAGATGCGACCTCTTTTTCTCCATCAAGAACAACCTGCTTTATAACAGCTATATCTTTATAAAAAGACTCGGTCATTAGACTTTTCCATTCACTGGAAACTTCTGCCGGTTTTGAATATATATCAATAATTTCTTCTTGTTTATCTTGTATAATATCTTGTGCAAATAAATTTGAGCATAAAAAATAAACCAAAAACAATTTTAAATAATTCATTCAGTGCTCCTTTTTTAAAATCAAAATCTATTACCATTTAAATCTATCATAAACTGATTGCCCCTATTCATACCATAAACATATCCGGTAACAGAATCATCTGCATAAATAGTGTCATTGGCATTTAAAGATACAATCAATCCATTTTTCAATCTTAATTTTTTATTTCCGGATTCATCATAGAAAACAACCGACACACTTAATGTTGGTACCAAGTTTATCAATCTTCCTACAAGTTCCGATGATTTCAGATCATCTTTTATAAAATAATTTTTTTGCAATCTTCCCGCAAAACCGGTGTCATTACCGGAAGTTACATATTCGACCATAGCTTCACATTCACTTACAATTTGGCCATTCCAATTATCCCAATCAATTAACCATTCAAACTGATTACCATCACCCCTATTTCTTCCAATACGCATTCGACCTTGATTTTCAATAGCCAAAATACCATTATTATCAAAATAAAAGTTTTTTAAATATCCACGTTTTTCAATGCCCTCTAAAGCATTTATTTCAAAAATACCGTCACCACGGATGGAAAGCTGAGCTCCCTGTTCAAAATCCAAAGAAACTGCAGTTTTTTGAATGGAAAAAAGAGCTTTTATAAAATTATAAGTTGTATTTCCGCAAGGAATCCTTGTACCCAGCTCCAGCGCTCCATTTCTATCAAAGATAATATTAAAATCATCATTTATAGAATCGCCAATTATAATATGCTCGCCTTCTTTTACTATAATTCTACTTCCGGAATCAACAATAAAATTAGCATCACCCCAAATTCTTAAAAGTCCATTTTCTTCAACTCTTACTTCACATGAATCTTGAAAAGCCATTGTAGATTTTTTTCTAGGACTTAATGTTGAATCCGATAAATGTATTTTAAATCCGTTACTAAAAACAACAGTTCCCTTACCTTTAAATATCAATCGCGAACCTTGAAGAATTTCAAAAATACTCAATCCGCTAAATGAAAGAGTCAAATCTTTAAATAACGAATCGTCAAATTCAAATGTTAATTCCGAATCTTCATAAATAATAATATTTCCCAATAACGTTAAATCGTTATTTACAATAATTTTATTATTATCACCGGCTACGATAATATTGTCAGTTTGCTTTAATGTAACAGTTTGAGTCAGGTCCTGATTTATTGTACTATTTGATGCCATTAAAATTTGCAATGGCTCGAGCGGATCTTGGTTAACACTAAAATTACTTATGCTGGCATTTTGCATTAAATAAAGTCCCGATGCATTTCCCAAATCCTGATTTCTATTTTCAATTCGAACAACATTTAAAACATCTGAAAAATAACTTTCAGCTCCCGGCGGAATAATAATCTCTCGCAATGGCAACTTTTCATAGTTTGTTTCTTTTTTATATTTTTCAAAATATTTTTCTATCTCTTTTTCATAAATCAAATCTAATGCCGTTTTATATTTTTTAGTTTTTCTTTCAAAAGAATCTCTTTTATACATCGTATTATATTGAGAAACTACCGGTGAAGGCATATCTTGAGCTTCCAACGAATCACCTTCAATTACAAATGGCGTTCCTCCGGATGAAACTTCATACAGATCCCAGATAGGATCGCCTGAAACCAAAAGTCTATTTACATCCAAAAACGAGTTCTCATAAACTAAAAATGCATTTTCATAATTATTTAGCATAACCTGTGCATCATCAAAATACATGCGCGCATGACCAAGATACGATGTAAGTTGAACAAAATCCGTAGCAAAATTCACTTTTGGAATTCCACCAACAACTCCATTTCCCACTCGTTCACGCAACACAAAATCAAAATGAATTGCATTATCGCCAATATCTGCAAAAGACATTGACCCTGTAAAATAAATATTATTTTTCAATAACGAAAAAATATTATCAAGGCCCTGAATTACAAAAACTTTATCACAAGGTTCTTTTTCGTCAGGAGGTAAAGTTACATTTGGATTACCAACGCTAACAACGGCTCCACCTACCAACCCAATGGCTCCAATATAATTTATTCCTACTTCCGTTTTTATATAATCAAGACCTTTTAATTCTATTTCTTGAAATGCAATTGTATTTTGTCCGGTATTGATTAAATTTTTATTCGTTACAACAGAACCAAAATTTGCATACATATTTGTATCCGGAGAAACTTCAAATGTCTTTTTACCGGCAAGGCCTCTTGTGTAAAAAACATTCGATATTAAAGGAGTTGCATTAACCAAATTAATTCGTCCCTGCGAAAATGTTAAATTTTCACTCAAATCAAATTCAACATTTTCATCTATCGATAGTTTTCCATCTACAACAATTTTATTTATATTGTCCCTGTAAGCTCGTAAATCAAAAGTATTTGAATGAATACGCGCAAATTGAATATTTTTCAATGTGACAGTTTTGCCTGCGGCAACGACAAATTGCGGTTGAGTTGGATCACAAAAATATAGTGTTGCACCATGGCCATTTATAGTTAAATTGTCATTAATTCTTATAGTTTTAGTTGGATGAATTAGGCAACTGCATTCCAAATCGACATCAGCTGTTAATGGAGCATCATATAGAAAGGCACAAGGACATGTTTCAGGCGTAGGTGACGGTGAAGAACCGTTGGCACCGCAACATGTTTCTCTAACCGTACCGGTATTTAATACGGAAAAATGATGATGCGTCATTCCATCAATATCATTGCCCGGTTGCCAAACGTGATCAACAAATATTGGTTTGTTTACCTTTAATTCACCGGGGCTTACAATCCTTGTATCAAGCCATAAAGTTGTTCCATCTATTGTCAAAGTTGCACTATTGTCAAATGTCCAATCATGTGTTTTTAATAAAAAAGTTGTCGTTCCTTCAACGTAGATACCGCCTTGATTCATTGTAATATCACCATCAAGTTCAACATCCACATTTGACATATAAACAGTATTATTATCATTTAAAAAAACAAAACTTGAAGAATCGACACCCTTTAAATACAAGTCAGTCAAAGCCAGCGTGGCATTATTTTTAAGTTCAAGCTGGCCACCGCCGGAAAGATCTAAAATATTTCCATTGCCATTTAAAATTGTATTTCCATTAAACGACCACTTATTATTTAAAATGGTTTTGCCGTTCAATTTTATTTCTTGTGCATCCTCAAAATTTAAAATAGAGCTCCAAGTACTTTCTTTTCCGGGCAAATCAAGAGATTGTTTGTTTAAAATTACGGTACCGGTTCCCAAAAGATATGTATCATCTGCCAAATGCAAATCATCTTCAAGTAATAACGTTCCACCGTTTAAATTTAAACTTTGATTAAGCTTACTTTGCAAGGCAACCGTTAAGCTTGTACTTGAATCAAAAAAATCAATAGTTGAATTAAATAAAGGCTGTCCTTCAAGTCTATTATTTTGCCCACTTATTTTTAATTGATTAATTACAGTTCCGGGCTGGGCATCAAACCTGCCGTTACCATTCAATTCTATTGAGTCAGCTCCGGAAACATTATATAACCCTGTCAACAAACCTTCATTTGTTTGAGTTAAAAAAATACCTTCGGAAAAATTTATATTTGAACCAACAATATTTGAGTTATCTCTTTTTTCAAGTGTTCCCGTCCAATTTGAGATTGTAGAACCTATATTAAGTTTTGCATTATTATTTAATCTAAACTTAGCATCTTGTCTTGAAAAACTTATTGTTGAATTTATATTTAAAACACAAAATATAAAATTAAAAATAAACAGACTCTTTCTCATCCCTTTTCCTTTTTTATTTACAGAATAGAAGAGTATAAAAATTGTGTCCAGATATTCTAGCAAACTATTTTTTAAAAATGCAAAAAAATAAGAATAATGTTATGCTATCGCCCAGAGCATACGCTCAGGGCTACTGCAAAGTCGCCCGCTTATCCAGCCTTCGCCAAGGCTACGGCGGACGGGCGCAGGCTCAAACAGGCATAAGTCATACACTTGTCATCCCCGACTGCGATCGGGGATCCAGTCTTATTTATACTATCGCCCAGAGCACACGCTCAGGGCTACCGCAAAGTCGCCCGCTTATCCAGCCTTCGCCAAGGCTACGGCGGACGGGCGCAGGCTCAAAAACTTCTTGATAAATAATTCTTTTTATATATAAATAATATCCTACAAAACAAACAATTATTGGGGGCTCATATATGAAAAGTAATCATGTGTATTCAAAACTTTATTATCATATTGTTTGGAAAACAAAAAATAAAGAACCAAATATTAAAAATGAATTTAAGAAAGATTTATATTTATATATAGGACAAATTATTAAAACAAAAGGTTGGCATTTAATTGCAATTGGCGGAATTGAAAATCATGTTCACATTTTGATTCAAATGCAACCTCAAAATACAATTTCCGATCTTGTGTGTAAAATAAAATCAAATTCGTCCCGATTTATTAAATTAAATTTTGATTCAAAATTTGCTTGGCAAGAGGGATATGGTGTATTAACCGTTGATAGACATTCTGTAAAAAGAATTAAAAATTATATTTTAAATCAAGAAGAACACCATAAAATTAATATTTAAATTTAACATTTTGAGCCTGCGCCCGTCCGCCGTAGCCTTGGCGAAGGCTGGATAAGCAGGCGGCTTTGCGGTAGCCCAGTGCGCCTGCCCGCCGAAGCTTTATGCGAAGGCTGGGTAAGCGCTGGGCGGTATTTATGACATTGCGTTTACGCAATATGTTAACAGGCACCTAAACAATAATAAATCTTTAAACTTGAAATTTGTTTCTCGATTGCTATAATCTCTTCTCGATCGTTTTGTATTAAATTTGGGGCTTTTAACGGGGCTTTTTATATGAAATTTTCAAAAAAAATTTTCTCTTTTATTATTTTTATAACATTTACACAATCAAATTATGCTACTCAAGGACTTGTGTTAAAAGGTACAACAGATCATCCAAACTTAGATTCGGAAAAAAGATTTAAACTTGCAAATACACTTCGAGATACGAAAAAAACAAAAACAAGCGATTTGAAAAAAAAAGAAAAAGAACTTGATAAATTAGATAAAATTAAAGATATAGACACTGAAATTGGCAATAGAAAAAAAGAAATAGAAACCAACAAAAAAAATATAGATACTTTAGAAAAAGGATTAGATGAAAAAATAGAATTTTTTAAAACACAAGTCCATACATTAACTGAAAAAAAAGAGGATTTCGATAAAAAACAAATAAAAGAAAGCCTATTGAACCTTCAATTTATATATAAAGAAGAAAAAGAAAAAATAAAAGAACAAATAAATATCAAAAAACAAGAAATACAAAACAAAGAAACTGAATTAAAAAATCTTGAAGAAAATGATCAAATAAAAGATACATTAAAACAAGAAATTGATTCTTTAAGAGAAGAAATTACTGATGCTGATAAAAAGATTGCATTTCTTGATAAAGAAAAAGGAATTGGTGATGAATTAGCCCAATCAATATCCGGAATGAAATTAAGAGATACTACTATCGGAGACAATTACTGGGAAGGAATAAAAAAGGGAACTACTCTTAGAGTAACAGGTGCCGTTGGAAAAGCTATTGGGAAAAATGTTGAAAGTTATAGCGAACAGGGAATAGATCTTTTAATCGACGCCATTTCCAAATCAATAACAAACACATATAGATTTATCTTTCACAGAAATAAAGCCCCATTTACTTCGGCAGAAATAGAAGCTTGGAAAAAACTTATTACAAGTGACTTGGAAGAAATTAAAAAGATTTTAAGCAATGTAAACAAAGATTCATCAAGGGGGCTTGAAGAAAAAATTAGAGAACTCGAAGAACAGGATGAAAATAAAGAAGAAGATGAATTTATAAATTTGTGGTCTGAGTTTATAGAAGATATAGCAATAACTTGCCAAAGTTTGGTGATGGAAATTGAAAATCGATCTGCTTATTACAGTAAAAATAATAACGGTTTTGGAATAACAACATGTGCGCAAAGACTTAAAAGTAAACTCTTAAAAATAAGAAAATGGTTATTAAGTGTTCAATCTGCAAAAGATTTTGCAGCAATACAGGAAGTTAAACAAATAATGCCGGCAATGATTAAATCATTGGGACTGTATTTTGATAACTTAGCGAACCAAACAAAACCATTAAAAGGCTCAACATCTTCTTCAAGTTATTCATCTTCAAGTAGAAAAAATCGACATGCAGATGCTGATGATATGCCATACCATGTAGTGTAAAATTTGAAATTATGCTTTTAATAAATAAAAAAAGCTTATTTATATTTATTTTATTTTTTATAAATCAAATAAATATAAATGCAGCAGAATTAAAAATAATAAATATCGAAGAGATCAATAAAAAAACTGAATATTTTAAAAATATTTTAGGACCAAAACAAAATGTTAAAAAAGCTATTTATTTAACGTCTGCCACAGTTTTAACAATTGGAATTTCATATCTTGGATATAATTATTGGAAAGCATATAAACAAAATCAGAAAGATTCAAACGATAGTGAATCAAAAATCCAAGATGAACCCGAAAATAATTCTGAAATAAATATAAAATTTAAAAAAAAATATAATCTTGGTTTATATGGATTTAGTAAGGGGCTTAATAAAGGACTCACATTATCAATTGCAAGCCTGGTTATTATGATTGGATCAAGATCATTAGATTTCTTGATAAATAATTTGATAAATTTTTTTAATTTAAAAGAACATGAACATTTTTTAAAAATAAACGAAAATATTTCTTCCAGTCTTGAACACCTGCAAATAATATTTTCTATAAATAATGAAAAGTGCTTTAAAGAAGAAGTTGTGGATAGTTGCAACTATTTTACAGAAAATTTGGAAAATTTACTGGCCATTACAAATTTTTTATCAATAAAAAAGCTTAATCAAATTAATAATTACCAAACATTGAAAAGTAGCCAAGAATTAATTGTAAAAAAATATTTAATATTTTTAGAACAATTAAAATTAATTTTAGAACAAAACAATAAACCTGAATATTTTGATGAGACTGATGCAAAAAATATATGGCCACAGTTTAAAGAATTAAACAATCAGATATTTAGATTTATAAAACTTTGCGATTCTATTTTATATGAAAATTAAAATAATTATTTTCTTAACATTATTAATATTTAATATAAATGCTGACAAACCGGACAATTTTGCCTCCAGCGATCAAGATTTTCTAAAACTTATCGATAATCTTTTTGATATAGAAGAAAATGACGAAAAAATTCAAAATAACAAAATACTAAACAACATTAGCATTAAAGAAAAAGTTGAAGAAAAATCCACTAAAACTTTTTCAAATTTTTTAGAACACTTTAACAAATATTATCCAAGAGTATTTTTAATAAGAGAAAAATTTTTAACAAATATGACTGCCGAAAATATAGCAATGTTATTTGAAAAAATTGTAAACACAATTGCATATAAACCATATTTTTATGTAGAAGAATTATTTACAATATTATATAAAAAATTAAATTTAAATGAAAAAATCGAATGGCAAAAAAATCAATACAATATCGAGTTATTAGAAGAAAAATTCAAAAATAGTAATATAAAAAATATAATTATAAATAATAATGGTTTTGAAGAATTCATAGCAGATCAGCTTTCATTTTTTCATGAATTTTTAAAATACGCAAAAATTGATATCAATACAAAAATAGTATTTTACGAAAAAAATAAAACCCAAATTACTACAAAAAGTAGATTGATTAAAGATCCAAAACAACAAATAGAGAATTTAATTAATTACTGGGCAAAAAATAATATAAAAATACATCTTGATTTTTATGAACTTTGTTTTGATTATTGGTCAAGACTTTTTATAAAAGCAATTTGTACGCAAGATCTAAAAAAAGCCAATAGATTTATAAACGATCTAAAAAAAATTGCGACTTTTACCAAAAATAATGCTTTAATAAACGAATTTTTAAATAAATATAATGAACTTCAATCTTTATTAAAAAAAGAACACTACTCGAAAAAATTTGAAAATTTAATGCACGACAAAGAATTTGCAGATATTTTGGAATATCATGGAATTACAGCATGAGAAACAAAATTAAACTTTTTTTTATACTCTTTTTTATATTTTGTTTTCAAGAATTATATAACAACAATCAAGAATTGACTGACAATGCAAACAGTTCATTTATTGACAATTTTATAAAAGATTACGGTTTTAAACCACGAGATCGCTACACTCATGAATATAATTCTGCAATTTTAAATAAAACATCAATAAGCTTGGATGAACTTGAGACCACTCTTTTAAGTAATAATTTTAATCTTTCCGGACGAATAGTAATAACAGGTTATGAAGAACAAGCATTCCCTTCATATTTTTATAGATTTAAAAATCCACAAATTAACGATGAAGCACAGTCAAAAATAAACTCAGGTTGGACATTAAAATTGCATAATCTTTTTGGATTTTTAACCGGCTTTTTATTTAAAAATATAAATTATTATTCAAATATATGGCTAAAAGATACGGATAAAATAATAGAACATATAGATTCCAATGATATTGAAATATTTGATTATCAAGCAAATATTATACATGAACATGCATTTTCAACAGCTTTGAATTTTATGAGTAATTCTGAATTTGAAATTTTAAAAAATTTAAAACAACAAAATTACAAAAAAATTACAACTGAATTAATAAAATTTTGGACCACACTTTACGATAAAGATGTTAAAGTTGGTGGGTACAAATCGGCAGCAACGCAAGATATATTATTTTCAATTGAATATGCAAATCACATTTTACGATCAACTTTGCCATTAGTAAAATGGTTTGTAGGCCCCGATATTACGTATCCCATAGAAACCAGCATTATACAAGCCGGACAAGCAACCAAGCATGCACAAAAATTTACAAAAATTATGTATGACAAATTAATCCCAATGGCAAAAAAGCCCACCGTTTATATTTTTTGTAGCTTTGTAGACGGTGTTGGAAAAAGTACCCTTTTGGGAAACATAAAAAATTATTCAAAATATAATACAAATATAGAAAATTATGAAAGAGTTGATAATTCATCATCACAACTTGCAGATTTATTTCAATTAAAAGAAAATGTTTTTATAGCAGACTTACCGGCACAAGTCAGTCATTTTACATACAAACCTGATGGTTACGTTTATGTAAATATCGGCCGAGAAAAAGAGTTTGATAAAAGAAATATTGAAGATCTTGAAAGCTACGTTCTAAATAACAAAGAAAATCTTGAAATTATTTTTAATCAAAAAATAAATTTGGTAAAAAACATTATAAATAAATCCGGTTTTTTATCGCCCGAATTAAACGATAAAAAAGAACCTCAAAATGCATTTATTAAAAATTTAATATTAATTAAAAAGCTTGAAACAAATCGCTGGATAGGCTTTTCAAAAGATAATAACGAATATATTTTTAATAAATTTAACCCAACTGAAATACGAATTTTAACACCATTAAAAATAGTTCAATCCGAAGGACTTAAAAATATTGAATCGGAACAAATGCTATTTTTAAAAGGTATAAAATTTCCAATATCCTATAATAATTTTATCGAAGATTTAGTTACAAAACTAAAATCACAAAATATAGAAAATATAATTTTTGTAGATTTTACAAGCATGTACCCAAGATCTTCAAGAGAAAATGTACGAATTAATTATCTAATTCAACAGCTTTGTCTAATCGATAAAAATTTTGATCCGGAATTAAGTATGTACCGCAATTTTATAAGTGATTCGGAATTGCTGGCATTACTTCAAAATAAAGATAATAAAGAAAAAATTACAAATGCACTTGAACTTGAAACGCTTACAAGGCTTTCTCTTTTAAACATAATAAATAAACAAGATAGAAGCGATTTACATGGAATAAAATTTGAAAATCTCACACCTGAAATAATAATTCAAATAAATAATATAGAAAAAGTAAATAAAGATAAACTTAAAATATTAACTCAAGAGAAAGTAAAAACTGAAAGTATAAACCTTGATAAATTATACGGTAAAACTAAAAACTATTTAAATATACAACAACTATCACTTTCAAATTTGGTATTATTTTCAAAATATTTAACCAATTTGTATTCAAATAATATATTAAATGAAGAATTAAGAACTTTATGGCAAGAATCTGATTTTTTTGCGAATAAAGAAAAAATAAACACATTTTTTTCACTTAACTTAGCATGCAAAGACGAAAATTCACTTACACCCATGATAATTCAACTGAGACATTTTTGGTATTCTGCAATTATAAACTTATATAATTCAAAAGTTATTAACTCCGAATATTTGAGACTTGATAATCCTGTTGAAAATATCACCCCATTATTTTTAAATTACGAACTTTCCAACAAAATATGTTTAATTCAAAATATCTATCCCAAATACGAAAAATTATATTATCAAGATGACGACGAAGAAGAAAATAATAACAAAAAAAACAAATTTGATTATTTAAAAAATTACTTTTTTAAATATAAAAAGCCATACTTTGTAAATATTAATGACAAAAAATATATTTCTTTTGATAAAGAGTATGAAGCAACAAATATTGGGGCTTTTGCTTTTGATAATAATAATTCAAAAATATCCAAAAATAAAAAATCTGCCGTAACATTTGTCGTTCAAAAGTACAAAAAAAATAAATCCGCAGACAAAGTAATTACAACATCCAAGCTTTATAAAAAACTTAAAAAAAGCTATATCTGGGAACGTGAACATAAAAAATTGCTCAAATCGGCAAAAAAGCTTTTACAAAAAAATAGTGTTCAAAATAAATCTGACAAAAAAGATGTGTTACAAAATAGTAAATTATCATCAGAAAAACCGACTGTTCAGTTTGGCAATCCTGAACAAATACCCGTGCTTCAACTTATTATAAGATTGCTTGCAACGGTTGAAATGATCTTAAAAGATCCGGACTCAGAAATTGCTTGTCGATTTAATAATAAAAAAGATTTTAAAGCTACAGTTAAACTTTTGGAAAATGTGACTTTACCAAACTATTTTGGTATTATCTACGAAAATAAATTGTTTGAAAATTATGATGCGGTTGAACCTTACCCTTCGTGGGCTGCTTGGGAAAATTTATTATGAAAAATATAAAAATATATAGTGCACTGCTTTTTTTAATTTTAACTCTAAATACTAAAATTTTTGCAAATTCAACAGATCAAATTGATTATAGTCTTGAAAATAACTGGGGTAAATACACAATTGCTGCAACGGCAATTCTTGCAACAGCAACAGCATATTATTATTACAACAAACCAAAGCCTGAATATTTACAAAAACTTTTGGATACAATAAAAGCCAATCCAAAAAAATCTATTGCTATAGCGACACTGCTTTCTTCAAGTTTAGTCTACTATATTTTAAACATAGATCCCCGATCGCAGTCGGAGATGACAAAAACAAACGCCTCACGTGTCATCCCGGACTCCGATCCGGGATCCAGTCCTAATACATCTTGGATATTCGAAGATGCCCTACAAGAATATCTCATTAATCCTGAAAATAATACTACAGCTGAATTAAACTCTGAAATAATTTCATACTTAAATATAATTATTAACATATCAAATGATTTTAAAACAAGTAAAAATCCAGAAAAACAACATGTAAAAAACATTTACCCAAAACAATTACACGATTTTATAGATAACTTATATGCAGAAAAATTTACTCAACAAACAAAAAATGCTGGTATAATTTTATGTATAATTAAAAATATAAAAAATCACGAAAAAAGCTTTTACGAACAAAACAATAAAATTTTTACAGAATTTTTAAATAAACAAAAACAAAATTAACTTAATCATGAAAAAAATTATTTTATTCACAATCTTTTTATCTATTTCAAATAATTTAAACAGCGAGTTATACAATTATAAAGACTCGGGTTTTGAACAGCTTGAACAAATTTTTGGCGAATCTCAATTAAGCGAATTAGACAAATTTAATGAACAATATTTTGGTATTTATGACAACTGGTTTGGAACAAATTTTAACCTAATTACAGAGCTTAATGAAAATATTTTACCGGAAACACTAAATAAAATATTTAAATATTATCTAAAAAGCTCAATAACTGAAAAATATTATGAATATATTTCAAAAGATATAGAAAAAACAGAATCAAATATAGAAAAAACAGAAATAAAATCTTTTGATTACAAACCCATTTTGAAATCGGATATTACAGCCGGAGATTTGTCTATAGATTATGCAAGTGCTGATTCTGAAATCTTATTGGTTGGAGATATTCACTCAAAATATAACGAAACATTACAAAAAATTATAGATTGGCTAGTCTTAAATGAATATTTAGGCTCAAATTTTAAGCTTAAAAAAAATTGTTTTTTAATATTTCTTGGTGATTATTCGGATAGAGGATTTCAAGGCTTATCAATAATAGCAGCAATAATACTTTTAAAAATATTTAACCCTGAAAATGTATTTATAATAAAAGGCAACCATGAAATACTCGAATATTTAAAAAATATACGAAAAGATAATCAATCATTAATGACAGAAGCATTAAAATTAACAAATTATAATATTAAAAACGCAGATCTAATACTAAACCATATAGAACTTATATACGCAACGCTACCCAAAACCATCTCTATTATTAATCCGCTAAATTCATGGTTTTCTACAAAAAATTTATTGGCATGTCATGGGGACGAACTTTCTTATTGGAATGATATTTATCCGCAAAAATTTTTTGATGAATTAAATTATAAAGAATATGAAAAATCAATACCAAGTCCAAGAGGTGACAAATATACAGTTTGGAATGCAAAATATAAAGCAAAAAAATTGAAAAGTAACGGATATTCATGTTTAGTAAAAGCTCATGAGCATAGAGAGGCAAAAGATCCAAAAAGAACTACAAGCCCTTATGCCGTATCTCAAAAGGCAATATATGACAATATAAGCGATGAGTATTCCACATATTCCATTGGCGCAAAAAATATTGGCTTTAAAAATTTTCCAATAATAGTTACAATTGCCGGAAGTGTAGGAGAAGAAATAAATTATTACCCAACAATAGTAAAAGTAATACCAGATAAAAAAAGTAGCAGTAAATGGCAAACCCAAATAATAAATGGCTCTTAACTAAAAAAACTATGAAAAAAATAATAATATTATTAATAATAAATATTTTAATTGCACAAAATAATTTAAACAGCACATTATACGATTATAAAGACTCGGGATTTGAACAACTTGAACAAATTTTTGGCGTTTCTCAGCAAGAAAATATCGATATCGAAAATGAAAAATATCACGGAATTTATGACAACTGGTTTTTAAATAATTTTAATAAACAAATAGCATTAAACGATAACGTTCATCCTGCAATTTTAAACAAAATATTAAAATATTATTTGAATAAAAATATCGATAAGATAAATGAAATTAAAGCAAAACAGCAAAATCCGGTAGATACAAAAATAACAGAAATTCTTACCAAAAATATTGGTAGTAATTTAGAGGGAACAAACAAAGTTGAATACATAAAATATAACCCAGTTTTAGATCAAGATTTCGATTCAGGCTTACCAATTTTAAGATTAAAAGAAAAAAATGCAAAAATTTATTGTGTTGGAGATATACATGCACAATACACTGCAACATTGCAAGAAATAATTGCATGGTTGATACATAAAAAAATTTTAAGAGCCAATTTTAAACTGGAAGAATCCTGCTATCTTGTATTTCAAGGTGATTATACCGATAGAGGACATCAAGGCATCTCAGTAATCGCAGCCATAATTCTTTTACAAATATTTAACCCCGAAAAAGTTTACATTTTAAAAGGAAATCACGAAACCTTAAGTTTTTTAGATATTCCTAAAAAACTTATGTTTGTAGATTCCATAATGGCTGAAGCACTAAAATTAACGAACTATGATGAATACAATACCAATTTACTTTTAAACCATTTGGAACTTTTTTATGTAACATTACCACCTTGTTTAAGTATAACAAACCCATTAAAATCAAAAAATGTTGTATTGATATGTCACGGTTATAGTAAAAATTATTGGGCAGATGTATACCCGACAGAATGTTTCAAATTTCTAGATAATCTTCATAAAAACTCAGTACCAAGTCATAGAGGATCTTCAAACATATATAATGCTGAATATGTTATTGATGATGCAATGAAAAAAAATTATTCTGTCATAATAAAAGCACATGATCATACAATATCCAAAAAACCGGAACGATATATAACATTCGATAATGAAGAAACTAAAGTTATACAAAAAAATTATGAATTTGAGTTAACAACACCATCGATTGGAGCTGTAAACATAGGACTTCCAGGGGTATTTCCAATTATAGTAAATATAGCAGGTCCAATTAGATCATCAGGTGAAATTTCTATAGAATATTTCCCAACGCTCGTCGAACTTATCCCAAACACGAATACAATATATAATTGGGAAATAAATGCGATGGATTGCTCAATAAGAAATTAAATTATGATTGAACAAAAAATAACCCCATTAATGCAACAATATTTTCAAATAAAATCACAATATGAAAACGCCATACTTTTATTTCAAGTTGGTGATTTTTATGAACTATTTTTTGACGATGCAAAAATTATATCAAAATTTTTAAACATAGCATTAACATCCAGGGGTAAAAATAACGGTGAAAACATACCGCTTTGCGGCATACCGGTTCATGCTCTTAATCACTACTTAATAAAACTTGTACGCGGCGGATTTAAAGTCGTCATCTGCGATCAACTTACAAAACCTACTCCCGGTAAAGTTGTAGAACGAGGCGTTACACAAGTTTTTACACCCGGAACTTTAACCGACAGCTCAATGCTTGATGAAAAATCGGCAAGTTATATCGTGTCATTTTTTCCAAACCCAAAAAATTACGGCTTAATTTTTACAGAACTTTTAACAGCCCAGCTTTTTGCAACAACAATACCAATTAAAGAAATTAAAATTTTAGAATCAGAATTAGCTCGCTATAACCCCGATGAAATTATTTTGCCAAAAATAAAAAGTAACAACAGCTACTTTAGTTATTTTAAAAATTTGGGATATTTTGCTGCAGAATCCGAATATATTCCGGATAACAATCAATTTGACAGTTCAAAATTATGGCTTGAGAAACAATTTAACGAACAAACCATAAAAACTTTATTAAACTATCCGGAAATTGGATACAGCTTACACACGCTTTATTTTTATCTGAAAAAAAATCAGGAAAAATCCTTAGATCAATTTAACAAAATAAATTTTTACAAACCTGATGATTATTTAATTTTAGACAGCACAACATTAAAAAACTTGGAAATATTAAAAAACAATCAGGATGGCGGCAGAAAAAACAGCCTTTTAGAAATTTTGGATAAAGCAAAAACACCAATGGGCTCAAGACAAATTAAAAAATGGCTTTCCCGACCGCTGATTAGTAAAGAAAAAATAACCGAACGTAGTAAAGTTGTAACTGAGTTTTGTAAAAATATAAATTTCATGCAACAAATTGAAGAAATTTTATCAAACATAAATGATTTGGAAAGAATTGCCGGAAGAATAGCTTTAAATAGAGCAAACAGAATTGATTATTTAAGCTTAAAACAAAGCTTAATACTTATTCCAAACTTAAATATATTATTACTAAATTATAAAAATTTAGATTACATACAAAAAATTACAGCCAAATTTTACGATTTTTCGCCTCTTATAAATCTTATAGAATCAAGCATAAATGAAGATATTTCCGGAGAATGGATAATCAAAAAAGGCTTTGATTTATATTTGGACAGATTAAGATCATTAGTTCAAGACAGCCAAAAAGAAATATTAAAATTGGAACAACAGGAAATATCAAAAACCGGTATTTCAAGTCTTAAGATAAGATATAACAATATATCGGGTTATTATATAGAAATAACAAATCCAAATTTAAATTCTGTCCCACAGTATTATCAAGAACAACAAAAATTGGTAAATAGAAAAAGATTTACAACTCAGGAATTAAAAAATCTGGAACAAGAAATTTTTAAAGCTCAAAACGAAATAGATATTGTTCAAACGGAAGTATTTAACAGAGTAAAAGAAGAAGTTAGCACATATTTAAATCAATTAAGAAATTTAGCACAAAGCATATCTTGGCTTGATGCCATTTTTAGTTTTGCAAAAATTGCATATGAAAATAATTATACTACACCGGTCTTTAACGATAATAACGAAATTTTTATCAAATCGGGCAGGCATCCGGTAGTTGAACAAAAACTGGAAAATAGTTTTGAACCAAACGATACAAATTTAAATAATAAAGAAAGTTTATGGATTATCACCGGTCCAAATATGGGCGGTAAATCAACATATTTAAGACAAGTTGCTTTAATTTGCATTATGGCACAATGTGGAAGCTTGATACCTGCTCAAATGGCAAACATGCCAATTTTAGACCGAATTTTTACACGAATCGGATCCGGAGATAATTTGGCGCAAGGCAAAAGTACATTTTTGGTGGAAATGGAAGAAGCGGCAACAATTTGCACGCAAGCAACAAAAAATAGTCTTGTAATTTTAGACGAGGTTGGCAGAGGAACAAGTACATTTGATGGAATTGCGCTTGCACAATCAATTATTGAACATATCAATCAAAATTTGGGTGCAAAATGTTTGTTCGCAACACATTATCATGAACTTACGGAACTGGAAAAAATATTTCCAACCATCGCAAATTATCACATGCTTAGTAAAAAGATTAACGATACGGTTATTTTTTTACACAAAATAGCATCGGGTATTGCAGACAGCAGTTTTGGAATAGAAGTAGCAAAATTAGCGAATTTACCCACAAAATTAATTACTAGAGCAAATGAAATATTAAATACAATAAAAACAGAACACTCTCCTTTTAAAAATATAAAATTTAATGAATCAAAAAATATATTTTCAAACCAAACAAGCGTTTTTGATTTGAACAAAAAAGAACATGATGCAAAAATAAACGCACTACTGGATAAAATAATTATTCTTGAAAATAAATTGAAAGAAAAAGAATCTGAAATTGTAAGTATTAAAAAATTAAATCTTGATGAACTCTCACCAAAACAAGTTTTTGATTTTATTTGGAAAATAAAAAATAAAGAAAGCTAGAAATTATTTTTTAAAAAACTTGATTTCAAGCGCAAAAGTGTTAGCCTATTTTTAATCTTTACAGAATATATTTTGTTGCAACAAAAAATAAGTTTGTAGTTATTGTTAAATCGTTTTTAATAATATTTTTAGGAGTTTTTATGAAAAAAAATTTATTGGCTCTTCTTGTTTTAGTTTCATCTGCATCTTTATCTGCAAATACGGATTTAATAGCAGATAAAGATGTAATTACAGTTACATCGCAAGAAAACAAAGAAAAAAAAGAAGTAACAGTTGAAACTGTTGAGACTGAAAAAGAAATAACAGTTGAAAAAGCAAACTAAACTAAAATAATTTATTTTAGTTTAATTTGTTGCATTTAAGTTAGAAAATGCTATCTTAAATCGAACTTTGAAATTATTTGATTTTTGACATACATAACCTCGATAAATAAACGTTAAATTTATTTTTTAAAAAAGTCTTGATTTTATAAAAATGCATGATAATATTACTCTCTTACTGTTTTAAAATAGTACGAAAATAAGTTTAGTGTTAAACGTTCGGGGGGTGTTTGGGAAAGCTAAATATTTTCAAACTAAATCCGAAATGTTTTAGGTTTTATTTTTTTTATATTTTTTATAAGGGGATCTTTTTATGAAAAAGATTTTGTCTTTAGTTTTAGCAGCAGGAATTATGACATCCGCTAGCGCAATGACTGGTTCTACAGAAAAAACATTTGTCCAAAAAGCAAAAGATGTTGCAACAAATCCATATTATGTTGTTCCAACAGTAGCAGTTTTAACATTAGCAACAGCAGCAGCTCTTGATATTTGTTATAACGATTCCGCAATTTGCGATGCAGTTTTGAAATTTTTTAAAAATATTCCTGGCTACACAGTCAGAGGTGGCAAAACAAGTTTTAATGCAGTAGTTGATTTGGCAAAAGCATATCCTGTTGCATTTGTTTCTGCAGTTTCAGCATTGACAATTGGCGGCGCAGTAACAACTGATATCTTGTTGGCTGAAAATTTTGATGCTTCTTATACAGGCAAAGGTTACAACAAAGTAGTTGGCTTGTTCAAAAAAGAAGTCAAAAAAGAAGTCAAAGAAGAAGTCAAAGAAGAAAACTAATTACTTCTTGAATAAATAAAAAAGACCCGGTAAGATTTTGCCGGGTCTTTTTTTATATCGGAAGGCGATAGCCTTCCTCTACCCCAATATCGCCGCGCCAAAGGCGGGCTAAAATAACAAGAATTAAAAACATGAAAAAAATATTAACTTTAATTTTACTTTTAACTCTAACCCCACAAATTATTGCTAAACATGAAGCTCTCACCGGCTTAAAATTCGATATCTCAAGCGAAATCCCGTCGAAGCATTCATCCAGTGATTTAAATTCCAGGTTTTCTGCGAAGACGGATAAAAAAGAATTAAAAGTTTCAAAACTTAAAAATAACTTTTTTCATAATACAAAGAAAAAATCAAAAAAAGCTTTAAAGTATATAAAAAATAAAACTGTAGCATTTGCAAAATTTACAAAAAAAAATCCAAAATCAGGCATTTTTGTAATTGCAGGAACAACACTTTCTGTCGGTATGCCAATAAATTATTACGGGTTTGGAAAAGATGAGTCTCAAACCGGCAAATTTTGGGCAGGCTCAAAAAAAATTTTTCTAGAATTTTATAACGAAATCAAAAAAAAATATATGGGACCTGATACTCAATGAAAAAAACAATATTACTATTAACACTTTTATCTTTTACAATAAATATCTTTTGTGAAAATCAAGATGTAAATTTGCAAACAGAGGGTCAATCAAAGATATTTAAATTTAAAAAGCATGTAATCAATAATTACAAAATTTATATTGCAGGAGTTTTGGCAATAACTGCAGCGACATGCGCTAAAAACATATTTTCAAAAAAGATTACGCCTATAAATGCTTTAGGCAAAGGCTACGAAGATTTTTTAAGTATTCCAAATAAAGCATTTAATGTGCATAACAAAGAAAATCTTAAGAATCAATTAAAACTTTGCAAAAAAATTGAAAAGATATGCAATGAACAACTTTATATTAGAAAAAACGAAACCGAGTCAGAAACATATAAGTATTTTTATGAAAAATTAGAGTTATGCGAAGGTAAAATAACTTTATTGGAAAAAAAACTGTTGGAAAAAAACTAAACGAAAGATTTTTATGAAAAAGATTTTATCTTTACTTTTTATTTTATCAATGGCAACGAACACAAGCGCCATAGAATCTAATCCTGCTAGTAATAGTTCAGATGATAATAAACTAATTACTCATTTACAAAATAATTGGGGGAAATATACAACCGCTATAATTGTGGGCACTCTAATTTGGGACAATTATAAAAATAATGCAACAATTAGAACCAAAATATATGAACTTTTAGGTTTGTCAGCAATAGAATCTGAAGAATTTATTAAAAAACATCCGGCAGCAAAAGCAGCAATAATAGTCAGCTTAATATCGGCAGATATGTTATTACATCAAAAATATGAAGATACATTCTTATATATAATTCCAAATTTTTATAACAACCTAACTGAAGCTGGTCTAAATGCAATATATCATCTACACAAAGCTTATCACAAAATTGGAAATCCGTTTAAAACAACAGAAGATAATTTATAATTACAATAATTAAGATATAAGTATTTAATAGTTGAAAGAAAAGAGGGCCGGAAATTGATCCACCCTCTTTCTTTTTTAAGATATACAAATCGTTAAATAAATTCTAAAATCTGTTGTCATTCTTTACACAAATGATAACCTAACATAAATCGTTTTTAAAAAGAGATTTGTATGAAAAAAAATTTAATAATTTTAATTTTATTTTCAATATTTTTAACAAATTCAACATTTGCCAGAAGTCCAAAGTACAGACTTTTAAATTATAAATCTCAACAAAAAAGCACAAATTTAAAAACATCTGACCTAGAAACAGATTTGGACAAAATGGTAAACAAAAAATTAACGGATTTAATTGAGAATAAGCCGGTTCATCAAATATTAGCCGAAAATCAATTGGCCGTTCAAAATACAACTCCTATAATTAATCAACAAATAATCCCAGAACAAATAAAAGAGTTATCTGAGCAAACAGAAGAATCAAAAGAGTTAGGTGAGTTAGAAGATGTTTTAGAAAATATTTTAACTGAGAACCAAAATTCTGTTACTGAAATCACACCTGAAGTTTCTAATTCTTTTTTTAAAAAAATCAAACAACATTTTGTCAATAATAAAACTAAATATCTTTTGGGTTTAGCGGG
>LDIX01000007.1:0-3016 GCA_001468925.1 candidate division TM6 bacterium UASB340 | reverse complement strand
GAAAATTCTGAAGATTTAATAAAAGTAACTAAAGAAGAATTAAGAAAAGACGAATCTGGAAAAATAATCAAAGAAGAAATTGTTGCAACTGAATCTCTGGAAAAAAACAAATATATAGAAAAACTTAAGAGCTTAATTAAAAATGTGAATAATTTAAAAGATGTAAGTATTAAATCAGCATTAAAAACAAATTTGATAAAAAATTTCGCTGATAAATTTGAACTATTAGACCAAGAAACAATAGATTTGTTTACAGAAGAAAACGAACGGACTAAAACATTTTTAAACCACGAAATTGAAGCAAGTAAAAATAGAAAAGATTTGTTAGAAAAATTAGAAAAATCAATTAAACCATAAACGAAAGAGGACAATTATGAAAAAATTTTTACCACTAATTTTAATCTCAGCAATTACAACAAATTCATTTGCATCCAATGAAGAAGATTTACCAAAAAAAAATTTATTAGAAAAACATTGGGGCAAATATTTAGCAGTAGCCACAGTTGCTGGGTTAGGTTCTGCAATTATTTATAAATCACATATGAAAGAAAAAGATAATATAGAATCAGAATCAGAAAATGAACCTTCAACATACGAAGAATATAATATAGAATCAGAATGTGAAACTTCAACGTACGAAGAATATAATCTAGAACCAGAATCAGAAAGTGAAATTTTACCGGACGAAGAATTTACAAAACATAACATAGAAGAAGATGAAGAATTTGATAAGTTAAAAAAAGAAATTATTGATGAAAAAGATCCAAAAAATCTTCAGGTAGTTCTTTGGAAAAATTCAACAAAAAAGTCAAGCCGTATAAATTATGAAAAAGATATTAAAGAAGTAATAAGATTATTAGGCCCGGCAATGGAAAAAGAACCGTCAGTTGTAAGAATCTTAAATGCACTGAATCAACAAAATTTAGAAAAAATAAAAAGTGAGCAAAAAACATTAAAAGCTATAACATTAGAAAAAAAAGATTTTAAAACGCCAACGCTTAAAGAATTAGAAAATAGTGCAAAAGAAGAAGCTGAAATTGTAGACGAAATTAGTAATTATTTTTCAAAAATTAAATTTAACGCGAACTAGATAATTTAAGCATTTAATTTTTAGCAAAAAGCAGCTGAAATACTTGAAAAATAGCTAACATGTGCAGCAGACTTTTGCCTGCCCGCTGAAGCTTTATGCGTAGGCTGGGTCATCCCTGAACCAGCCGTCACTAAAGCTATGTCCGGCATGCTTTGATTCAGGATCCAGTCCCAAGCATCTTTCGCCCAAAGCAAACGCATTGGGCTACCATAATATCGCATTGCATTTGCAACGCTACTCGAATTTTTTTAATTAGCGTAAACTAGATAATTTAAGCATTTAATTTTGCAAAAAACTTAACTTTTTAATAAAAAACGCAGTTTTTTTAATTAACGCTACTGTTCAATATTTATTATTCCATATGCATCAACCATGGCTGTTGAAAGAATTTGTTGATGAACGTCGTTTGATATACTTAATGCTTCAGCGTCATAAAATGCATCACTTATGAGAGTTACTTTATCATCAAAAATCAATGTGCCTTGATCTAACTGCAGTCCGGTTCTTGTTGAATGCAATGTGCAACCATTCAAATATAAAATAGCGCTATCATCTTGAAGTATAAATGCCGTTTTACGAGCTTCGCTTCTATCTGCATTACCGGCATCATATATAAATTCAACATCACGATCGATAATCAATGTTGCATCTCTTACAACCGTACTTATTTCCGGTGATTTATATGTAAATGAATGATCTTTACCTTTAATTGTTACATCATGCGAGAATGTCATTGTTCCATCACTGAAAGTGTAATCATTACAAAGAACAAGAATATCATTTCTGTAAGTAATATGAGCATTTGGTCCAAGACATCTTACGTTATAATTTCTCAATCCTTCAAGCCTTGTATTTTCAATAATCAAATTACTACCCGAAGCAACTTGAATTGCATTACTTACAGGACAAATGTGGAAGGCATGACCGTAACCATTGATAATTACATCGCCTTGGAATTTGAATGTTGATAAACCTGTTGTTGGCATAGAGAAATCCTCACCTAATTCTATTGTGGTTCCATCACCAAAAATAAGATCTGAATTTGTACCTAGATCTACGTATCTAGGTAAGAAGTCTTTAAGTACAATATTTTCCAATATTAAAGTCGTATTATCATCAATAATTAACAGATCATTTACAGCATCTCTGCTAAAGTGGACATATCTGCCGGAACCATCAAGAGTTACCGGAGCTCCCCCATGAACATAAAGTTTGTGTTCATAATCGGTAGCATCTCCCAAATAAATATTAAAGCTTAATGTCATATTGCTATCAACATGAATGTTACTTGGACCATGGTCTATTGTATTTAATTGAATTTGTAAGTTATTTATTTGCGTATTATTAAATATTGTTGCACTACTTATATATGAAAGCTCATCACAACATTCACTTAAATTTACAATTGCATTACTGTTATAAATTATTAAATCATTCTCTATGCTGATAGATACTATTGCCTGTGAATTATAGTGAATATTATTTGCATTATTTATTGTAGCTGAACTTATATAACTTATATCATCGGCTAAACTTACTATCGCGTTACTATTATTTTCACAGCACTCTAAGCCTGCAATTATTGCCGAACTGTTGTAACTTATTAAGTTATTGTTATTTATTGTGGCACTACTTATAGAACCAACAAGATCACAACATTCGCTTAAATTTACAATCGCATTACTGTTATAAACAGACAAACTTGTATCATAACTTATAGATACTATTGCCTGTGAGTTATAATGTATCTGATTGTTATGATTTATAATTGCATTACTGTTATTTATTATTTGTTGTAATAATGAAGATGAATCTAAATTAAGTATTGCGCTTGAGTTCCATCTTATTTGATCATTATTATGAATTGTTGCTGAACTTATATGACTTACATCGTTAGCCAAACTTACTATCGCGTTACTATTATTT
>LDIX01000006.1:160215-162571 GCA_001468925.1 candidate division TM6 bacterium UASB340 | reverse complement strand
CGATCAAGTCGGGGATGACAAGACGATCAGTTGTTTTATAATTTTTACAATTTTTTTTAGATCTCTTTTATTTAAATCATAATACAATGGCAATGATAATTCTATTGTATAAAATTTTTCTGAGTTGGGATAATTGTTAAATTTAAACCCAAAGTTTTGATAGTATGGCTGTCGATAAACAGGAATATAGTGGACCTGTAAATTCAAACCGTTGTTTTTTAATTTTTCAAAGAGTTCTATTTTATTTATTTTTAGTTGTTCAAAATTTATAAACAATGGAAATAAATGAAAAGCGGCTTTTGAATATTCAGGCTCAGAAAAAAAATAAAATCTACTGTCATTCATAAAACTTTCTTTGTAAAATTCAACTATTTCTCGTCGTCTTTTTATAAATTTATCAATTTTTTTTAACTGAGAAATACCAAGTGCAGCATTAATATCCGGTAATCTATAGTTAAAGCCTAAAACCTGTTGTTCATAATACCAGGCGCCATATAATGACTTATTAATATAACTGGATCCCGGATCGGAGTCCGGGATGACAAACATCTCCGAAATGACAGGCTGTTCAGAGATGGCAAACTGTGCTGGAGAAACAAAACAAGAATTATTTTTTGTAATTCCATGTGAACGAAGTAGCAATAATTTTTCATAAATTTCTTTATTATTTGTTGTAATCGCCCCGCCTTCACCTGTTGTTATTGTTTTAACCGGATGAAAAGAAAAAATTGTCATATCCGAATATTTGCAGTTACCAACCTTTTCGCCTTTATATTCAGAACCAATTGCATGTGCAGCATCTTCTATAATAAATAAATTATTTTCATGAGCTATTTGGTAAATTTTTTCCATATCACAAGAAATACCGGCATAGTGAACCGGAATTATTCTCTTAGTATTAACAGTAATATATTTTTTTATCTCATTTAAATTTATACAACCATCTTCAAGATTTATATCTGCAAATTTTACATTTGCACCTGAATACAAAATTGAATTTGCAGTAGCAACAAAAGTAATAGGCGATGTAATAACTTCATCTGTGTTTTTTAAATCAAAAATGGCTACGGCCAAATGAAGGGCTGCAGTTCCATTAGAAACGGCAACGCAATATTTTGCTCCGGTATAATCACAAATAGCTTGTTCGAATTCTTTAACTTTTGGTCCCTGAGTTAAAAAATCAGATCTTAAAACTTTTATTACCGACCAAATATCCAATAAAGAAATAGATTGTTTACCATAAGCATATTTTTTTTTAAATAACATCAATCATCTTTCTCATCTGATTAATTGTTAACCATTTATCATTATTACCGCTATGATATTCGAAATCCGGTTTTACCAATTTTGCAGCAATATATTTTTGACTTATATGCTTAACATCAAATTCCGGTTTTACCACATAATATTTTTCAAGTTCTACAGTATTTTTAGCATCTTCACGCGTAATCATAGTTTCATGAATTTTTTCGCCGGGTCTGATACCCACAGTTTTAATTGGTAAATTTTCCGACATTGCTTTTGCCAAATCTGTAATCTTTATCGACGGTATTTTTTTTACAAACAACTCTCCACCATGCATAACATCAAGAGCCATTAAAACCATTTCAACGGCATCATCAAGTTCTAGCCAAAATCTAGTCATTCGTTCATCTGTGATGGGAAGATATTGCGCTCCATTTTTTATAAGATCTTGAAAATATGGAATAACCGATCCACGGCTTCCGGCAACATTTCCATAACGAACAACCGAAAATCTTGTATCATGAAATCCGGAATAAACATTACCTGAAATAAATAGTTTGTCCGAGCAAAGTTTTGTAGCGCCATAAAGATTTATCGGGGCACAAGCTTTATCCGTACTTAATGCAATTACCTTTTGAACATTTCTATCTATTGCAGCATCAATAACATTTTGAGCTCCTAAAACATTGGTTTTTACAGCTTCAAACGGATTATATTCGCAAGATGGAACTTGTTTTAAAGCAGCAGCATGAATTACAATATCAACGCCATCAAATGCTCTATAAAGTCTATCTCTATCACGAACGTCGCCAATAAAAAATCGCAGTTTTGGATTATCTTTAAATTCAGGCATATTGGACATTACAAACTGCTTGTACTCATCACGAGATAGAACAATAACGCGTTCGATATTCGGATATTTATTCAAAATAATTTCTATAAATTTTTTACCAAATGACCCTGTCCCACCGGTTATAAGAATAGATTTACCGTTAAGCATGCCTAATCTCCTGTTTTTTTAATTGTATTTTTTATAGGACTGGATCCCCGATCGCAGTCGGGGATGACAAGTGTATGACTTATGCCTGTTTGAGCCTGCGCCCGTCCGCCG
>LDIX01000006.1:141272-157183 GCA_001468925.1 candidate division TM6 bacterium UASB340 | reverse complement strand
AAGCTTTCGCTGGCCATCTGTAAAATAGCATCTAAAATTTGTGTTAGTTCTGCAGCATCACCTAAAATAACTTTGCTAATTCTTGATGAATTTTTACCTGTAAATTCTCTGTAAGCAAAATTTAAATAGTTTTGGAAAAAACGAATTGCAAAATGCCGAAATCTTCCTTGAGAAAATCTGTTTATTGCATAGGTATAAACTGTTATTATAATTGCTCTAAAAAAATAAAAAAATATTAATAGTATGCCAAATATAACAATAAACTGCGGTGCTGAGCTACAGTGTAAAAAATTATATATAAAATTATAATATTTATTGCTGTAAACAATATTAAAATTTGTAGCAATAGAAGCAAAAACCATAACAAGAGAAATACTGAATGTTTCTAAGAACGCGACAAAAACTGAAATAAAAAACAGAAGTATTAGAAATCGTTTTTCTCTTTTTGAAAGCAAATAATTAAGTTTTTTTATTGTTTCTATCATGGCAATAAACAACTGTCGTATAAATTTTCAATCTTTTTTATTTGATCAAAAATATTAAAATTTTTATTACAAAATTCATATGCATTTTTTGAAAGCTGTTCATTTAATTTTTTATTGGTCAAAACGGCATAAAGCTTTTCAACCCATAAACCAATATTGTTTGGCTCTATTAAATATCCGGTTGTTCCGTGAATAACCAATTCATCAAGTGGCGCCAACCTTGAGGCCAATACAGGTTTTTCCATAAATCCGGCTTCTATAATTGGTCTGGAAAAATGTCCGACCGTAAACGGATTTAATAAAACATCACACGAAGCAATAACTTGTTCAACATTTGTAATCGGTCCGGTCAGTATCACGGATTCTTTTATACCTGCTAAAACTTTATTTACTTTTTTATCATAACGTCTTTTTGCAAATAAGTTTTTTATAGAAAAACTGTTTACACTACTTAAATTAAAATACCCTGCAACTATCAACTTTGCATCGGGAATAAGTTTTAATATTTGTTCAAAAATTTTAAATACCGTTAAAGTACCCTTTTCTTGCGAAAGCCCACCCAAAAATAAAATTTTAGGATCAAAATTATTTAAATTATATTTTTTAAAAAAATCTTGTGAGTTTAAATTTTTATCAAATTTAGTAATATCAACTGCATTATAAACAATTCTAGTTTTTGGGTTATTTTTCCATGGAATAGCATCATTTTGGCATATGGGGACAATAAAATTTGAATTTTTTGCAACTCGTTTTTTAATAAAAGCGCGTCTTATTCCAAGATAGCCTTCAGACAACGGTTCTCTAATATGCGTTATTACAGGAATATTAAGTTTTTTTGCAACTTTACCCCAAATAAAAAGAGTGCTGGTATTTAGATGCACAATATCAGGCTTTATTTGTTTTAGCCACTTATCTGCAACAAAAAAATATGTTTTAAAACTATCTAAAAGAGATCGTAAAAAATATTTTACGTGGTACCATTTATACCAATAAATTTTTGTGTGCGAAAAATCGTTAAGCCCCACAACACCTACAACATTAATACCATGTTCTTTAAACATATTTACTGCCTGTGAATCATGTAAAAATAAAACTACAGGTTCATATTTTGTTTTATCCAAATTTTTTATTAAATACAAAAGACTTAACGGTGCTCCGCCCAGGCCTTTTCCATGATGTATGTACAAAATTTTTTTCATTTAAAATTCTTTCAAAAATTAACCAAAAAAAATTAAATTGATATCTCTTTAATTTTTTGTTTTGAAAAAAATAAAGCTTCGCTATCCGAATCATCCACTGTAAAATTTTTTGTACTATTCACACTATTTCTACCGATACAAAAATATTTAATACCCTCTTTTTTCATGATTTCAGGATTAAACATATTTCTACCGTCAAACACAACGGCATCATTTAATCGCTTAAAATCAAGCGCATTAAATTTTAAAAATTCTTTCCACTCTGTGAGAATTATTAGAAAATCCGAACTGTTAACAACCTGACTTGCCGAATTTGCAAAAAATATATTCTCTTTAAATATATTTTTTATATTGCTTACAGCTTGAGGATCATAGGCTAAAATTTTACATTTTTTTTCAAGTAATTTTTTTATCACATCAATTGATGGAGCACTTCTGATATCATCGGTTTCAGGTTTAAAAGACAAACCCCAGATTCCAACAGTTTTATTTGATATTTCGTCTTTATAAAAATCTAAAATTTTATTAATAAAAATTTGACGTTGATTTTCATTAACCATATCTACAGTAGCAACCAAACTCATAGGCTGATTAAATTTTTCACCAATTTTTACAAGCGCTTTTACATCTTTTGGAAAACAACTTCCACCATAACCAATACCGGCATTTAAAAAAGATGCACCAATTCTTTTATCTTTAGACATTCCAATTTTTACATCAAAAATATCTGCGCCTACTTTATCTGCAAAAAGAGCCAATTCGTTTATAAAACTTATACGTGTTGCAAGCATTGCATTACTTGCATATTTTGTAAGTTCTGCCGATTCAACGTTCATAACTACAAAATCTTGTAGATCATTTAAAAAAGGTCTGTATAAGCTTTCTAATATAGATAAAGCTTTTTGAGATTTTACTCCCACAACCACTCTGTCCGGATTTAAAAAATCATTTAAAGCGTCACCCTCTTTTAAAAATTCCGGATTACTTGCAACATCAAATTCTACTTCCAAATCTCGCGATTTAAGTTCTTTTGAAATAATATTTTCAACTTCAGCAGCTGTTCCAACCGGTACAGTAGATTTGTTTATAAATAAACAGTATTTATTTAAATTAGCACCCACTTCGTGAGCAACATCCATAACAAAAGATAAATCAGCATCACCATCGGGCAAACTGGGAGTTCCCACGCAAGAAAATATAATTTCCGGATTATTATTTTTAAAAATTTCTTTAATTGAATTTACAAAAACAATTTTATTTTTTTCAATTGCTGTTTTCAAAAGATCTGCAAGACCGGGTTCATAAAAAGGCACGCGACCGGAAAGTAAATCTTTTATTTTGCCGGAATCACGTTCTATTACTGTTACAAAGTTGCCCTCTTTTTGTGCAAAGCAAACTCCGGTAACCAATCCAACATACCCGGCCCCTATAACAGCAATATTTTTCACGCAGCTCTCCTTACAAAAATTTTTTCCAAAAAAAATATGTCTTTTCTGTTATAAAATCATAAGAAAAATTATTTTTAAAATTCTCAAAACCTTTATGAGCAAAATAATTTCTCAATTTTTCATCAAACATTAAAGTTTTTAATTTTTCGGCTAAATCGCTTACATCTCCTTGCTTGAATATTAAGCCCGAATCTTTTACAACTTGCGCAATGTTTCCGCCGGTACTTCCAATAACGGGAATTTTACAGGCCATAGCCTCAATTAAAACATGTCCAAATTGTTCCTTCCATTCCGGAATATCATAGGAAGGAAGAACAAAAATATCAAATTGATTTAAATATTTTCCAATATTTTCATGAGACATAGCCGGCAAAAAATCAATAGAATTCTGTAAATTATTTGATTTAACAAATTTAATTAAATTTTCTTTTTCTTTACCATCACCTATAAAAATTAATTTCCAATTATCTTTATGATCAATTAAAGAAAATGCTTTTACTAAATCAAAAACACCCTTTTCACAAACAATACGCCCAATAAAGCCAATTTTAAGTGGATTAGATCCTGAAATAACCCTTCGATTACACTCGCCTTCGCCTTTAGCTACGTCGAGGCTCCACTCAGGGCGAACGGGTCTTTGACTCCGTTCGTGGTGAGCGAAGCAGTTTTCTGCGTAGTCGAATCCATAATGGTTTATGTCAGCGAAACCCTCTGGCTTAAAATAATTCTCATTTACGCCTAATTGCGGCAAAACTTCAATTGGTTTTAAAAAATTTTTAGCTCGCAAAATCTTTTCAGCCTCAGTGTTTCCTACAATTGCACCACAAGAATTCTTTAAATTAAATCTTTCTACAAACGACCAAAATAACTTATATTTCAATGACCATTTGTGCTGCCAATTAACCCAAGTAAAAAAAATAAATTTAGTTTTTAATCGCAAAAGTTTTGACAATAAAATTAACTGAAAATATGAAAAAGCATTATCACCTTGTTCTACATAGACAATATCAGGTTGAAAATTTTTAAGTATTTTAAATAAATCTAAAAATTTATAACTATACAAAACTTCGTTACCTGCGTTTCGCGTATCAAGTGCTATAAATTCACAATTATTTAAATTATCTTTTTTCAAATTACCGGCACTAATATTAAATAACGTTGCCGGCCACGTTTTGGGAATTAAAATTTTTAGATTTAAATTATTATACTTGTTTGCAAGTATTTGCCATTTTATACGATTTATCGGTGCAATGTATGTATGACTAACTATTAAAATTTTCATTATTTAAATATTTTAAAGTTAAAAAATTTTGTATAGTCCACTTTTGAACGGCAAAACCCGATTCATGGTGTTTATAAACAGTTTCCAAGTTTTTGATATCGGGCAAAAATAAACTTTTATTTTCAAATTCTTTTTGCAGTAAATCTTTATAGTATTTTTTAAAATATTTACCATCATTAAACCAACTCGCAATTGGGGATGCAAAACCAACTTTTTTACGATAAATAATATCTGCTGGTAAATACTTTTCAGCAACTTTTTTAAGTAAATATTTTGTCCGATTGTTTTTTACTTTTAATCTTGCAGGCACATTAAACATAAATTCTACAAGTTTATAATCCAAAAATGGCTCTCTGGCTTCTAAACCATTTAGCATAGACATTTTATCTGCCCGCATCAAAAGAAGTTCCGGTAAACGAATTTTTAATTCCAAAAAAGTTAACTCTTGGACGAAATCCAAATCGCGATCTTGCATAGATGCTAAATAATTTTTTATAATATCAAAACTATCAAATTCGTTTTTATTTAAAATTAAATTTTTTTGATATTCGTTAAAAGATATGGCTCCGGACCAAAATAAACTTTTATTATTAGCCCAATTGTGTAAAATCTCTAAAAAATTACTATTTTTATAAAATAAATTTTTACTTAATTTATAAATAAATTTTTTGGTAAAATTAGGTAGATATTTTTTACTTGTTTTCCAATATCTGTCGTAAAAATTTTTATAAGATAAATAAGTTTTATATCCAAAAAAAAGCTCATCGGCACCTTCACCCACATGTACAACTTTTATACCGTTATCACGAGCTAATTTTGAAACATAATAAAATGGAATGCAAACCGGATCTGCCAACGGCTCATCAAGTTGATAAACCATAGATTCAAAAAATTCAAATGCTTGTCGTTCTGAAATTAAAATTTCATGGTGATCGGTATTGAATTGTTTTGCTACTTTTCTTGCCCATACTAAATCTTCAACTTCTTTTGAATTTTCAAAAGCAACAGTAAAAGTCTTTATATTTTTTGTAAATTTGGACATTAAAGCAACATTTAAACTGGAATCAAGACCTCCGGACAAAAAAACGCCACAATCAACATCAGTTGGAATTCTTTTTTCCACAGAATCCAAAAGTAATTTTTCAATTTCACCTAAAACAAATTTTTCGTCAGTTAATTTTATTTTTTCTTCTAAATTTATAGTTTTTATAGGTGAATAGTATCGATTAATTTTTATATTTTTATCTTTATCTACAAATAAATATGTTCCGGATTCCAGTTTTAAAATATCTTTATAAATAGTTTGCGGAGCCGGAGTAATCATAAAAGTTAAATAGTTATATAAAGATTTTTGGTCAATCTCTTTTTCAATCCATGGTAAAGCAAAAAGTGCTTTAATTTCTGATGAAAAGCTTAAAATATTATTTTGTATTGAATAATAAACCGGTTTTACACCTATTCGATCTCTTATTAGATAAAATTTATTTTGTAAAATATCAAAAAGAGCAATCACAAACATGCCGTCAATTTTATTTAAAAAATCAATACCCCATTTTTTATAAGCATAAATAAGAGTTTCCGTATCACAATTTGAAAAATATTCATATCCGGAGAGTTCAAGCTCTTTTCTTAATGATTCATGATTATAAATTTCACCATTAAAAGAGATCACTACAGTTTTTTCTTTATCAAGCATCGGCTGGTGACCGGAGATACTTAAATCTACAATACTCAATCTAGTATGAGCTAGGCCCAAGCCAAACTCGTCTGATTTCCAAATACCAAAATCATCAGGGCCTCTATGTGATATTTTTTCTCGCATTTTATAAAGAAGCTGTTCATCAATTAAAAAATTATTTTTATCTAAATTTAAAAAACCTGTGATTCCACACATACGAAAAGCCCATTCTACCAAAATATCGCATTGCATTCGCAACGCTACTCGAATTTTGTAATTTATTTATTTTTATATGCTAATATTTTCTTCTTTTTTTATATTATCGTTAAAAATTATATCATTTTTTTCAATTTCATATTCAAACAAATCTTTAAGCTCCGGATAAACAGTAATAAATCCATTTATTAGAATAGATTCAAATTTATTTTTTGAATAATTATCTTTTACAAAACTTGAAGCGTATTTACTAAAATCTTTGTATATATCGTTAGAAGATAAAATATATAAAGCTTTTTCTGCCATATTTTTATAATCATTTATATTTACTAAAAATCCATTTTTACCATCAATTACAAAATCTTTTGGCCCACCGCAGTTTGTTGCAACCACAGGAATACCATAAGACATCGCCTCCAAGCCTATTAACCCTAGACCTTCCTGATATGAAGTTATAAGTATTAAATCTGCAATTTCATAAAATTGCGACAATTCATTTTCATTAAGATTGCCTGTAAAAATTATATTTTTATAAAAACTTTGATTACTAAATTTTATAATCTGCTTTTGCTCAGGCTTACTTCCAACGATATATAATTTTATAGAATTATCTTTTTCATAAATATTATTAAAAGCTTGCATTAACATATCAAAATTTTTTCTTGGATCTGAAAATCTTCCAACGGCTATTATATTTTTATTTTCAGATAAAAATTTTCCATTAACTTTTACGCCCATAGGAAAACCGCAAATAGCTAAATTATCTCTATTGTGACCAATAATCTGATTAATACGTTTTTTTGTATCTTTGCTTATAGGTAACAGATATGAAGATTTTTGAAAAATTTCTTTTTCTATTTTTTTCATCTTAAATTGAGAAAAGAAATCAATAAATTTTCTAATCATTGGCAGTTGATCTGCGCGCTGAGCTCTATCATCTTGATATGCGGCAGAAACGATTGCTAAAAATTTTTTATTTAATTTAACTAATGGGTAAGCTGCAATATTTGAACCACTAACAAGAATAAAATAATCATAATCTTGAAGCACTTTTTGCCATAAATTTAAACTATATTTATAGTGTCCCGGCTCCCAAAATGCCCATTTTGAACCAATCTCAATAACTCTCATTCCCAAATAATCGGTTTCTCTTATATCATTTTTAAAATTGAAAGTTTTTAAATTTGCAGAAATTTTTGAGTCAAAACTCAAATAAAAAACAGTTGGGTCAAAATATTTGCCCAAAAATTTGTAAACTTCACGCAAATATGAAAGAACTCCACCAAAACTATAATTATTTTTTATAGTTATAATTGCAATTTTCGGTTTTTCCATTACTACAAACCCCTTTTTTTAAAATTACATGCTTTGAATATATTCCATAAACTTTTTTAACACAATTTTTAGTTCAAATTCTTGAACTCTGTTATAAGAATTTAATACGATTTTTTCTCTTTCTTGTTTATTATTTAAATAATATTTAATTTTTTCACATAATTCTTCAATTGAATCAAAACAAACAATAGACTCATTTTCTTTAAATAAAATTTTAGCCTGTTCTTCAGAATGTTGCGTTAATAAAAAAGATTTGGTCGCCGGAACTTCCATAGTTCTCATATTATGTGATGTTGTATTTTGTTTTCTTATAAAATTCAAAACAATTTTAGATAATTTAAAAGCTTTAATTAGATCATCTTTATAGATAGCATTTCCCCTAATTTTTGATCTTAATTTAGAATTTTTGGGCAACATTTCAAACCACAAATTTCCCCATATTGCCAAATCCAAATCAGGCATAAGTTCTATAAGTTTTGTAAGCCATAATTCTCGATCTTTATCCCAAGTGCCAATAAAACAAACTTCGCTATTATATTTGGATATATCTTGATTTGAAAATATTATCTCTTTGTCATAAATATTTTTATCATACGCAAATGGAAAATAGTAAACATTTTTGGCACCTGCACTTTTTAATGGTAATTCTAAAATTATTGCCCAAGATAAAAAGTAATCATAATATGACAAATTTTTTAACACCTGCTCATTTGAATTGCTATTCCATAACGAAAAAACATTATCCGGATAAAAATTAACAATAATTCTATTTTTTTGTTTTAACTTTTTTAACGTTTTTGTATATATATTTTCGGCTTTTATAAAAAAAATAAGATCAGGATTAAATTTTTTAGCTATTTTTAATAATAAAAAATTAACTATGCGATTATTTAAAAAATTTATAAAAAAATATCTTTTTCTATAATCAAATTTTCTGACTTTATAACCAAGTTCTACAAAATTATTATAAAAAGAATCTGCATAGCAATAGTTATTATTATTTGCAAAAGAACCAACTAATAAAATTTTTTGTATTTTCATAATTTTTATTTAAAACTTACTACAGAAAAAACGGATTGACCAAAAGGACATTTTAACTTTGTTTGTAAAAAATTGTCTATTGGCTTTATGATTGGGCAAATAGCTTCAAAAGAATTAACCATACTTCTTGTAACTTCTTTTTTTTTCAAAATATTTCCATGCAAAAACCATCCAATAAGACCAAAAGAATTAAAATATCTTGCAAAAAAATCAGCCTGAGGAATAACTAAATTTTTTATTTTTCTTAAATCTGAAATAGAATAACGCCTAAAATGCTCATAGTTTTTATCAATGGAATTATAAATAAAGTTATGCGCAGGAACAAATGTAATTATTCTTTTTAAATTGTTAGTTTTATTTTGTTTTAAAATATCAACCAAATCGGTAAAGAATAGATAATCATCTTCTACATGTTCCATTACATTAAAAGATACTATCGTATCAATATTTTTATTTATTAAATCTTTTTTCCAATCTTTTGATAAATTTATATGTAACACTTCAATATTTTGATTAAAACCAAATGTTTTATTTACAGTGTTTTTTAGTTCAGGAAGCATTTTTGAATCAACTTCTGATAAAATTAAAGATTCTTTTAATGGCAACCATCTGGACATATTACCAATGCCGGCACCAATTTCCAAAATATTATTTCCCAAAAAATTTTCTACTGACTGTAGTGACCATTGCTGATATTTAACTGCACTTCTTAATAAATCCAACTGAAAAGGTGTTGTTGCAACATTATCATACAAATTCATATACTATTCTCCAATTTGATATTTTCCATTATATCCAAATATTTTTTATAAATATTATGCCCATAATTATCCCAAGTAAAATTTTTCACTTTTTGTGCACCCGATAAGCCCATTTGATTAGATAAATCTTTATGTGTATAGCAAAACAAAATTTTTTCAGCCAAATCATCAGTATCTCTTATTGTTGAGATAAAACCTTGAACACCATTTTGAATCAAATCTTGCCCACCGGTATTAGTTGTACAAATCACCGGCAATCCACTAGCCATTGCCTCGGCAATAGTCATAGAAAGACCCTCTTCAATGGAGGGCAAAACAAACAAACTCGATTGTGAATATAATTTTGATAAGTTATTTTTATCCGTACTTCCATAAAAAATAACATTTTTATTTAATTTTATATTTTTTAAAAATGGATTTATATCCGACAAAATATTACCAACAATCAAAAGCTCAGTTTTATCTATTGGTAAATTTAACTTTTGCCAAGCTTGCAGTAAATACTGCACGCCTTTTCTAAGACAAACAAGCCCTACAAAAATTACTCTAAATTTATTTGTTTTTTGTTTTTCTATTTTTGAATAAAAACTAAGATCAACTCCATATGGCACTTGTATAATTTTGTTTTCTGAAATCCCATATTTTAAAAAACTATTCTTGGTAAAATTTGACGGGCACATTATATAGTCAGACTCGTCATATTCACGTAAAATTTTATCAACAGTATTCTTGTTTATTGATTCGTATTTTACACCAAATTTTTCATATTCTTCACTCAACAATTTTTGCTGTTCTAAAATATGTGTTGATCCGGATTCTATTATTATTTTAGCGCCTGTTTTTTTTATATTTTCAAGACTATTTAAAAAATAATTTGCCCATCCAACAAAAATATCAATCTCTTGTTCTTTTAAAATATTTCTGGATAACCAATTATCAAAAACATTGTCTTGAAATCTATGCAGTTTCGATTTATTTAAATATCTATAAAATCTTAATTTTGAAAATAAAAAATTTATTCTACTGAAATTATTATTATTTATTATAAAATTTTCTGATACGTATTTTTTATCAATATCACTATAAGATCCGGTATACAATCTTTTTAAAATACCAAATCTTTCAAGCTGATGGGCCAAATGAAATGCATGAAACCTTCCGCCTGCTGCAATTACTACTTTCATTTTTTAATACTTTCTCAAAATATTTTATTGTTTTTTCCAATCCCGTTTTTAAATCAATTTTTGGTTCCCAATTTAATTTTTCTTTAGCCAAACTTATATCGGGTTTACGTCTTGAAGGATCATCTGATGGTAAATTTTGATATATAATTTTGGATTTGCTATTTGTTAACTCTATAATAATTTTTGCCAAATCCAACAAATCAAATTCTATTGGATTTCCCAAATTTACTGGCCCAATAAAATCCGAACTTGATTCCATCATTTTTAAAATTCCGTGAATCAAATCATCAACATAACAAAATGATCTTGTTTGATTACCATTTCCATACATTGTTATTGGTGTATTTTGTAAAGCTTGAGTAATAAAATTACTTACAACACGGCCATCATTTGGATCCATATTTGGTCCATAGGTATTAAAAATTCTTACAATTTTTATATCTATATTGTACATACGCCTATAATCAAAAAATAAGCTTTCAGCACAACGCTTTCCCTCGTCATAGCAAGAACGAATACCAATTGGATTTACAGATCCTCTATAATTTTCAGTTTGAGGATGAATTTGTGGATCGCCATACACTTCGCTTGTTGATGCCTGTAAAATGCGGGCTCCGGTTTTTTTTGCTAAATCAAGCATGTTGATTGCACCAAATACACTTGTCTTTGTTGTGTATATTGGATCGGCTTGATATCTTGGAGGTGATGCAGGACAAGCAAAATTAAAAATTAGATCTAAATTTTCCAAATCTAATTTTTCAGTAACATCATGTTTTACAAAAGTAATTTTTTTATTTACTAGCAAATCTTTTATATTTTCAAGTCTTCCGGTGTATAAATTATCCACTGCAACTATATTATTTTGTTTTGATAAGGTTTTGCATAGATGGCTACCTAAAAAACCTGCTGCTCCAGTAATTAATATATTTTTATCTTTAATCACAATAAAAATTACTCCGTTATTTAAATTGACGAATCCTAATATTTAAATATTTTTATACTAGATAAAAACAAATGTAAAATTTTAAAAAATTCTATGAACGATATAAAACATACAAATCTATTATCTATAGTCACGCCAATATTTAATGAAGAAGAAAATATAATAACGCATTATAATGAACTAAAAAAAGTTTTATCCAATTTAAAATTTTTTAAAAATTATGAGCTAATATTTGTAAACGACGGCAGTTATGACAATTCGATAAATATATTAAAAAATATTGCCATAAATGATCCAAAACTTAAAATAATTTCTTTTATAAAAAACTTCGGTCATGAAGCAGCTACAACAGCAGGTATAAATAATTCATCAGGAGATGCCGTTGTAATAATAGATGGAGATTTACAAGATCCACCTGAATTAATTTTAGAATTTGAAAAAGAATATATAAACAATATTGATATAGTTTATGGACAAAGATCAAAAAGATTAAAAGAGTCCTGGCTAAAAAAAATAACTTCAAAAGCTTTTTATCCAATATTTAAAATACTTACAAAAATAGATATGCCAAAAGACACTGGTGATTTTTGTCTTTTAAGTAAGCGTGCGATAAATATATTCAATCAATTACCCGAAAAAAGCAAATTTGTACGAGGCTTAATTTACTGGTCAGGATTGCCTAAAAAATCTGTTTTATTTATACGAAGACAACGCAATGCCGGAAAAACAAAATATAATTACAAAAAATTAACAATTTTTGCGCTTGAAAATATAATTTCTTTTTCAACTGCACCTATTTATTTTATGATCTTTTTTTCACTTATTTGCATATTTGCTTGTTTTTTTGGAGCCATAAGTGCAATAGTTTTTAAAATTATGGGTTTTGTTGTTATGACAGGATGGACTTCATTAATTATTAGTATGCTATTTTTATTTGCCGTAACATTCTTTTTTTTAGGAATTATAGGTCTTTATATAGGTAAAATATTTGAAGAAATAAAACAAAGGCCAACTTATTTAATTGATGAAAAGATTAATTTCTAAGATAAATTCAAAAATATATCGGGAGTAACATGAATAAATTTTTTGTATTAATATTGGCGATAATTTCAAATATTAACAGTATTTTTTGCGTGACAATAACTCCCGGCCACAAAATTTCACCCAAAGAAACTCTTTATATAAAAAATAGAAAGCCATTAACGCAAGCAGCCATAAGAAATATTATAAAAATAAAAGAAAAAAATATAAAATTACCTAAAATAGCTCTATGTTTTAGCGGTGGCGGATACAGGTCAATGATTTCATGTGCCGGTTTTTTAGATGCAGCAGAAGAAAAAGACTTGTTACCTGCTGCAACATGCATAACCGCGCTATCAGGATCAACTTGGCTTTTAATTCCGCTTCTTACATTAAATTTTACTATGGAGAATTTTAAACAATATTTGGAAAAAGCTGTAAATAATAATTTTTTTGATTTCAATAAATTAGACACAGATACTATTTATAAATCTTTTAAAAATAAAGACCAAAATAAATTAATAGACTTTTGGGGCTCAATTTTATCAGGACATTTACTAGGTGATTACGACCAAAAATTAACATTTAAATCGATTCGCAAAAATTTAAAATCTCAAAATTATTATCCTTTTCCAATATTTTCCTGCGTAATAGCAAATTCAAAAGATCCAAAAGATAATCTGCCATACAATTGGATGGAAATATCACCATATGATACTTATGCAAAAATTTTGGACAGCACCATATCAACAAAATATCTAGGCAATATTTTTAAAAATGGGTCCATAAAAACTAAAAATCCAGAATTGCCCTGCAATAATATATTTTACCAATCCAATAAAAGAACCAACTTTAAAAATGAACTATGATCCGCCAGAATTTGAAAAACTTTATGGTGCAATGCAAAACTTAGTTTTGAATAATACAGAAAATATCGCAGATATTATTAGATTAAAAATTAAACAATTAAATTAGCTATTTATTAATAAAACTAATATTTAATTGTGTAATTTTATATTTTTTAAATATTTCTTTTATGAAGTCCTCATATTTTGACGAAAATAAAAGTAAAACAACTTGTGTGGAAGAGATATTTTCAAATAAGTATTCTAAATCAAATAAATCAAATTTAGCTCCAACCATAGATATTGCTTTTACTGTTTTATCTGAAGAAAATAATTTTATAAGTATTTCAAATGTACCTTTATTTAAATAACAATCATCCAATATAAAAAACTCACCTGAAGATCGGGCATATTTATCTAAAACAATTTTTGTTTTAGATAATTCTTCAATTTCTATTTTTTTTAAATTTTCTATAAATAAAAAATCTTTTATTTTTTGTTTTAATTCATATTGTTCTTCAAAATAACATTTTTCTGAATCTTGATTTTTGTTAAATTTATTAATGAATTCGTATAATTCAATTTTTATCTTTAAACTCTCTATTTTTCTTTTATTTTCTTTAAAAAAATTATTGGCCAAATCAATTTTTTCATTCATTTCACGGCCACAAAATATGGCATTCCATATTCTGTTAAAAGGTCTTTTTCCATTTGCATTTAAAAAGGAAGAAGTAAATAGCGCTATAAATAAAAAACTTTTTATATTGTTCATAAATATCCTGTAATAAAATAAGTTATAAAATAGGTTTTTTATATTATAATTATTATAAACATAGTCAAATATTTCTTTTAATTTGATTAAAAAAGTTTAATAAAAATGTTAAAAAAAATATTTTTTTTGTTTTTTTTCATGCATTCAATGCAAGCTCTAGTTCTAGAAGATTTAATAATAAATAACAAATTAAACCAAACACTCACAAATAAAAAAGTTGGATATTATTTAGGTTCTTTTGATCCTATACACAAAGGACATGAAGCTATTGTAACAACTATTTTGAATAAAAAACTATGCGACTACATACTTATCTATCCAGCATGGGGTGGTGATGATTATAAAAATAGAACCGACTTAAAAATTAGACTTAAAATGCTATTTTCAATTTTTAAAAATAATAAAAAAGTAATAGTCACTAAATTAAATCCGTTAAACCTTCAGAAAAAATTAATAAAAATAAAAACAGAATATATAGGTATAATTGGTTCTGATTTAGCTTTATCCGGACAAAAAAATGAAACTACCAGAGAAGAATTTATGTCAGGAGCAATTGTTACACAAGAGTATAAGAACCATACACATGGTTGTATAATTGCATTACCGGTCAAAAGTTTTGTTGTTACAATAAGAAATGGTGATTCTATCGAAAATTTAAATAATAAAATTGGCAATAGAAAAATTATAGCTAAAATTGAAACAAACTTTGGAAATATATCATCTACAAAAGTTCGAAATTTTACTAAAAGCAAAAAATCCATAAATTCTCTTGTAAGCAATAATATTGTCAATATTATTAAAAAATATAAATTATATAAAAATTAATTAGTATATAATCTAATAGTTTTGTACATACCAAGCCAACTATCCCAAGTAATAAAAACTGTATTTTTATCTATCCATTTATTATCAATAAGATATGTTAAATCAGTAATATGTCCTAATTTTGATCTTTTATTGATTTTAAAATCACCCATAGAGTATTTATGCCAAATATTCAATTCAGGTTCTTTATTTGACCAAACATACGCATTTTCTTTTTCTGACCATTTAATTGGAAAATTTGAAAAATTAATCCACCATCCACAATAATCTTCATCTAAAGATATTAATCTAAATCCAATTCTATTATTTTCTTTAACCTGTTTTACTAAAGATTTTACACCAATAATTTTACAATCAGCCTGGCATCCCATGCAACCAAATTCTGCCAATGTTGAATGTCTAATATAAGCAACCCGTAAATCCAAATTTTTTAGAAAAATTTGAAAAACATATCGTATATCGGAAACAAATGGAATTCCAAACACTATAAAATTTACATTTTTATCAAATTTATTTTTTAAAAAAAATTTTTCAAACTTAGATTTATAAATTAAAGAATTTTGTGAATTATTCTTAATACTATAATAATTTTTGTATAAACCTGATTTTATAGATAAGAAAATTAATAGTATAAAAATAAATAAAACAGAATTTTTAAATATTTTAGCTATATTTTTTTTACTAAAAAGATATAAACCATAAATAAACATGAAAATTAATATTGGGTATACAGCGTTAATATATCTTGGATTGGGATAAGCAACAAAAGCCGGCCAACTAAAAAAAATTATTGAAATAAATAGCGCAAAAAATATTTTAAAATTATTTTTATAAGCAAAAATTAAAAAACAAAATAAAAAAAATATTAGAAAAAATA
>LDIX01000006.1:107086-140158 GCA_001468925.1 candidate division TM6 bacterium UASB340 | reverse complement strand
TAAAAAAAATATTAGAAAAAATAATAGAAATTTGTCAGAACTGCTTAAAATATTGAAATTTAAATATTCACATGCAAAACGAGCAATAAAATCCAAAAACTTCATGATACTAACTCTTTTATTGCCGGAAAACGCATACAAATATTATTAAAAGTTCTTGGTAAACTTTCAAAGCCAAAGGCCATAATTCGTAAAACTAAATAAATTATATAAATAAACAAAAATAAATATGTTTTTTTAAATGCAAATTTAAATTTTAATCTCAAATTTTTATATTCGGAAAAAATAACGCTAAAAATAAATAACAATATACCCAAAAATATCGTATTTTCACGTGAACATATTGAGAATAAAAAAAATAACGCAGCCAAAAAATTATATCTAAATTTGTTTTTAATCCAATAAAATCTAAAACAAATTAAACTTAACAACATAAAAAAAGTAGCTAAAAAATTATGTAATGTACTAATCCACGTAATCCAATCCATTATCGGATAAAAAGCAAGCAATAAACCGGAAAAAACCGCAAAAATATTTGACATAAAAAAAGATGCTAAATAAAAAAATAAAGATATATTCAAAGCATGAAAAAACACGTTTAAAAAATAATAAGCTTTAACATTAAATTCAAATAAATAATAAATAATAGAAAACGGTATGTGCTGCATGGGCCTATAAAATCCTGAAATAAAATTAGCTTTAGGCACATTAAAATTTATCGGATACAAATAATTACGCTCATCTTCTAAAAAAATACGTATTAAATCTTTTTTTGATTTTATAATTCCGGCAATTACATTACCGCAATCATCCAATGAAAACCAAATATTTTCTACAGAAAAAAAGTAAAAAACAAATGTAATTAAAAATAAAAAAATTGCCCAAAATATTTTTATTCTCATAAGTCAAGCTCAATCTCTTTTATATCATGCTCTAACATAATATGTACAAGATCTTCAAATTTAGTTTTTGCAATCCAATTTAATTCTTTGGCAGCTTTAGATGGATTGCCGATTAACAAATCAACTTCAGTTGGTCGAAAATATTTAGGATCAATACGCACTAAAACTTCTTGCGTTTTTTTATCTATACCAATTTCATTAACCCCGGAACCAGACCAAACAATTTTTTTACCAATAAATTCAAATGCCAATTCTACAAACTCACGTACTGTATGTGTTTGGCCTGTAGCAATAACATAATCCTGAGGTTTTTCTTGTTGCAGCATAAGCCACATGGCTTGCACATATTCTTTGGCATAACCCCAATCTCTTTTTGAATCAAGATTTCCAAGATAAATAGTTTTTTGTAAACCATGTTTAATTTTTGCCACAGCCATAGTAATTTTGCGAGTTACAAATGTTTCACCTCTACGTTCAGATTCATGATTAAATAAAATCCCATTACATGCAAAAATATTATAAGCTTCACGATAATTTATAGTAATCCAATATGCATAAATTTTTGCTGCAGCATATGGCGATCTTGGATAAAAAGGAGTATTTTCATCTTGCGGAATTTGCAAAACTCTACCATAAAGTTCACTGGTAGATGCTTGATAAAATTTAGTTTTTTTAGTTAAACCCAAAATTCTTATAGCTTCCAACAATCGCAATGTACCTAAAGCATCGGAATTTGCAGTATATTCAGGAGTTTCAAATGATACTTGGACGTGACTTTGCGCCGCTAAATTGTAAATTTCATCCGGTTGAATTTCCTGTATTATTCTAATCAAATTTGTTGCATCCGTAAGGTCACCATAATGTAAAAAAAACTTATTATCATATTCATGTCGATCTTTATAAATATGATCTATTCTGGATGTATTAAAACTCGAAGACCTTCTCTTTATTCCATGAACAATATAATTTTTAGAAAGCAAAAACTCAGCTAAGTAAGATCCATCTTGTCCGGTAATACCTGTAATTAGTGCAACTTTCATAAAATCCTAACCAGTTATAAAAATTTTTGTTTTTCAGTTTTTTTAATTACATTTAAAAGTTCTTTTATTTTTTCAACTTCACTATTTTTAACAACCATTAATACATCATCCGTATCTACAACACATAAATCACTAACACCGACAAATGTTACAATTTTTTCTTTGTTATTTTTAAAAACTAAATTATTTTCTCCGGAAATATTAAATATATTTTGAGATTTTTGTGATAATTTATTTTGTAAATTTAAAAATACATCGATATTACCAACATCGCACCAATTAAAATCTGCAGGAATTACAGCTATATTTTTACTTTTTTCAATAACGGCAAAATCTATGGATTTATTTTCAATATCAAAATAAGAAATTTTGTGATTTAAATAATCAAGCATTTGGTAATAAATATTTGGTGTATGAATTTTAAATTCTTCTATAAAAAAATTAACTTTAGAAGCAAATACGGATATATTCCAAAGCATGGAATTATTTTTCAAATAAGAATTAGCAGTTTTAAAATCAGGTTTTTCATGAAATTTTTCAACACAATATACATTATTGGCAATAATAAAATTATCAGGAGCTTTTGCCTGAATATAACCATATGAAGTTGAAGGATTTGTTGGCATAACTCCAACTGTAACTATTTTATTATTCGTTTTAGTATATTCAATTGCAGTATTTAAAATTCTTACGTACTTTTCCGTTTCAACAACAAACGAATCTGCCGGTAAATAAACAACAATTCCATCTGGATCTTTTTCATGAATTTTAAATAAAGAATATAAAACTGCAGGTGCCGTATTTCTTGAATCATCTTCTTCAATTATAAAATCTATATCTTTTCCTATTAATTTTTTAATTCTCTCTTTTTGATCTTTATGAGTAACCACACCAATTTGAATATTTTCTATACTATTAACGTTTTTTATACGTTCTATAGTTAACTCTATTAATGATTTTTCGCCTAAAAATGGTACAAATGGTTTGGGTTTTTCACGTCTACTGATCGGCCAAAGTCTTTCGCCAAAACCGCCACACAATACAATTAAATAAACATTACTCATAGCGCTCCAAATGGACAGGATTTATATCTTAAACGAAAATAAATCATATAAAGACCCTGAGCAGCCAAAATTATTAAAACAGGCTCAAACATCATCCTAAATCGAGCACAGCCATCGTGTCCTGAAATAAACGCAAAGTAAAAAATATAAAAGAATAAAAAGAAAAATAGCTTAAAATCTCGTTTTTTTAAAACAAAAATTAAAGAGATTAAAATTAAAATTAATCGCAATAAAGACCAAATTGATTCTGCAAAAGCTATAAATTGAATATAAAACAAATTTGTTCCGGACATAATATATTTTTTAGCCCGTTCAAACAAGGATCCTGATTTTTTAAAAAACGATAGATTTTTGCGATTAATATTAGAATCAATTAAAACTTTTAGATTTGTTGAATATAAACCTAAAAAAGTTTTTGCTACGTTTTTTAGCCAAATTTTTACAAAAATAAGTTTATTATTATCAAAATCACGTTTAAAGTTTTTTGAAATCAAATCCCAACTTTTTGAATCAATTTTACATCCTGTCAAAAGATTTGATACATTTTTTTGTTCAATACTTTCACTTGTTTTATTTATAACAGCCAGAATCTTAGGATATAAATAAAAATATAAACTTTCATTTTTTAAAGTAGATACGGAAAAACTTTTATACACAACTTTATTAAAATAGGCATATGAAAAAACCGGTAAATAAAAACTTAAACAAAATAATAATATATTTTTAATTTTATAATTATTTGCAAAAAACAGTACAATTATAATTGGAAAAACAAAATATAATGCCGCCGGTTTTATAAAAATAGACGAACCTAAAATCAATCCTGAAATTATCAACTTTTTAATATCACTTTTATATAAAAATAGAACAAAAAAATAAATAAAACTTGTTAACAAAAAAGTTAATAAAGTCTCTGTTAATATAAAATTGGAAAAAGTTATGAATCCAATATTTACTGCAGATAATGCAAATGCAATTATTCCAACATTTACACCCCAAATAATTTTAGCTATATAAAAAATCAAAAAGCATGTAAATAAACTAAGTAAAATTTGAAGCCAAATAACAATATTTACTTTAGGGCCAAATATTTTATAAACTACGCCCAAAAATAATGGGTATCCAAGAGAAAAATATGGTGCAGTCTCATCAATATTTTTTATAAAAAAACTATTGTGCCTATAAAATTTTTCGGCATTATAAATATACCCTTTGGAATCAATATCCTGAAAAGGATCTACAAAATTGGTCAATCGAACATAATCGTATAAACTTTTTGAAAAAAACAAAAAAATTATGGAAAACACTAATAAATAAACAGACTTGTTACTCACACTACCTCCCTGTAAATTTATCTATAGACTTACACTATTGTTTTTATAATTATTTACAAAATAATTATCTTGTTTTTTACTTTTATCAATAAGTTCATTTACAACTTTAAATGCGGAAAGCATGGCAATATCCATATTGTTATATTTATGCAATCCATTTCTACCCATCAAATATAAATTTGAAAATCCCGAAAGATAATATAAAACTATTTTTAAACTTTCTTTATAATTTTTATCATAAACAGGATATGCCTGAGTTTCACGTAAAACCATACCGTCTAAAATTAAATCTTTTTTTAAAAAGCCAATTTGTTCAAGCTCATTTTTACCTATATCTAAAAGCTGTTCATCTGATAAGTTCCAAAAAGAACTTGTAACAAAATCAAAATATTCCAAACTCAACGCCGTATGATTCTTATCATCAACCATTTTTAAAGAAAAATTATTCATATTGCCAATTCGTCCCATCAAAACTTCCTTTTCGTGAACATATATCCAATGATCGGGACTTATATTTGATTTGTTGACAATATAATTTAGTGTAATCAAACCTCTGTAAACTAATTTTTTTGCGGCATTTAAAACTTTTTCTTCCGGTAATGGATCAAGTGATAAAATTAAATCACGCAAAGCCATAGTTGAAAAAAAATGTTCTGCTTTATACTCTTGTAATTTTTTTGCAGAATTTATCGGCAAATTAAAATCACCAGTTAAAACAGAGATTATATTTTTATTATTATGCTTTATTTGAACAACACTTGAATTTAATTTAATTTTACCCAAAGAACTGTTTGTAATTTGATTTGCAACTTTTTGCCACAACGTTCCGGCACCTAATTCAGGATAATAAAATGTATCGCTTAACGTTCTTGGCGCATTTTTTTTAGCCCATTTGCCAAAAAAAGCATAAAATATTGCTTTAGATAATGAAAAACCTTTTATGCGTTCACTAGCCCAATCTGAAGAAATTTGAGTACATAAAATTCCCCAAACTTTTTCCGTATAAGTTTTGAAAAAAATTGAAAAAAGTCTATAACCAAACTTATTTGTAACCCAATCCTGAAAAGTTTCAACTTTTTTAATTGGAAACAGACGAATTTTTATATAACTAAAAATACATCTAATACTTTCAAATATGCTTAATCCAAATAAAGCATTCATTGGTTGCAATGGATAATAGAAAAAATGTTTTTTGTAATAAATTCTTGTGAAACGCTTAAGCTGAACGAATCGGTTACCGTGATCTTCCTCTCCCTTCATCACTTCTTTCCACCATACTTCGACTAAATCTGATTGCGTTATGAAGTGATGCGGACCTATATCGAACTTGCATCCATTGTACTCTGTTGTTCTAGAAAGTCCACCAATTTTTTCATTTTTTTCTAAAACAGTCACATTAAAATTATTGTTTTTTATAAGTTCAAACGCAGCTGTCAGTCCTGCAGGACCTGCGCCTATAATTACTACATCTTCTTTTTTATACTCACTCATAATTTCTCTTTTTTAAAAAATTATAAAGCCAAAATTTTACCGATAATATTATCAGAATAGGTTCTATTGGCAATCTTAATCTTGCAAAACCACAAGATAAAGATATAAAAATAAATAAATAAACAAATAATATTAACTTAACTAAAATTTTTCTATCAATAGAATAATAAACTGAATTTATAATAAAACCTACAAATCCCAGTATCAAAAATATAAAAAATATTATTTCCAAATAAATAAATAAAATAATAAATTTATTATTAACTTTAGGTATTAAAAATCTTTTAAATAAATCAAAAACATTATTATTATTTGAATAATCAGGTAAAACACCACCGGAATCTAAAAATAAAAGCTCTGAAGAATACAAAGAAAAACATGTTTTTAAAATATTTTTAACACTTAAATTTAAAGCTATAAATGGATATTTTATAAAATAATCAAAAGCTATTTTTTCACCAATATTACAAATTTCGGCTTCATTTAATATTTTATTATTATCTTGAGAATATTTTTTTATAGACTGCACCCATTCTTGATTAATTGTATTTAAAGCGTTCATATAAGAAATATTATTAACCTGCATATAAATTCTTGCTGCGCTATGCTTTATAAAGTGCATTCCGGGCAAGGTTGAAAAAAATAAATACTCTGTTAATAAAAAATTACGCAACAACCACGGTAAAATAACAATTAGCCAACCCGAAAATATAAATAAAATATTAGTTAATTTATATTTTAAATTTTTAGTTAAAAATAAAATTAAAAAAATAGTTAAAAAAAATAAATAATGCCCAACCGGACGAAACATAGAAGCGAAACCCAACAAAATTCCTGCATAAAAAAAATTATTTTTAAAATATAAAATTAAAAACGATAGAAATAAAATTAAAAAAATAGATTCAGTCAGAGCAAGACCGGAAAATATTATAAACCCAAGATGTATGCAAGAATATAACGCTGAAAGTTTTGCAAGTAAAAAATTTTGAGGAAATAATATTAAAGATAAATAAAAAATTAAAATAGGAATAAAACCAGATAAAATTATTTGTATTAAAAGAGAATTATTAAAATTACTATCAAAATTAGTTAACGCCAAAAATATAGAATATCCTGGAACTCTGTAAAAGTGTGGACTTTCATCTAAATTATTTATTTGTTTTTTTTCTATTATTTTTTCTGCAACTTGCTTATAAACCCTACTATCAAACTGCCAAAGAACTGAACTATCTTTTACAAAAAAATTAAAAAATATAAATCTTAAAGTAACAGATAAAAAAAATATAAAAATTAAAAATTTATTATTGTTTTTAATATCGCAAGCCAATTTCATACTATTTTATGTTTATAAAAAATATTATAAATATATGTATAAAAAATAAATGATAATATTATTAAAAACGATTCTGCCGGTAAACGCATTCTACTATAACCACCGGCAAGACCTATAACCAAAAATAATAATATTATAGGTAAAAAACATATATAAATATTTTTTATATATTCAAACTTAGAAACAAAAAAACCTAATATTGCCAAAATAAAACCACCAAAAACACCCAGTAATATTAATATAAAAAGTAATATTTCAAACAAAATCAAAAGCTGAACACCAATTTTATCAGTTTTGGGATTTACATAACGATAAATCATTTCTTTAATCGTTCTTTTTTGTGAAAAATAGTCTATAGAAGCTCTATTGTTTTCTAAATATAAAATTTCAGCAGAATAAAGAGAAAAACTTGTTCTAAATATATCAAGTAAAAAATTTTTAATAGTTATTAAGGGATATTTTTTAAAATATTGCAATGCCAAATCCATTTGCAAATTACAATATTCTATTTCATTTGGAGATCTATTATATTTTTCTTTAAAATCTTGAGCATTAATGTCAATTTCTCTTGTAAGATATTTTTTAGCCCTATCATAAGTTAAATCTTTTTCTATCATGACACTACGAGCAGCTGCAAAATTTAAAAAAAGACCACCAGGCAAACTATGTAGAAAAACTTGGCCCTGTAAATTATAATTTCTAATAAGCCATGGCGAAACGGTAATTATAAATCCTAAAATTAAGAATAAACTTTTTATTAAACTTATTTTAATATTTTTATTTTTAAAAAATAAAATAATAATCACAAAAAAAATTAAATAGTGCCCAATAGGACGAACCAAACCGGCCAGCCCTAAAAAAACACCTGCTGAAAATAAATGTTTATTTTTAAAAAATAGAATAGAAAAAATTAATAATAAAAAAATAAACAAAGATTCAGACATAAAAAAGCCTGAGTATAAAGTTAATCCAATATGAATTGCACTATAAATAGATGCCATTCGAGCCAATAATAAATTTCCGGGCATTATTATTAATGCCAAAAAATAAATTAATATTGGTATAAAAGATGCAAGTAATATCTGTAACCATAAAACATTTTTTGTATCAATTCCAAATATTTTATAACCGGAGGCAAGAAATAATGGATAACCGGGCAATCTGTAAAAATTTGGATTATCATCAACACTAAAACTTTTGTTAATTACTAATCCCTGAGCTATTTTATGATATGTATTTGAATCAACCTGCCAATAATTATTATTATTTCCAAGATAAAAATAAAAAACTGCAGATTTAATTAAAAAAGAAAAAATAAATAAACATAATAAAAATAAATATTGATTATTAAAAATTTTAATCTTCAAAATACTCAATTCCTCCGTTATTTCTAACAAGTTTATCAACGATTAACGTCAACCTCGTTGAATACAAAATTCTTTCAATTGAAATTGGAGGTTTTGATCCTTCAATTTTAGCCAATCTTACAAATTCATTAAACAATTCTTCATGCCCCTTATCTGAATACCTTGAGCTACGGCTAAAAGATATAGGCAATCCAAAGCCTTTCAAAGTTTTATAATCTTGCATTAATATAGTTTTACCATCAAATAAAATTTCCATATATTCTTTTTCAACCTGCATATTTCCCATAGAAGAATATGTCAAACTACAACAAGACCCATCACTCATTTGAACTGTAGCAATAAAATTTTCAGTATTCAAAACATCCAGTGAACTATTATTTATAGGTAAAACAACAACAGATTTAGGCTTAGAATTTGTTAAGTAGCAAAATAAATCAAATATATGGCAAGCTTCACCTATAATTCTTCCACCATTTTCTTTTTCATTAATCCAATGATCTTTTGATATATAGCCTGCATTCATTCTATAATTTATTATTACAGGATTTTTTCTGTCATCCAATGCACTTTTAATAATTTGATTAAATGGTGCAAACGATCTATTAAAATCAACTGAGTAAAAAGCATTTTCATTTAATTTAAAAAACTTTTCAAGTAAATCCAATTGTTCAAAATTTACAACTGCGGGTTTTTCCACGAAAACAGCTTTTCCATTTTTCAAAGCTTCTAAAGATTGAGCAAAATGATATTTATGTGGCGTGGCTATAATAACCATATTTAAATCATCATCACTTAAAACCTTTGTTGATGAATTTGTTATTCGTTTTACATTATAAATTCTTGAAGTAGTTAAAAGATTCGCCGTATCTTTATCCACAAATGTATGCATTTTTACAAATTTATTTTTAGAAACAATTGGAAGAAGTTTTATCTTTGCAAAACCACCAATTCCAACAAACCCAACTTGCAAATGTCCAACTGGAGCTTTATATTTTAAACCACGCATAACATCCGAAACTGAACATTTTCCGGAATCAAAATCTACATATGAGGACGCATCTATTTCTTGCGTTATTTCATCTAAAATATTTGTAGATAAATTCTGATCAAAAGCAAATAAAGCACCCAGACCTTTTTTCTTTTTTAAATAAGAATAGGCACTTTCAGATTCGTGTATACCAAATTCATTATTTACCAAAAAATCCAATTTTATTTTTTTCTTTTCTACAAGATCAACGAATAATTCCATATTTCTATTTTCAGTCCAACGTACATGCGAATAAGGATAATCAAAACCCTTATTTTCATAATTTGGATCATGTCGCCCAGGACCATATGAGCATGAAATCAAAAAATCAATTTCTTTAGAATAAAAAGGCTCTCTGGAAAAATTAAGGTTAACATCGCCGACTAAAACAACTCGCCCTTTTCTTCTGGTATAATTCATAGCATTATTAATAATTGATCCATCTTGGGACGATGCTGTAATAATAGTTGCATCAACTCCTTTATGATTTGTTAAAAAATTTATTTGGTCCAAAAGATTATTTTTGGCATCAAGAACAAAATCAATTCCCATTTTTTTTGCTATATCAAGTCTATCAGAATCAATATCTATTCCAAAAACCTGGCACCCTGAAAGCTTACACAATTGAGCCGTTATTTGTCCGATAAGACCCAAGCCAAGAACAACAACCTTTTCTCCTAAATTTAAATTTGCTCGCCGAAAACCTTGCATTGCTATCGCACCAATTGTTGTCAAACTTGCCACTTTTAAATTTTTGTTATCATATACTTTTGTTGTCAAATTAACAGGAACTGAAACATATTCGGCATGATTTGCCACATTTGCTCCGGCACAAGCAACATAATCACCTATTTTAAATTTATCAACATTTTTACCAACGGCAATCACTCTTCCGGAACAAGAATAGCCCAAAGCTGAAATATTATTTAATCTATTTTTAACCAAAGACCAAGTTCCAATAAGCCCATCGGTTTTTACAGCTCCAAATATTTTATTTATATTTTGAGAACTATTTTGTGTAAATTTTTCCAGTATAGACTTTTCCGATTGATTTATTGTTGCCAATTCCGTACCGGAGCTAATAAAAGAATAGGCAACTTTTACCAAAACTGAATTTTCATCAGTCGTTGGAACCGGAACATTATCAACAAAGAGTTTACCTTTTTTCAAAAAAAGTTGATTCATTGATTTCCCCTAATGTTTTTGTGATCCCTATTACCATCTACCCCAAAATCTAAATTAAACTGACTTTTTAGCTCATAAAGCTTATAAATCAGCCCACATTCATCAATAACTACTTTATTTTTTAAATCAAAATTTTTTATTTCATAAAAAGCAGAATGCTTTACCAAAATTAGAATTAAATCTGCCCATTTAACAGATTCATAAAGATCATAGAATCGTTTAAAACCCAAGCCATCCAACATATTCTCTCCAAGGTTTGGTTCTAAAACGGCAAAATCAAAGAGCTCTCGCTTTCTGTTAAGCTCAGCTGCAATTTTTAAAGCAGGAGAACCTCTTAAATCATCAACATCAGGCTTAAATGTTAAACCCAATGCCAAAACCCTTGGTCTAGGAATATCAGGTTTAATTATTTTTGCAACAGCATTTAAAACATTTTTTATAACAATATCCGGTTTTGAATCATTTATATTTCTTGCAGCTTGCAATACTTTAGAATTTTTGGGAAATGCTTGAATTAAAAACCAAGGATCGACAGCAATACAATGACCACCAACACCACATCCGGGTTGTAAAATATTTACCCTTGGGTGCTTATTTGCTAGTTCAATCAATTTAAATGGATCCACGCCTATAGATTTTGCCATCAGTGAAAGTTCATTGGCATATGCAATATTTAAATCTCTATAAGAATTTTCTGCAAGTTTTACCATCTCTGCTGTTTTATCATCGGTAATATAAATTTGGCCCGAAACAAAAGATGAATAAAAATTTTTTGATAATTCACTTGCTGTTTGGCATATGCCCCCAATAACTCTATCGTTTGAAACCAATTCTTCAAATATTCTTCCAGGCAAAACTCTTTCAGGGCAATGTGAAACATAAAAATCTTTTGATAATTTAAATCCGGATTCTTTTTCAATTAAACGTGCAAATTTCAAAGTAATACCTACAGGAACAGTAGACTCCAAAATAACCAAATTACCATGAACCAATACTTTGGATATTTCTTTTGCAGCACTAAATACATAAGATAAATCGGCTTCTTTTATTTTTTTATCACTATTTAAAAATGGAGTTGGAACTGCAACTAAAAATATATCGGCCTGTTTAATGTTACCTGAAACTGTTAATAATTTATTTTCTATAACACTTTTTAATTTATTTTCTATTCCATTTTCTATTATTGGAGATATGGCTTTATTTATTTTTTCTATTTTAGACAAATCAACATCAAAACCATAAACCTGATATCCATTTTGAGCGGTAATTATAGCTGTTGGTAATCCAATATATCCAAGACCGACAACAGAAACCTTCTTCATCACTACTCCAATAAAAATTCAAATTATTTTGGATAAAAATTTTATAAATTTAGCTTATTTTTAAGAATTGAAACAATTCTTTGACAAGCATTGCCGTCACCATAAATCGATGACATTTTTTCATTTGTTTTTTTTAGATGATAGCATTTTTCCATAGAAGATAAAATTAAATTTTCATTCGTACCAACAAGGTCCTCAGAGCCGTCCCAAACGCCCTCCCAACGCTCAGTAACATCACGCAACACTATAACATGTTTGCCTAAACTCACAGCTTCTTCCTGAATTCCACCTGAATCGGTAACAACAAAATTAGAATTCAATAAAACATATACCAGATCTTTATAGGATAGTGCATTTATAATTTTTATATTATTAATATTCAGAATATCTGCTTTTTCAGCTGCAAGTAAAACATTGGGATTTGGATGCATTGGAAAAATTATCAAAGAATCTTTATAAATATTTGCAAATTTTTTAACAACCCCAAAAATTCGTTCCAATCCGGAACCAAAAGATTCTCTTCTATGCGCAGTAAGTAAAATTATTTTTTTATTTTCTTTTTTAGCTATTTCTATGAGATTTATTAAATATTTGTCTATTTCTATTTTTTTATTATTTATTAAGTCTCGCATCCAATTTAAAGAATCAACAACAGTATTTCCGGTACAAAAAACTCTTTCACGTTTTATACCTTCGGCTAAAAGATTTGCTGTAGAAAATGCTGTTGGTGCAAAATGATAATCCGCTATTTGACCAACCAATTTTCTATTTAATTCTTCAGGAAATGGTGATTTCATATTACCGGTTCTTAATCCGGCTTCAACATGACCAACCGGAATATGTAAATAAAATGCGGCAAGAGCCGATGACATAGTTGTTGTAGTGTCACCATGAACTAAGACCAATTGAGGTTTTACTTTTTCATAGACCTCTTTAGTTCTATCCATAATTGTCTTTTGTAAATAAAATAAATCCTGATTTTTTATCATAACATCAAGATTAAAATCCGGTGTGACATTAAAAATATCAAATACTTGTTGCAATAAATCCGAGTGCTGAAATGTTGCACATAAAAGTGTATTTATTTTTTCTTTTTTTAATGCAAAATATAACGGTACAAGTTTTATAGCTTCAGCTCTTGTACCAACAACTAAAATTATCGGTTTATTCATAGATATTAAATTGTTATATTTATTCCAATATTACCATTGGTTTTATTTACAATATCATTAATTAATGCTTCTTTTCGATTTTGTTCACATTCTTTTTGAACATGGCTACTAATTTCTTTAGCTACCGTATTTGTAAGTTTTTTTACTTTCTTTTGATATTTTTTATATCGTTTATACTGTTCCTTATAAAGCATACAACTAACAATAGAACCCAATCTTAATGTAATTTTTTCTAAAAATTCATCTATTTGTTTTTTCAGAAAAACAGATTCTCTACAAATCCACAAATCTTTATTGTATTCAATCGTTTCTTTACATGCAGAGTCCAATAAAAATTTTGCCGATATTAAATTTAACTTAATAGAATCCAAATCTTGTCTGGCATCAACCAATGGCCAATTTGAATAATAATTTGAAATTATATAGCCTAGAAAAAGTTGTTCCGTTTCAAATTCGTTTACAACAATATATTTTAAATGAGTGTTATTAACTATATCTCTTGCATTATTAAATTTACCAATCGGTGTATTATCAAGAGCTATTTTATATGCCAAATATGCGGCCAAACCACCAATTGCACTTCCCCAAAAAAAACTTTTCCAAAATTTCGCATCTTCATGTGTAATAAGTGAAGCTACTGTACCAACACTAAGTCCTGTAACAACAGTTACCCATTTTACATTTTCTTCTTTTATAGGTTTTAAATTTTGAAAATTTAAAAACACAAAAGTTATAATTAAAAAAAACTTACGCATTACTTCTCCTTTTTTTAATCAAACGCTATGCTCCCGCCATACTCATACTTGATCCATTTGAGTTAATATTCTTATTATTCTTATGTCTAGCTTCATCATTTTCGTCAAGATTATTGACCGGATAACCGTAATCCTGCTTATTGATAATAGTTTGATTAACTTTATTATCACCAATTTTAATTTTTGTATTATCAGCACTTGGCAAACTACTTACAGTACTTGATTGTTGTTGCTTTCCATATTTCGCAGCAACATCTGCTTTTTTTATCTTTTGTTTTACGACAGGTTCAACTTTTTTTTCAGCAGCAGCGATTGCAGTATTTTCACTCTTAAAATTATTATTTTTTATGCTACTGTTATTTACATTATTACTTGCAGCACTTGCCTTTTCCGTAGCAATATTTGGTTTGGGCTCAGGTTTTTGCGCAACTGCATAAGTTTTTTCATCTGCACCCGGAGTTTTTTTATTTGATTTTTCTTTATCTTTTTTACTGTAATTATAACTATAAGAATTATTACTATTTAAGTTAAATTGAGACGTATTATATTTTTGACGCTGTTTTTTATATATTTCATGATTTTTAATTTTACTTGAATATTCTTTAATTTGCCTTGAAATTTTATTTATTTCTCTATTCAAATAATCAATTTCAAGTTTAACTCTATAATCAGAATCTATCTGATTTAGAAAACGTTCGGCTTCATACAATTCATTTAAATAAGATTTAAGATTACGTTTTAACTTAACTAACGGATAATCATATCCATAAAGATTGAATAGTTCTGAAGAATTAAAATCTGAAAAATAATATCGCTCTCTATTTATTTTATCTAGAATCATTTTAGCTTTTATATACAAATTTTCATTTTCCAATCTTTTACGCTCTGCCGCTATTTTTTCCTGTTCTTTTAAATAAAATTCATATTCTTGATATTGTTTTTTGTATTCATTATATGATCTAATAACCGATATATCATAACTTGTTCTATCAATGGCAAGATCAAGTTGCTTAATTAATTTTTCCGTTTTTATCAAAAGTTCAGCAAATTCATTATCAAAAGATTGGTTAAATCCTGATCTCGCTTCAATTTGAGCCATTTTTAAAAGATCTCTGGCTCTAATAAGGCGCGAATAAATTTTTTGCAAATTATTGACAATTCTAACAAATGGGCCGGCACCATTAATGTAATTACGACCAAAAATACCCCAAATATAATCCCAATAAGAATTTATATTTTCAAAATCAGAAATATTTTTTAAAAATAAATCATCGGATGACAAATATTTTATTTCAGATAAAGCTTCATTATACTTTTTAATGGCCATGTGATTATAAAAAGACTTATTATATTTTTTAATATTTTTTAAATAAGAATTGAGCAAAATATAAGAAACAGTGACCCCAAGGCCTGCACCTATAAAACCATTAATTACTTTTCCAAATTCATTGTAATCGGCAATAGAATAACCAACATATGCACCAACACCGGCTGCTGCAAGTATGCTTAAATTTACCAAAAATTCTTTATCATACTTAGATTCTATTTGATTATAATAATCAATAGTTACAGGTTTTAAGTTAAAAGATATTTGTGAAAGTAATATAAGAGACAAAATTATTTTTTTCATAAAAAAGCTTTCATTTAAAAATTAATATCCATATCTCGAGTATTTATTTATAAATATTATAATTATAAGCTAATTGAGATGCCTTTGAATGACTTGAACTATTTATATTTACAACATTTGGTTTTCTATATTCTTCAACTTTAATTTCATACATAATTTTTTTTCTAATTTCATAAATAATTTCTATACCTATATCCTTTAAATATTTATCACCAAAACGAATATATTCTAAATACATATTATCAAAAGTGTTTTGAAGTTCTTGCGGTATAAATTTTTTAAAATTTTTTTTAGAATTAACATTCAAATCGGGATTATAGTTACTCATAAACCATTTTAACACTTTAAATATTTTGTTATTATACGAATTGTTAGTAATTAATTTTTGCGTAATTTTTTTAGTAATGTACCCAGATAAAATAGCAACAATAATAGCGGCAAATAAATTCTTATGATTACCTGCATCAAAAACAATCTTACCAGAAAAAGCTCCTATAAAAAAAGATATAAATAAAGATATATATCCATAATCAAATTGAACTTGATTTGGATATCTTATTACAAGATTATCTATAAAATCCCATTTATTTTCTTCAAAGTAAGAACTTTCTGCTAGAGATATTTCAGCGTTTTTTGTCACATTTTTACAATTTAGTAAATTTGAATAAGTAATAAAAAAAAATAAAATAATTTTTACAAATTTTTTTTTATACATAAAAAAGCTTTCGAATAAGATAATAAAATTTCTAATCGAATACTAAGTCTGTGAGTTTATTTAAATTTCAAAATTTTACAACAAATCGATTTGTAATTTACAGTCTTTTTGCTAAAGTGTATTATTCAATTTTATAAGTAAAATTAACGTTTATTTTAGCTTAAGAGAGATTAAGAATATGTTTAGAAATAAATCAAAATATCTTTTTTTAATTATAATTATTTTTTTACAAACAAATGTAAGCACAAAAAATACTTCAAGCTTACCCAATATAACAAATTCGTTCAATAATAAAACTATAGTAGACTTTCTAACAACTTCTTTAAATAATGAAACTGATACCAAATTAATAAATAAAATATCGGAAAAAGATCCGGATGAATTTACAGATGAAGAATTATATAAATTTATATCAAATACATTAAATAAACTAAATATTTTTTTCTCAAATGAAAAAAATACAGAAAATGTAAAAACGCTTGAGTCAATGAAACAATTTTTAGTCAGCAAATTAAAAAAATACAAAATTAAAGGAACATCATTATCCGTAGCGTTTGATCCAAATATTGCATTTGTATATAGTAACGCAAATCCTGATATAAAAATTAAATTCAAAAATAAAGACGGTAAGTTTTTATCCAAAACATATCAAACATCAATCAATTCATATGGTTTTAATTTTGGGGCCGCATTTTTCTTAGATATGATATTCATAACAGATTCAGATTTAAATTTTTTTAATTCAAAAGACAAAATAGAATTGGATTCGGGAATATCAATTAACATAGCAAGTTCTGAAATGCTTATGGCACCAAATATTATTTTGGGTACATGGCTTATAAATCCAATAGGCTTTTTTTTAGAATGGTTTTTTCTAAAAGCCATTACTACATTAACATTACCAGGAATAGGATTTACATATGCTCCGTTTAAAGCATATAAAGGTGGTATTTTAGTAATTAGCATTCCATTACCAATACTAAATATATTCTTTTCTGGAATTAGTAAAGTAACTGGTGGGTATCTAAAAGCAAAATAATTTTACAACAAAAAAAGCCGGTTATTATGCCGGCTTAAATTTACATTTTTTTACTTTTTAAATATTATGCTAAATAAACTATAGATGCATCTTTACGCAATTCAGTTTCAAACTCTTTTTCAAACGATTGCTTCTTTTGTGCTTGTAAAACAGATTCTATTTCCAAATATCTCTCATTCAAAGTTCGTAAATATTTTTCAGATTTATCCAATACTTTAACAATTTGATAAACATCATCTTTTTTAAAAGGCTTACTTACTTCATCTTTTTTCATACTGCAAACAAAGGACAATTCTGCACTTAAATCTTTTTTCAAAACCCAACCTAAATCTTCCCAATTTAAATTATCAGAATTTTTCAAGTTACCATTTTCATCAACTTGATCGGCTGAAACTTCACAAATATTTAAAAAATATTTTTCTTCATTCCAACTTGGATTTTTGGAATAAAAATTTTCAACTTCTTGCTTTGTTACAACCACACGTTCCGCAAATTCGGCACCCTTTAAACGTTCAATAGCTATAAATCTAGCCATTTGATTTTTATAATCCAAATAATTCAAACCTTCTTTTTTAAGCTCAGCTTCAAATTCTTCATCTGTCATTTCATTAAGCCCATTACTAATTCTAAAATTAGCAATTTGTTTTTCCACTTCTGCTGCTGTTGGTAAAAATTTATAATCTACAGCTTTTTGAAAAAGAAGCTCTTGTTTTACCGCTTCATCAGTAGATAATGCTTGTCCCGTTACAATTTGAGGTTTTTCTATAACCGATTTTAAAATATTTACCCCATTAACTCTTGCAACAATTTCATCAACTAAAACTCGTTCAGATTTTTCATCTGTTTTTGTTTCAACGTTACTATTCTTATCTTTATTATTTTTACTTTTATCATTTGCTGCAAAACTATTAGAAACAAGTAAACCCAAAATAAAAATATTTAAAATTTTTTTCATATTTTCTCCCACAAAAAATTCATCTGATCACAGATTTTATATTTTCAATTGCACTTATATTTTCCAACGTCGATAAATCACCAATATCTTGTTTTTGTAATAAGTTGGATAAAACTCTTCTTATAATTTTACCCGATCTGGTTTTTGGCAAACTATCAACAAAATATATCTTACCAGGTTTTGCCAAAGCGCCAATCTCTATTTTCAAAGTATTAATTATTTCAGTTTTTATAATATCGGTATTTTCAGATTGCGTTTTTAAAACAACGAAAAGAGCAAAATCCTGGCCTTTTATTTTATCCGGCACAGCTGCAACAGCCGCTTCGGCAACCATATGATTTTTAATCACGGCATTTTCAATTTCTGCCGTACCAATCCTATGACCTGCAATATTTAAAGTTTCATCGGATCTACCCAAAATCCAAAAATATCCATCCTTATCTTTTATTGCAAAATCACCGGCATAATAACAGTCTTTAAATTTTGACCAATAAGTTTCTTCATATCTTTTATTATCGCCCCAAATTCCCAAAGTTAATCCGGGCCAACAATTTTTTATCACCAAATAGCCTTTATATCCATCCGGCAAAGGCAACCCATGTTCATCAACAATTTGCGCATCTATAATATTTAGCGGAAATGTTGCGGATCCCGGTTTTAATTTTTCGATTCCATACTCTCTTTTTGGTGAAATCATAAAACCACCGGTTTCCGTCTGCCACCAGGTATCTATAATTGGACATTTTTTATTACCAACGTGTTCAAAAAACCACTGCCAAACATCAGGATTAATAGCTTCACCAACGGAACCCAAAACTCGCAATGAACTTAAGTCAAAACCGGAAAGCCATTCTTGGCCCAATTTTATTAACATTCTTATTGCCGTTGGCGAAGTATAAAAAACCGATACTTTATATTTTTGAATAATCTTCCACCAAGTTGATGGATCTGGATAGTCCGGAGCACCCTCATGAAGAATCATAGTTGTTCCCGACATTAATGGAGCATAAACAACATATGAATGTCCGGTTACCCAACCAATATCGGCAGTACACCAATAAATTTCATCTTTAACTTTACCAAATGCAGATTCAAAAGTTGAATTTACATAAGTTAAATAACCACCGGTTGAATGAACTATACCTTTTGGTTTTCCTGTAGTTCCGGAAGTATAAAGTATAAATAATGGATCACTTGATTCCATATGCTCGGGTTCACAGTAACCTTCAGATTTACTGATTAAATCTTCATATAAAATATCTTTTTTATTATCAATGGCAACAGGTTTATCGGTACGTTTTATCAAAATAACTTTTTCTATCGATGTTTCATGTGCTGCTAAATCTACAATAAATTTTAGATCCGTATATTTTCCTCTACGCAAAACAAAATCTGCAGTAATTATAAATTTTGCATTTGTGTCTATTATTCGATCTTTTAAAGATTTATAGGAAAATGCAGAAAATACGACATTGTGAATTGCACCAATTCGCGCAACAGCTAAAATAGAAAATATCGCTTGTGGAATCATAGGCATATATAAAACTACGACATCTCCCTTTTTTACACCAAGATTTTTCAATCCTGATGCAAGTTTGTTTACATGAATATAAAGATCATTGTATGTAAAGCTTTGAGATTCCCCGGACTCACTTTCCCAATAAAGTGCAATTTTTTCACCTAACCCATTTTTTACGTGCCTATCCACACACTGATATGATGCATTTAACTCTCCACCAACAAACCATTTTACATAAGGCTTTTCGCCTGAACTTACTTTATCCCACTCTTTGAACCAATCCAACTTTTTTGCTTCATTCGACCAAAATTTATCACTCATGTTTTATCCAAATTTTCAAAAAATATATAGACCGTGTCATCCTGAATTTATTTCAGGATCTAATAAGTTAGGATAGTTCAAAAAAATTATGTTCGCAAAAGGGGTTTATTTAAAAAAAATATAAACACTAAAAAAAATGTTTTAATTATTCAAATATAATTCTAACAGTAGGTGTAAATTGATTATTTTCTTCAAATAATTCAATCATTTTATCTCTAAATTTAGAAACCTTTATTCTTATTTTATCAAATTCCTGATAATCAAAAGTATTTTCAGCATCTATATCAACAATTACATTTTTTATATTTTTATCAGCTAACAACTCTTCAAAAAATCGCTGAACCCTAGCCATTCTAGAAGATAAAGACTCATAAACTAATGCAACATGTTTTTCACTGTTATCAATTGGACAATCACCACCAAAAAGATCTACAGTCTGTGTATCCATAGGACAATCTGTTAACTCAAAAATTAATTCATTATTTTTCAATTTTTGAAGAATCGACATAAAAGGTTTCGCTATATTTCCCCCAAAATTTGTCCCTATTTTATATTTAACACCTATATTGGTTATTTCAAATGATAATTCTATTTTTTTATCTAAATCAATATTTTTATCTATAAATTCAATTTTGACTAAAACGCTTGTATACATAATTTAATCCAAAGATTCAATTTTAACAGGTTTAATAACTTTTCCATTTTCATTATACTCAAATGTATGCCTATGATTTCCTGTAAATTCAACACCTGTTTTTTTATCAAAATGAGATCTAAAATCTTCACCAATTTTATAATCTTCTCTAAAATTTGGTTGTCCATCCTCGTTGTAAACAGTTTTTGAAACAATATCTGTTTTATTTGAGTTATCAAGTTTATAATAACCAGAATTTGGCTCAAGTTTTTCAGGAGCTTTAGAGACACCTTTTATTATCTTACAAGAATCACCTTCCAACGGTTTTTTAAAATCTTTATCATCATCTTTGGGATCTTTATCTGGGCCAGAACTACCCCCAATAAAAGATTGATTGGATAAATCTTCTATCTTCAAGCCAGAAACATCTACTCCATTTTTTTCAAGCTTTTTTTTAAAAATATCGGCCAAAATTTTTTTAGCAAACACTCCAAGCGCGGCTAAACCAACCCATTGAACAACCGTCTCTCCTGCACCCCATGCAACAGTTACTAACGCTATGGTTATTGGCTCATTATGTAATAAAATATGATTTTTATCATCTATCAATGCTAAAAATAAATTTTTATCTTTAATTGAAATTTTATATATCTGAGTTTTATCTTTTAATTTTTTTGTATAAACATCCTTTATCGCTATATTTTTTAACTCTGGAGAATATAACAAATCATCAGTAGTTAATTCGTTAGCTCTAACAAATTTAAATATTTTTCTATTGTAAATACGCTGTTCTGGACCAAAAACAAAATCCCCCAAGTCAGTTTTAATTACAATAACTTCTTTAATCTTTTCAATCTCAATCTCTTCAATTTCCCGTAATTCCCCTTCTAATCCTTTATCTTTGATGCTATAAATAGAAAGTAAATCTCCAATTTTAAAATCTTCAACATTTTTATGGTCATCACCTTTAACTAATATTCTTGTTCCTGGAATCATTCCAAAAATTGCACAACTTGAAGACAAAAAAAACATTCCAAAAATAAAAAGCTTTCTTAAATTATTTTTCATCATAATCCCTTAATTTTAAACTTTTTTTAAACAAGCAAGCTTTCCAATCTCATTTTTTATATAGTGTCCATCAGGACTAATTAATTTAATGCAATCCAATTTTACACTATCCAAATGAAGTTCATTTTCATTCAAAAAATCTATTTTTAAAAAATTAATATCCGATAACAAACCATCTACTTTATTTTCATTCAAAAAACTATACCGAATTGGTAACAATTTATACATGCCAAGAATTACATCAATATCCTTACCGTCAAATAGTCTATCAAACCACTTTTCGATATATAACAAAATATTCCAAAAAATTTCTCCCACAGCAGATCCAACAATAGCTCCAGTTAAAAAATTCTTAAAAATCCCATAGCAAGAAAAAGTCTCATCAAAACTTTTACCAAACCTAGTTTTATAGGAAAAAAAATTTAAATTACATTTAATAAGACCACCAATAAGAAAAAAATCCAAAATTAAATTTGCATGATCTTTTGAAGCAAATTTTTTTAAATAAAAATTATCTATTGTTTGCATTTCAAAAAAAGCATATTTTTTATTCTTATTTAAAATATTTAAATATAGATCCTCAGATATTTTTACGTTATATATTTTTTTTACTTTAAATATATTTGTAAAACCATCAATCCTATCCTCTATTTTTAAATCTTTTGCCTTAATAAATTTATATTTTATAAATATAGAAGCAATATCACTTTTTATTCCATCTAAAGAACAATTTTCTAATTCATATAAAACCTTATCTTTCAAAAATGCACTATTAACATTTTTAGCAAATATTTGATTTTCACCAACAATAATCCACGCGCTTCTTAATCCTAAAAAATCTTCTATTTGTATCAAATATCCAAAATCATCTTTATAAGAATTAGCCTTTATTCCTAAAAAATTTTGCTCTAAGTTTAAACATCCAACATTCGCTTGGGTACTATTATCAATTTTATCAAAAGAGGCACTTAAATCTGTAGCAAGTAGAGTAAAAATTAAAAAAACGCTTATGTTCATTTTTTTTAAAAAATTATATAGATAATATTTTAAATTAATTTTCATCATCCATTCCTACAAAATTCGTATCTTCGGTTTCTCGAATAAAAGTTTTTTCAACAAAACCATCGATTTCATATTTTTCAGCTCCAATACCAGCAACTCCTATAGGTGTACTAACAGCTAAGATTTCAACACCCTTACATAACTGAGTAAATCCTTCACGTAATTGATTTAACAATTTAACAACATGATCAGGATAATTTCCAATATTAGAATATATTTTTTCTACTATCTCAATAAAATCTTTAATAGATTGGTGTTTTGACAAAAAGTTTACAATCGAAGAGTTTCCATTTGAAAAAAACTCCAATCGAAGCATAACCAATCCATATATAATTGCGGCTGTCGCAGCCCCAACAACAACCCCAATCAATGCGCCTCGTATAATAGTTTTCTTTGATAAAATTCCTTTTTTATGTGATGACCAGGCAGCATAACCACCACCAGCAACACCACCAATCAAAGCTCCAATACAAACAAAAGCTAAAAAACCAATATTATGAGTCAATACATAATGACCAGCCGTATCAATTAAATAAAATGTATGATTACTTTTTAATGATAGCTCACAGAAATCAACATTCTCATCCAATTCTATTGGCTCTATTTTTGTCACCTTAAGCGAATTATTTTGTGAACCACGTATTTCATCTCCAACTTCTAAATTTTTAGCATCAACCCAAACGGCATTAAATAATATTTTTAAAAATTTTTCTTTATCTTTTTTTACATAATCAAATAATTTTGCTTTTAATTTATGTAAATCACCCATTTTGTAAAATTTTTGATCTTCACCAATCATTAATAATCCAGATTTTCCATCTTCCGAAGTTAATTCAAGCAATACAGCCTTATTCGAGCTTTTTTTATTTATTTTTAAATCCAAAACCTCTGAATCACATAATAAATATTTATTATCAACTTCAGCTAAACTAATAACCTTATCTCCTTTTTTAAAATCTTTAACCATTTTATATTCATTTTCACCAACCTCTACAATGGCTTCTGGTAAAAGCCCAGCGAATAAATTTCCATCACAAAATAAAAATAAAAAAACATAAAACAGTAGACCTAATCGTTTTAAACAAAACATACTAACTCCTCAGATAAAATAAAAAAAATTGATTAAACCTGAATAATATTAGTAAATTTTGAGTTGATGTAAAGAAATATTTTTAATTATTTTTTTAAACGATCGTTGGGGTAATAAAAATCATCAATTGATCATCATTTTTTAATTTTCTTTTACCCGAAAAAAGCAATCCAATAACCGGAATATGCTGTAAAATTGGAACACCATTTTTGATCTTTCTTTTTTCATTGGAAATCAAACCACCAATAAGTGTTGTCTGGCCGCTATTCAATAAAACTTTATTAGTCGTCTTATTCATAACAATCACAGAAGTTTTTGCATTAAACGTTGCATCTTTAAAATACGAGTGTTCAACAAAAATATCCAAAAATACTGATTTATTATCCGGAGTAACAGTTGGTTTGACTTTAAGTTTCATACCCAGATCTTTATAACTTATTGTATCAATATTTCGTAAAGAGCCTTCAATTCTTTCTTGCACATTTGTTTCTATTGGAACTTCATTACCAACCAAAATTTCTGCAAAATCTCCGCTATTAACAAGAAGCGTTGGTTTTAAAATAGTTTCTATTTCGCTTTTATTTTCTGCAGCATTTAAAACTAAATTTAAACGCTTTGTATTTAAATCATGACCGCCTAAAATAAATGGAAAATTTAAAAACTTACTTGCAGAATCCGGTAATAAATTTAATGCCCAATCCATTAAGTTACCTGTTTTAAAATCGCCCTGTCCATCGGTTTTTATCGGACCAAAGCCTGCCACATTCCAACCGTGATTAATACTTGCCGATCTATTATAAACACCTGAAACTTGCAACCCAAAACTTTCTTCAAAATCTTTTGCAGCCACAACTACTCGAGCATCTATTCTTATTTGCGGTATATCAATATCAATCTGTTTTAAAAAATTTTTAAATTCTAAAATTTCAGATTTATTACCCTTAAAAAATATCTTTTTTGATTCATCATCAAAAACTAAATAGTATCCCTTTTTATTTTCTGATTTTCCAATAATTCCATACCACATCTTTTCAACACGAAGCTTAAACGTTTCTGAAAATTTTGCGTTATAAATTATTACAAAATCGGATACAAGCGAATCTGCGTATTTTGATTTTAAAATTAACACTGCATCTTTTAAATTCATAATTCGTAAAACGTTATGCTCTCTTACAAGAACCAGTTTTGGAAATGCAGACGATAAAACAATTTTTAATGCAGATGATAGTGTAATATTTTCAAAATTTATATTACTGATAATTCCGGTAACTGAAGAATCTATAATAAAATTTAAACCGGCAATTTTACCAATAAACTCTATCACATTTTTTACATCTACGGTTTTAGACTTAAAAGAAATTTTATTGTTCAATAATGGCTCATACTCATATTGCAAGTTTATAATCTCTTGTAATTCTGCAAACTCAGTATCTTTTACATCCAAAGTGGTATTTGTATTTTTAAAATTACTTAATAAATTATTAAGTTTATCTTTATCTTTTATTAGTTCATCCGCTTTTTTGGCTAATTGGCTATCCTTCGTATTTACAATCTCTTTTACAGTATTTTCAAATTTTGAAAGTTCAGAATCTTCATTTTTATCTTTTTCTTCTTGAAGCATTTCTGAAACGTAATTTGGCACTCTTGATAAATCAGGAGCCTCTGTTGGAATAAAGACTTGATCTGCATTAAGTGAAATAAAAAACAATAAGCTAAAAACAAGATAAAAAATCATTACAATATGTCCCCTAATTAAATATTTAAATTTATTTTTTTATTATTTTTAAATAGTTCTATCTGATTTTCACATATTTTTATAACTTTATAACCCCAAACCGTATCGCCAATATATACGGTTTCTTGTATATCGGTCCTTTGTAAAACAGCGCCAAAAGAGCTATTACAACTTAAAATAGCTACCAAATTTATATTTTCATGATTTCCAATATTCTTTTGATTTACTTTATCGCTCTCAAAAAAAAAAGGGTTTCTTGATAAAAGATTTTTACACAATAAACCCAAGATTAAAAATATTAAAAATAACAATTTATACTTTATTTTCATGTTTAAAACTCATGATTTTTAAGTCTAAAGAAAAAACTGTACCCTTATTTTCTAAACTTACAGAATAAATATTTTTGATTTTAATTAGATTTTTGGATATAAAATCGCTTGAAATAAAAGATGTTAAATTGTAAAAATTACCCTGAATATAAAATCGATAATTTTTATATTTATAACTATCTCTATTTATACTTAATAATTTTTGATATTTTACACAATTTAGCGAATATTTTTCTAAAGATACCAATATTTTATTTAGTAAATTTTTATTTAAATCCTGATCTAAGCTTAATTTGTTAACTTTTTGATCGAGTTCTATATTTTCTTTTTCTAAATTTTTGTTTGTCAAAACAACTTTATTATAAATCTCTTTTTGTTGATTCAAATCTTTTAGCTGAAAATTTAAATCATCTATTTTATAATTTTTAGGATTTAAAAAAAATAAGTAGAAAATCGCATAAATAGCGAATAAAAATAGAATAGAAAAAAGATATTTATAATAAATTTTTGTTTTTATAAAATTTTGCATAATATTCTTTTAAAATTTCATTTTTTTGAATCTTAAAAGAATATTATTACAAAAGTAAAGTATTTAAAAATTAAATTAAGTTGAAAAAAACATACAAATTTAATTAACATTTAATTATAATAAGTTCCCATCCATTTTTAAATTAAGGTTATTTATGCAAAAAAATAGAATAAATTCTTTTTTTTTAATAGTTTTTTTGAGTTTTTCGTTAATTCAAAATTTAATGTGCATGCGAGATAAAAGAACAAAAGATAAAACTAAACAAGAAACATCTCAAGAATATAAAAAAAAGAAACGATCTGAAAACATTCAAGATCCGGTAAGCAAAAAAATCTTATCCGATATAGTTTTTAACGAAAATCTAGATGATAATGTTTTATGTGATAAATACATATTTTTAAATATTGATGGTTTTAAAGAATCATTCAAAAAGCAATTAGATCTATTTAGGAAAAATATAATTAAACTCATTGATAATAAAAATTTCAAAAAAACAATTTCGCTTCAAGAAAAAGATATATATGACCAACGCAGTATTTATTATGGAAGAGTTATTCATGCTAAAAAACCTGTAAATATTTATTTTATGGGTGATATCCATGGCAGCACATTACATGTCATAAAAAATTTACGTTTATTAAAACACCTATGCGTTTTAAGCAACGATTTGGAATTAAAAAATTTAAAAACAAATGATGACGAAGAAAAGGAAACAATTTTCGCCTGCAGCGGAGATATTATAGATAGAGGTGTCAACAGTGCAGAATCTCTTTATTTATTAATGATATTATTTAACAAAAATCCTAATAAAATTATTTTACTTCGTGGAAATCATGAAGCCTTTTTAACATCGCATCAATACGGTTTCTCTATGGAAATTGGTAAATATTTTTCAAATATAGAGAACGAGCAATTAAATAATTGTTTAAACTATTTTAGAGATCTATATAAAAATAAAAATTTGAATAAAGATGAATCTGAACTTGACTCAAACAAAACAACTTTTCAGAACATAATTAAATCATATTTTGAAAATCCAGAATATAAAAAAATAATATCCACACTCAAATTATTACCATCAACAGCTTTTATCATTCCAAATAATAATTTAAAAATACAATTAACTCATGGTGCAATTGATCCGAAATTTATATTGAATAACAATATTAAAACGACAGCAATAGAACTGGAAAAAAATAAAACTTTTATAAATGATAATTTAAATAAATATATTTGGGGTGATATAATATTACAAGAAGACACATTGGTAAAAAGAGGTTCTGTTGAAACAATATCTGAAAAAAATACCAATGAATACATGAAAAAAAATAATATAGATTTTTTGCTATGCGGTCATAACCATTACAGTAAAAATTTGGATAAATATGGATTTATGTATTCGTACAATGAAAAAAACAAAAAAACTATAATAAGACACATACAATATTATGGTGAATATAAATATTTACCGTCATTGATCAATATATCAATTGATAAAGAAATTGATATTAAACCAATATATATGGAAACTCAACCGGATCTAAATATTCCAGCTAACTCTTTTCCGGATTTTTTACGAAAAAATTTTAACATTGATTTTTTATGGTGGCTTAAAAAGCAAAACTAAAAATAGAGGCCAAGTTAATTGGCCTCTATAAAATAAAATTTAGATTTTAAAAAATTAAAAATTCTTTTGTGTCCACTGAAACGGATCAACAGCCACGTTATTAACTCTTAATTCCCAGTGTAGGTGATAACCATTAGCATAACCCGTCATACCCATGCGACCAATCTTATTACCCTTTTTAACCAAATCTCCCACTTCAATATCTGCAAAGTCTTCAAGGTGACAGTATATCGTAAATACCCCAATACCATGATCTAGAACAATAGTATTTCCTGTTAATAAAAATCTATCTTTTATAACAACTTTACCCTCTTGGCTGGCCCAAATAACACTTCTAGGATTATTCAAAATATCAACAGCCTTGTGCATATAATGTCCCTTTTCAGAAGTTGTTCTAATCTCGCCAAAAGGAGTTGTTATTTTTTTAATATCAACAGGAACTTCAAATCTTCCGGTCCATAATTTTTTATTTGGAGAATCAGCAAGCCATTTTTCAATAGCATCTTCCAATATTCTATTGCTCATGCTAACTTCTTTTTCTTCTTCAAGCTTACCTTTTTCAACTACAAAGCCTTTTTGTTTTGGAAAATTGTATTCCTGAATATCAACTCTGCCTGAAAGGTTCATATCATGACCAACAAAATCTTTAACTTTTGCATTCAATTGGTATTCACCGGCATTTAAGTCACAATCAACCGGAATAAAAGATTCATAAACTGTTGAATATTCAGACTCAGGATAAAATTCATAATTTTTTTCAAGAAATTGAATTTTGGCATCTGCAAGTTTTTTATTCGCTTTAATTTTTGCATGAATTGTTCTGCCCTGCAAAACTTTATATGATTGATCAATAAATGTTGCATTTAAATCGGTATTATCAACATAAAAATCTAAATTCATCTGATTTTTATTTTGATGTTTACTTGCATCAACAATATCGACGGTTAAATTATGTTTACCATCAAGCAATGTCGTTGTATCTATTGTTAATGGAAAATTTAAACTCTTTTTATTTATCTTTTTTGTTCCATCCAAATCTAATAATTTACCATCAAGATAAACATCTATATGATCAATTTTATAACCATTATTTGAAACTATTTTAGATTGAACCACTCCTGAATAATAATCTCCGGAAGTCAACCCTTTTGTACTAATTTCAGGTACAACCGAATAGGTTGAATAACTAATGGCCTTATAACCTAAAAATAGTGTAATTAAACCTAAAAAACTAATAATCAATGTAACTTTAAATTTGTGAAACATAAATATGCCCTTTTTTGTTATTTTTAACTATATTTTTACAAACAAAACAACCCGGTTGCATCGTTCATTTAATATACATATTTTTATTATGTAGTAAATTATTTTTAAATTTAAAAAGCAATTATGAATAATAGTTTTAATATTTTATTAAATCAAGCAAAAAAATTTCCAAGTTCTCCAGGAATCTATATTTTTAAAAATATAGATAACCAAATTATTTATATTGGAAAAGCAAAAAATTTAAAAAAAAGAATTAAAAGTTATTTTCAAAAAGAACAAGATTTAAAATCTTTATCATTAACACAAAATGCTACAGGTTTAGAATTCATTATTACAAAAAGTGAACTTCAAGCAATGCTTTTGGAAGCAGAATTAATAAAAGCAAATCAACCCAAATTTAATATTTTATTAAAAGATGGACAACCATTTTTATATATACTTTTTTCACAGCCGTCAAAAAAATTGCCAGAAATAAAAATAGTCAGAAATAAAAAAGAAAAAGGCACTTATTTTGGACCATTTATAGATAAAACTGAAACAAGAAAAGTTTATAATTTTTTATTGCATACATTTAGATTAAAACTATGCAACAAAAAAATAGATAATGGTTGTCTTGATTTTCATCTGGGTTTATGTGCAGGCTCATGCACAAATAATTTTGATAAAAATACATACATAACAAGATTAAATCTAGCAAAAAAATCATTAGAATCCGGGCACAAAAAATTTTTAAATTATTTAAATCAAGAAATCAAAAATAATAATAATTTATTAAATTTTGAAAAATCAAAAGAGTTAAATGAATATAGAAAAGCGTTTAATATAGTATTTAAAACTTTAGATGAAGACTATAGTTATAAAAAAATAGCAAAAAATTTGGCTCTCAAAGATATTTGGATTTTAGATACAAACACAAAAAAATTGATCGTTTTTGAAGAACTTAACGGTGCAATCAAGAGAAAAAAAATATTTAATATATTTTTAGAACACGAAAATTCTTATATAGAATATATAAATAGCTATTATCAAAATTTTAATGCAAATAATATAATTCTTATAAATTTTGAAATAAAAAATAATGAAAAAATTTTATTGGAAAAGTTTATAAAACTATGGCAGAATAAAACAAACAATATATCTATAATCAAACCAAGTGATGGTCACTTATTAAGTCTTGTAAATCTAGCTCAAATTCACGCACAAGAAGAACTTAAAAATCAAAAATCACTTAATATTTCTTTAAAATTATTGTTAAAATTAGAAAAAGATGTAAATACTATCGATTGCTTTGATATTTCACATATACAAAGCAATTTTATGGTTGGCTCTTGCGTAAGATTTAAAGATGGACAACCTGATTATAAAAATTTTAGACATTTTAAAATCAAAACGCTGGACAATCAAAATGATTATGCGGCACTACAAGAAATAGTTTCAAGAAGATATAAATTTTCAGACAATATTCCAGATTTAATTTTAATAGACGGTGGTAAAGGTCAACTTAGTTCCATAGAAAAAATTTTACCAAATGCTCAAATTGCAAGTTTGGCAAAAAGAGAAGAAACCGTATTTTCAAAAAATATACCAAACGGCAAAATATTAAACCCGCAGAATTATACTGCTCAAGTATTAATAGCTCTTAGAGACTATACTCATCACTTTGCCATAAGTTATCATAGAAAAATAAGAACAAGTATAAATAAATAATGGCGCAAAAAAAAAGCGCCATTATTTATTTATAAATTAATCGAATTTTATTGAGCAAGAATTGCTTGAGCAGCTCTATCTCCAGCCCATGCAGCACCGGCTAGATCCGGTGAATAAATATAATCCCCTGCAAAAAATATTTTATTTGAAACAGGTGCTTGTAATTGTGCTTGATAATTTGTTAAATATTGTAACGGGAATTTTACAATGCCTTTGTCGTAACGTTTAATTAAATAACTTATTACATCACAATTTGGATTGAAATTTGGTTCAGTTGTTTGTAACTGAGTTGCAACATAGTTTACCAAATTAACATCAGACATATTTAAAAGAGTCTCGTTTGTAACAATCGCGTTTACAACATTTGTTTCTTTTAATAAATATCTGTTGGATTTTCCAATATTTAAAATAGATCCCGTCTGGCTTAAAAATCCATCAATATTGTTATTATCTAAATATATTACGCCATGTAAATCATTACCCGTTGGGAAATTTTTAACATATAAACTTACTATAGCTATCTTAGAATAATCTACAGCATTAAGTGCAGCAATTTTTTCTGTTGATAAACCTGAAACTATATTTTTAGCTATATATGAAGGTGTTGCAATTACTACATAATCAGCTGTATAGTTTGAGCTATCAAGACAAGTAACAGTTACAACCTCACCATTTACTGCCACATTTGTAACTGCTTTTTCAAGTAAAACTGTGCCGCCTTTTGCAACAATATCATCTTTAATTGCAACAGCTAAAGATTCATTACCATCTTTTAATAAAAATTTGTCACCTTGTTCAAGATCACCATACCAACCAACCGGCATTAATCCCATTAAATTATTTAAATCTCCACCGGTTTCAGATTTTAAATTTGCAGCAATATATTTTGCAGCGTCAGGGTCTAGTGTTTGATATGTGTTTAAATAATAATTTGCAGTCATATTTTCAAATTGATTCCATAACTGATTATCCGGTAATTTATCGAAATAAAAATCTTTATCGCCCAAAGAAGCTGCTCTATCTTGACTTATAGTGTTAACTGCTGCCATTATTTTTAACAAATAAAGCAATGTTAAATTATTATATAAGCCATTTTCTATGTATCCCGTTTTTAAATCATTAATTCTTTTAGTTCTTATTGTATTAAGATAATAATCTATAACAGAATGCATGGCTTCCAAAATATATTGAGCACCTAAATTTGACTGAATACCGCCAATTTCTTCGGCATAAAGTTTTCCACCTATATAATTTTGAGATTCCAATAATGTAACATTGCAACCGTTATCAATCAAAATTATTGCAGCAGCTAAACCGGCCATACCACCACCAACAACAACAACATTTTTAGGTATTGTTCTATTAATATTTTCTGATAATTCAAAAACAGCCGAAAGATTACTTAATAAAAGGATGGATAGACCTAAAGATACTATTAATTTTTTTGATTTCACAATACCCTCCCCAAAAAAAACTATAAATAAAACGCTTTTTTGATTTTTTATAAATTCTATATAACCCTCCCTTATAAAATTTTATTATTATTTTGAAATATTACTAAAAAATCGAAAAAATAATCAATAATTTAAAAATCTTGAAAATTTATAGAAAAATAAAGTATTTTAGTTTTTATAAAACAAAGGAGATATTATGTTTGATAAAATAAATTTTAGTGTACTAGATAAAATAATTCCGCCGGTAGTAAACCCATTTAAGGCGCTAAATAATTTAAGCCAAATTAGAGATAGAATTGCTGAAGCAAAGACAGCCGCATATATTTTGGCCGGACTTCTTGCTGCAATTTTAATTGCTTTAATTATTTTAATTTTCAAAAGAAAAAAATAAATTAATTTT
>LDIX01000006.1:64294-103998 GCA_001468925.1 candidate division TM6 bacterium UASB340 | reverse complement strand
TTTAAATAAAAGCTAGATTCTTTATAATCAGAATTAAAACTATTTAGTATATCAAAGTTAACAATTATTTTTTTTATTCTGGATTTAATATTTTCCGATAAACCAAAACAAATTTTTAATTCATTTAAAACATACCCGTATTTATCCGAAAATATTGCCTCTTTTTTGATCTGTTTTTTTAAATCATATAATTCAATATCACTTAAATCACTCTTTACTTTACAAGTTAATTTATTTTGAAATTTATTAAAATTAAGATTTAAAACAAAATTAGTACCAATCAAATTTTGAATTTCAAGAATATTTAATAAACAAAAATTTATACTCTTATCATTATCACAAAGAGATATATCTATTTTTTTGTATTCATATTCATTAGGCTGAACAGATTTACTTCGTTCATCTTCATTTTTTCTCTGATTTTTTGGCGAAAAAAACATACTTTTAATACGTTTTATTGCAAATAAACCATGAGTAAGAGAAAATAAAAAAAATAAACAAAAAATAAATCTGTTCATTTTCATATCAAAATTCCAATTAAGATTTAAATATCTCTTTAATTGTAGACAAAGAACCCATCAAAGCGCTTGATTCATATGGCAATAAAATCATTTTACCATCTTTGTCTTTTGTAATTTCAGGCAAAGCCTTTATATAATTAAGTGCAACCATATATGGCAATGGATCAGCACCTGGAACAGATTTACCTATCATCTGAATAGCTTCAGATTCTGCTTGCGTTGTTAAAAGTCTAGCCTCAGCTTCACCTTGAGCTCGGGTAATTTTTGACATTTTTTCACCTTCAGCATCAAGAATGGCTGCCTGTTTTTTACCTTCAGCCTCAAGAATTAATGCACGTTTATCTCTTTCAGCTCTCATCTGTTTTTCCATTGCAACTCGAATATCCTGTGGAGGATTTACCTCTTGCAACTCAACTCTATTTACCTTAACACCCCATTTATCTGTTGCATCATCAAGAATTTCACGTAACTTTTCATTAATTTGATCACGAGAAACCAATGTTCCGTCAAGATCCAATGCTCCAATAACGTTACGCAAAGTTGTTTGGGTTAATTTTTCAATAGCTTGAGGTAAATTGGAAACTTCATAAATCGCTCTTTCAGGATCTGTAATCTGATAATAAAGTAATGCGTTTATTTCCATAGTAACGTTATCTCTTGTAATAACATTTTGCTTTGGAAAATCATAAACAGCTTCTCTTAAATCAATCCGTTCAAGAAGCTCATTATATCTGTATAATTTTCCCGGAGCGGATGGAGCTTCCTTTACAAAAGTCCAAAAAACTCTTCTTGGTTGGTCTATAAAAGGAATCACAAAATGTATTCCAGATTTGAGCATTTTATTATATTTTCCAAGACGCTCAATCATTATCACTTCAGATTGTTTTACAATATAAGTTGATTTTGAAATAACCAATAACAAAAATAAAACAAATAAAATAAAAAATGTATAAAATGTAAATATCATGTTATCTCCTAAGAAACTATTAATTTATTGCCTTTAACAAATACTATCTTGACATTTTGCCCAGGTAAAAACTCTTTATCATCTTTAGCAATGGCAGCCCAAACTTCACCATCGACTTTAACCAATCCAGAATTATTTTTATCTATTTTTTTTGTAACCAAACATATACGCCCAACAAGAGCATCAACCGTTGTATTAACTCGCTGAGATTCTTTTCTTTTTAAAAACAATTTAATAATCAAAAAAGATGCTAAAAACCCTAAAATCAAAGTAATACATTGCACAAAAAGTGAATAATCCAAAAATGCAACTATAGAAGCTAAAATTGAACCTATAGCAAAAGTGACAAACAAAAATAACCCTGGAGTTGAAATCTCCAATAGTAAAAAAACTAGGGCTAATATTAACCAAAAGTAGGCTATATTTGGAGTAAGTAAAGAAAAAATATCAGTCATGATATCACCTCTTGATATAAAAAATTTAAACTTTCAACAATTGGTTCTACAAAAAAATCCAATTGATCTTCATTACATAATCCAATTTCTATGGCAATAGCAGGCGCCGTTATTCCAATCAAAGATTTTATAGGTATGCCAAAAGCTCCATAAAAATCGAATTTGTTTGCATACTCTTTTCGCCTAAAATAATTTTTTATTGATTCTACGTAAACTTTCGTTTTATTTATATTTAAATAATGAGACTGATAAACCGAAACAAACTTAAACTGATCTATTGACCTAACTGCGAAATCCACCAACCGATTACGAATAAGATTATACAAAAAAAGCTTGGGTTTGGCAAATTCATGCCTGAACACATTCAAACTCAAGTAAAGATCTACATTTAACCTATTTGCAAAAGATGCATTCTGTAATTCAATAACCTCTTCTCCATAATATTTTGTAAGTACACAATTATAGCTATATCTTTCATGTAGCTTTTGTTTTAACTTCTCGGCAAGCTTAAAAGTTATAGTGCGCTCATAACTTTCAACTAGCTTTCGCCCGACATTTTTTGAATCTCCGGCAGGATCAATCATCACAGTAATTTGTGCATTAATAGGTATAAAAAATATCGTAAATAACAAAAATATTATTTTTTTTAGCATATTACCTTTTTGACAGCTATATTTTCTGTAGTATTATAAAAAACAGCTTTTAATTAGTTAATTATACTTATTTATTTTTATTATAAAAGTTTGGGTAAAAATATGAACTCTATGGAAATAAGAGAAAAATTTTTAAACTATTTTAAAAAAAATGGTCATGAAATTGTATCAAGTTCTTCATTAATTCCAGCCCAAGATCCAACATTATTATTTACTAACGCAGGAATGAACCAATTTAAAGATTTATTTTTAGGCAATGAAAAAAGACATTACAAAACAGCAAGTACTATTCAAAAATGTGTAAGAGCCGGTGGTAAACATAACGATCTCGAAGAAGTTGGTTTTACCAATAGACACCTTACATTTTTTGAAATGATGGGTAACTTTTCATTCGGAGATTACTTCAAAAACGATGCCATAAAATATGCTTGGGAATTTTTGACAAAAGAAGTAAATATCAATCCAAAAGATTTAAAAATTACTATTTATAAAGACGACGATCAGGCCTATGAAATCTGGAACAAAATTATAGGTATTCCGGTAGATAAGATTTACAGACTAGGTGAAAAAGAAAATTTTTGGCAAATGGGCGACACCGGACCTTGTGGACCATGCACCGAAATACATTTTGATAATGGAATAGATGTTGGTTGCAAAACAGATCATTGCGATCCATCATGTTCATGCGGACGCTTTACGGAAATTTGGAATTTAGTATTTATGCAATTTGAGCGACAACAAGATGGTAAACTTATCCCATTGAAACAAACAGGCATTGACACCGGAATGGGCTTTGAGCGTTTGAATATGATTTTACAAAAAAAAGACTCTGTTTTCCAAACGGAAATTTTTGCGCCAATAATTAAAAAAATCGAAAATTTAACAAAACTTTCTTATGACAAATCAGATAAAAATACTAAAGCTGCATTTCATGTTCTATGTGATCATGTTAGATCAAGTTCACTTTTAATCGCCGACGGTTGCTTGCCTTCAAATGAAGGCCGTGGTTATGTTTTGAGAAAAATAATTCGCAGAGCGGCTCTATTTGCGCAAAAACTTTCAGATAACCCAAAATTATTCTCAAGTTTATCCAAAGAATTTATAAGTTATTTTTCTTTAATTTATAAAGAATTAAAAGATAATGAAAAATTAATATTGGCAACACTTGACGATGAGATTACAAAATTTAGTGAAAATCTAAAATCCGGAAAAGTTATTCTTGAAAAATATATTGAAGAAAACAAAAAAAATAATAAAAATTATTTGTCCGGAGAACAAGTTTTCAAATTATATGACACTTATGGATTTCCAACAGAATTAACTAAAGTTATTGCAAACGAACAAGATTTTACACTTGATATGTCAGGCTTTAATGAAGAAATGAAAAAGCAACAAGAACAATCAGGTAAAAAATCAAAAGATAAAATTATAGTTTTAGATATACCTGAAGATATAAATACAAAATTTTTAGGCTATGAAAAATTAGAACTGGAATCAGAAATAAATTTTATTTTAAAAGAAAAAGATTTTAGCTGGATAGTAACTAAAGAATCACCTTTTTACGTTGAATCCGGTGGGCAAATAAGTGATAAAGGTTGGTTAAACATAGATAATAAGGTTTATGAAATAGAAGAATTTTATAAATCAGCTAATACTCAAAATCCGGCCATTGCTGTAAAAATTAAAAATGCAAATCTAAAACTTGGTGATAAAGTAAAATGCATAGTCGATTATTATTCAAGATCAAATACAGCAAAAAATCATACTGCTACTCACTTATTACAAGCTGCACTTGTACAAATATTGGGTAAACATATTCAACAAGCCGGTTCTTTTGTAAATAGTGATTTTTTTAGATTTGACTATACAAGTAATAATGCAATATCAAAACAAGATACAGAAAAAATAGAGAATATTGTAAATCAAAAAATACAAGAAAATATAAAATTAAATATTTTTTATACAACTTTACAAGAAGCAAGAAAATCCGGTGTAACAGCCCTTTTTGGTGAAAAATATAATCCTGAACAAGTTCGAGTTGTTCAAGTACCGGGATTTTCAGCTGAACTTTGCGGAGGAACGCATGTTAATAGCACCGGAGATATAGGATTATTTAAAATAGAAAGCGACGTAGCTTTATCTTCAGGAGTAAGACGTATTACAGGTATAACAGGACCTAAGGCTATAGAAACTTTTCAAAATAGTTTTGATACAATAAAAGCTCTTGTAGAGAAATTTAAAGTCAAACCTGAACAAATTATTACTGCAATTGAAAAACAAACTGAGAATATAGATAATTTAAATTCACAGATCAAACAGCTTAAAAAACAAATATTAAAAGCCCAAATTCCTGAGTGGCAAAACCAAGTAAAACATGTCGGTAAAATCCCATTTTTGTTTTTAAATCTTCAAGATTTTGATTCTGCTCAATTTAAAGAAATATGTGAATCAATAGAAACAAAAGCTCCGGGTTTTTATTTCATAGTGAACATAAATTTTAAAACACCGGATCAAATTTCTTTCTTCGGATATGTAAGTAAAAATTTTGAAAAACAAATTGATTTAAAATTATTTTCAAAAGATATTCTTGCCAAATTTGGTCTTAAGGGTGGCGGTAGCAACACTTTAATTCAAGGTGGCGGAAAGCAACCTGAAAGTAATATAGAGCAAGAGATTATTAAGTGGTTAAAAGCTATTTAACACAAAAATCACACTTTGTTTATATTTTTTATTTAATTTTTTTAGGAAGTTGCATGAATAAAAAGAATTTATTCGAAACTAAAGATAAATCAGGTAGAACAATTATTTTAGAATATATAAAAACAAATACAATTTCTGCAGAATATACAAATACATTAAAAACTTGTTTTTCTATAGCAAAACCTGCATACATGCAAGTAGAAATGGATTTTTTAAAAACTCATCCGGAAGTTGTTGGCCACGATATATTTTTTAAGCCATTTGAACCTTTATTCAATTCTGGAATAAAAAATGTAAATTGGGCAGATGTAGAAAATAAAATGCTTGAAATATTAACGGCTATATTTATGTCCGATTATTCTAATGCAGATATAAAACTTGATGAAAAAACAAAAAAATCTCTTTCTGAAACAATTCAAATTATCATTTTGGCAAAAGATAAAATTTCAAATAAACCACTCGGTTTTATAAATTTTATGGTTGCACCTAATTTTGCAAAAAACACAATTAAATGTACCATATTTGCCATAAAGCCTGAATACCAAAATTTGGGAATTGGCAAAATTCTAATGTCTTCAATTTTTAAAATATTACCAACAATTAACCGTATATTTTTATGTACACGCATTACAAATAAACAAGCACTTAATGCTTATTTACAATGGGGTTTTGTAAAAGATGAAAATCCTGACAATAATGAAAATGGTTATACTTTTAATTTAAATCACTGGATTTTTTTAGAATATAAAGCAAAAAGTTCAAATTTGTTGCAAAAATTTTGCGAATAAAATATTTTAAACTAAATGTATATGGATAAAATATTTTTATACTCTAATAATTGATTGGATAATAATGAGTATTGATGAATGTTATAAAAATAAAATATTATCTTTTATCAAAGCATTTTTGCCAAACGCAAATATTTATCTTTTTGGCTCCAGAGCAAGAGGAACTCACCATGAAACTTCTGATATAGATATTGCAATAGATGATAAAAAAATAATTGATAATAATATTATAATTCAACTAAAAAATGGTATTGATACCCTTAACATCCCATATACTGTAGATGTTGTAGATATTAATAACGTTTCAGAAATTTTAAAAAAACAAATAGAAAGAGATAAGGTATTATGGAAATAGAAAATAATCTTTCATTAAAATATGAAGAATGTAATCGAGCCATATTAACTTTAAATAATTCAATTAATTTACTAAAAAGAACAGATGAGATATCAAAAGCAGATGAATACTTAGCTTTTCAAGATTCAGTTATTCAACGATTTGAATATTCACTCGATATAATATGGAAATATTTAAAAGATTATATACAAAAGAAACACGGAAACACTGTTAAAAGTCCAAAAGAAACATTTAGAGAAGCCTTCAAACAAAACATTTTAAATAAGCAAGAATCTGAATTGGCATTACAAATGGTAGATGATCGCAACGAAACAACACATAGATATGACTATGTAAAAGCAAAAGAAATTATCAAAAAAATCTTTAAATATCAAAAACTTTTAACCAATATATTGGAAAGAACTAAAATCTAGGCCGAAATTAAAGTTTTTATATCAAAATTTAACGGTTTTAAATCAAAATTAGCACTATTGGCATTTGTTTTATTATTAACATTTTCAAAAGATAATAATTCAAGTTGCTTATATAAAAAGCTATAAATTCCTATATAAGAAATATATAAATTTTGATTAAAATTTTTTGAACCTTTTTTTTCACGATATTTATTATAAGTATCCTGCGCATATTTATACAGATCCAAAAGCTTATCAAACCCATATTTTCTATTCAAAACTAAAAACTTAACAATATTTTCATATCCATCTTTAATGGCAACTTCTATATCTAAAAATTTAGTCAAAATAATTGGTTCTACTCGCATAGAAAAATTTTGTAAAAGTATATTTACCAAATTCCAATTTTGCTTTTCAAGAGTTTTTTGTAATGGAGACCATGTCTGATTTCCTTTATATAAAATATTAGCACCTAAAGATTTCAATTTTTCAATGCAAGTTAAAGATTGTTCCGAAAATTGTCTGAATTTTATAACCAAAAATTGTAATGGTGTTAAATTTGTAACCGGATCAATAGAATTAATTCTATCAATTAAATTATTATCACAAACGTAAATAATTCCATCAATATCATTATCATCTGGCCAAGCACAGACATAAATTTCTAAATTGGATGGAGATGGTATCATGGCGAAATTAATGGATGGCATTAAAAATAAAGATAAAGATATAAATAAAAAAAATTTAAAAAAATTTTTCATAAAATAAACTCTCCCATAAAATACTTTTATTTTATTTTTTTGTCCTGAACTTCATAGCCCAACTTTAAAAGTTGTCCCCTAATTTCATCTGCTAAAGTCCAATTTTTATCAATTCTTGCCTGTTCTCGTTTTTTTATAAGATCTTCAATCTCAGGCGTAATCTCAAATTTTTCACAAACAGCATCTAATTTTAAACCAACAACAGTGTTCACAAAAGATTTAACCAATATTGCCAAATCTTTAGATTCTTTTATCTTGGATAAATTTTCAAATAAAATTCCAAGAAATTTTGGAGTATTAAGGTCATCACATAAAGCTGATAGCATTTCTGATAATAAAGAATTTGATTCACAGTCAGAAATTGTAATCTCTTTCAAAACATTTACGGTTTCAAAAACAACTGCAAGTTTTTCATATGCCGCTTTTGCAGCATTTAAACTTTGCAAAGTAAACTCTATTGGTGTTCTATAATGATGTTGTAAAAAATAAAAACGTAAAATCATAGGATCAAATTTTTGAAAAACTGTTTTTAACGTAAAAAAATTACCTAAAGATTTGGACATCTTTTCTTTATTTACATTTATAAATGCATTGTGAATCCAATATTTCGATAATACATTTAAGTTATGAGCTTCAGACTGAGCAACTTCATTTTCATGATGAGGAAAAATTAAATCCATACCGCCGCCATGAATATCCAAAGTTTGTCCTAAATATTTTTGAGCCATCACTGAACATTCAATATGCCATCCGGGACGGCCATAACCCCATGGTGATTGCCAAAAAAGCTTTTCACCATTTCCTTTCCAAAGAACAAAATCTGCAGGATGTTTTTTTCGATCATCAATTTCAACACGAGAACCCAATTTTAAATCTTCAAGTTTTTTTCCTGAAAGTTTTCCATATTTTTCAAATGATAAAACATCAAAATATACATCTGCTCCTAAAACATATGCATGTTTTTTTTCTATTAAACTCGAAATAAATTTAATAATTTCTTGTATATTTTCTGTAACTTTAGGTTCATATGTAGGTTGTAAATTATTTAATTCCCGCATATCATCCAAAAAATTTTGTGTATATTTTTGTGAAATTTGCAAATAATCGAGAATATCACCGGTCTCTTCTTTAGCTTTATTTATAAGCTTATCGTCTATATCTGTGATATTACGAACATACGTTACATCGTATTGTAAAAATTTTAATAATCTGAATAAAATATCAAAATTAACATAACATCTTCCATGGCCAATATGAGAATCTGCATATGGAGTAACACCGCAAACATACATTCCAACTTTTTTATTTTTTAATGGTACAAATAATTCTTTTTTTCTTGTTAAAGTATTTGTTAATATTAATTTCATAAATTTCACACCCCAAAAAATTATATTTTTTCTTGACTCTGCTCAGATTGTTCTAAATTAAATTCTAAATATAATTCTTTAGCTTTTGCAACTAAATTATCTTTTTGTTGCCCGGAAATATTTTTAGTCTCAAGATATTTATCCAAAAGCATCTCCAAATTCATATCCACATTTAATTCAGTTCTAAGATCTCTTTTTATATTTTTTCGCACAGGAACAATGGATGCTAGACTAATAGCACTTTGGCAAGCAGCTTGAATCACTTGCAAATCAACATTATCTTTTTTTCCGTCCGGCACATGATAAACAATTTTAATTATAGCATCTTTAATATCATGCCGTTTAATATTTTCAACAATTTGCTCGGTATAATCAGAATTATCACTTAGTTCAACTTCAATTTGAATCATCGATCTTATCTTAAGGTTTACAAATTCAAAAGAACATCTTTTATCATCCAGTTTTTCATCTATAAAAACTTTGCAAAAACCCTTTTCTTCTTTTCGTTCACCAAAATCTATTCGTTCTATTGAACCGGAATAAACAACTGCCGGATACCCATGTGAATTTAAATTTTGAAATCTATGCAAATGGCCAAGTGCAACATAATCAAAACAATTTAAAGCTAGTTGTGAAGGTAAAAAGATAGGATCATTACCAAAAATTGCACATTTTTCAGATCCGGAAAATATTCCGGAAGAAACTGTTAAGTGCCCAGCTAAAATTGCCGGAACATTCTTATCCAATTGTTCCGACAAATTCAAAATTATTTCATATACGGCTTTAGATAAATAATCCGTAATTTCTTTATAATTTTTTAAATGAAAATTTTTATCAGTTATTAAATTATTTCTTGTTGGCCATGGAATTCCAACTATCTGTATAGGCCCACTTTTTGTTTCAAGTTTTAAAATTCCTGGTTTTGAAAAAACATGTAAACCATTTAATGGTAAATAATCAAGAACATCCAAAGAATTGGATTTTCCAAAACTTAATGGATGATCATGATTTCCAACAACCGAGATGACCGGAATCCCGGCTTCTTGCAATCTAAATAATTCAATCATAAATAATTTTTGTTGAGTTGGCGTTGGAAATGCCGTTTTATATGCATCACCACAAAATAAAAAAAAATCTATTTTTTCTTTAATTGCAGCATCAACAATATTTTTAAGACTATCCCTAAAATCTAAAAGACGGGAATGATTTCCCGTCTTAATATCTATTTTGCCGTAATTTTCGACACCTAAATGTATATCGGCAGTATGAAAAAATTTAATCATAAATTCTGTGCGCTCTTAGGCTTCACGGCTCCTACAAAATTAAGTTTAGATCTTTTTTCTTTATGAACTGAACTTGAAACAGAACTTTCTGTTTCTTTTTTATTTTTATTTTTTAGTTTTTTTGCATATCCAACTTTATTTTCCTGTCTGGCTCTTGCTATTGCTAAACTTTCCTTGGGAACATCTTTTGTAATAGTGGAACCTGCAGCAGTATATGCGTCTTTTTCTATTACAACTGGAGCAACTAAAGTATTATTACTTCCAATAAACACACCATCTTTTATCTCGGTTCTATGTTTATTCACGCCATCATAATTACAAGTAATGGTTCCGGCACCAATATTTACATTTTTACCAATTTTAGAATCGCCTAAATATGTTAAATGCTTTGCGCTTGAATCATCTGCAATTTCACTGTTTTTTATTTCTACAAAATTTCCAATATTGACATTATTACCAATCAAAACATTATTTCGAAGTCTTGCAAATGGACCAACATGACTATTTTTACCAATTTTACTATCTTGAACAACAGTATGTGAATGAATATAACTATTATCATCAATTTTGCAGTTATCTATTATGCAAAAAGCATTGATTGTACAATTGGACCCTATTTTTGTGCCTCTGATTATATGAACTCCGGTTCCAATATAAGATCCAATTCCAATTTCAACATCCCAGTCAATATGAATGCTTTGTGCAAGCTCAAAACGAACACCTTGAGTCATCCAATGCTTTATTATTTGAGATCTTTTTATTTGTTCTACAGCCCAAAGCTCTTCTAAAGTATTAACACCACGAACATTATCATAGGGAACAGGAATGGTTTTAACTTTTAATGCCTGATCACTTGCCATTTTTATCAAGTCTGTAAGATAGTATTCTTTTTTAATAGAATCCAACTGAATATTATCTATATTGTCTTGTAAAAAATTCTTTTTAAATAAATAAATTCCACTGTTTATCAATGTTACAAATTTTTGTTCATCCGTAAGATTTCGTTCTTCAATTATAGATACATGCTTTCCGTCGCGAATAACTCGGCCATAACCTTCAGGATTCATAGAATGCGAAGATAAAAATGTTACAACTGCACCGCTGTTATTATGAGAATAAAGAAGTTCTTCAATTATTTCTTCGGTTAACAATGGACCATCACCATTCATAACCAATATATTGTCTTTATCCCATGTTTTTTTAGTTATAGCTACAGCATTTCCGGTACCTAAAAGCTCTTTTTGAGAAATAAAATCAACTTTAAAAGCAGAATCTTTTATCAATTTTTTTATCTCATCAGCTTGATAACCAACAACAACTGTTGTAGGAATACCTAAATTTTTTAATAACTTTATCGTGTACAGAATCATTGGCTGTCCACAAACTGAATAAAGTAACTTACTTCTATTTGTCTTAAATCTTGAAGATTTACCTGCCGCAAGCACTATGGCTCTGGTATTAAGTGTTTTCATTCTTCTCCTAACAACAAAAAGCTTTTTTATTTAATAAAATAATTTACTAATCGTCAAGTTTCTATTTGTATCAAAAATACAGTAATTCTCAATCTTTTTCAAAACTTTGATAATGTTATGACTTATTAAAATTTAAATCAATTATTTTTATAAATAAGTTAAAAAGCATCATTAATTTAGGTTTATTTTACATAGAGCTTTGTAATTTTATTAAAAAAAATATAAATTAAACTTATGTTGTGGAGAGATGGCTGAGTGGTCGAAAGCGGCCGCCTCGAAAGCGGTTGTTCCGGTTAATTCCGGAACCGTGAGTTCGAATCTCACTCTCTCCACCATCCTACGCTCTAACGAGCTACGGCTGGCAGGCCAACACTAAAAGAGAAAGTAATCTATTAAAAATATTTGAGGGGAGTTTTTAATGAAGTCAAACAAAGTAAAAGTAATTAAAGATATATTTTTAAAATCAATTTTATTTATACTACTTTTAACAACTTCAGGCTGCAATTATTTTGGGCTATTTAACAAAATACATAAAGAGATTAAAACATCTGATGGCATAATTATATCCAATACAATAAGAGATGTAGCAAAATATGCGGATCAAAATGATTTAATTGTTTTTGACATAGACTTAACACTTTTAAAAGAAAATTTAAAAATAGATACAAATGATAATCCAATAAATTCAAGTTTATATAGACTAATGAGCGATTATATAACTGATCACTATTATAACGAAAATATATATCAAATAATCAAAAGTATTAAAGCCAAAAAACCTGAATATGATAACAACGAATTTATAATAAAAGAATTTAAAGAATATTTACGTCCAATAGTTAATGAAAAAATGGTATTACTTTGGAATCTAGTTGAACAAAATATAAGTTATATTCCAATGGAAAAAAATATCCCTAATTTCATAAACTCTCTTCACGAAAAAAATATAAAAACAATGGCTTTTACAGCAAGAGAATGGAAAGTTAGAAAGTTTACATCAAATAATTTAAGTAATGCCGGGATAAATTTAGATAAAATATCCATTTATGATAAAACAATAGAAGAAGCCCCTGTAAAAAATCAATATGGCTATGGGTATGAAAATAATATTTTATATTTAATTCGTGGTAAAGATTTTACAAAGGCAACTCAAAAGGGTTCTGTCATAATAAAATTTTTCAAAAAAATTAATTATAAACCGGAAAAAGTAATATTTATTGATAATAGATTAGATAATGTACAAGATGTTGTAAGTTCATTAAATCAATTTGGCATTAAAATAATTGGAATTTGGTACAAATTTGGCGGATATGAAGATTTTCCAAAATTAAAACAGCAAGATTTTGATTTTATTGAAAAATATGCAGGAAAAAATTGGTGGCAAATTAAAATTAATGCTAAAAAAGCTAAGTACCAAATTTTGGAAAAAATTAATAAAACTAGCAGTTAATTTTGCTCACCAAGCAAACAATCTAATAAACGATTTATTTCAGATTGCTCTAAAATATCTTCACCCAAAAGTTGTTTGATTCGTTCTTTAGATTTTTTATCCAGACCACGATCTTTTAATATTTCTGATAGTTTTTTCACAGAATTTCTGCGCAATGGAACAACATCAAGGTCTTTATTAGCTTTAGGATTTTGAGCAACATCTGACATACTAAAAATATTACAAAAAATTGATATTAAAACTAGAAAAATTTTTAACTTTTTCATTCCCATACCCCTCACCGTAAAATATACCCCTTATAATTTTATTTTTACTCAATTATATTTTTCAAAATAACATTTAAATCAACTTCATGTTCCTCTTCATCTTTTAAAATCATTTCTATATCTTTTTTTAATGCTTGATAATTTTCGCTCAATTGAGTTAAAAAATTCTTATAAAATTTTACTGCACAACGCTCAGCTTCAATATTTTGTTCTAAAATAATTTTAATATCCCCCAAAGCCGGTGGTGTAATATAACCACACCCGGAAATATCCTCTAATTTAGAAAAATCTAAAATAGGTATGCCGCCCAATTTTAATATATGTTCAGTTAACATATCGGCATGGCGTTTTTCATCAGATGCATGCTGTACCATTTCAACAACTGCTTCTTTGGAAAATTCGCCTTTAACTATTTTTGAACCCACCCAATATTGATAATAAGCAAGCCACTCATCAGCTAAAGCCTTATTTAATAATTTTAAAACTTCTTTATCTTTGGCTGAAACAACTTTCGATATAATCGTTTTATTAAAACGTATTTTCTTGATAAATTTCTTTTTGAAAACAAAAAACAATCCGATTAGAATTGCCATGAATAATAATAAATACTTAATATTACAACAATCTTTCATAAAACTCTCCTTTATCCTTTAGAGTATTATTACTGAATTATCTAAACAAAAAGCAAGTAATTTGAATATTTTAAAATATAAACAGCTACAAAAGCATGCTATTTAATTTTAAAAAACTTATGTTTTCCAACTTTTACAATCAAACCGGATTTCCAATAAACTTCAGCTTTAAATTCTTTTATTTCCTGATTATCAATTGAAACTGCACCCGATTCAATCAATCTTTTTGCATCTGAAGAACTTGCAACCGCTTTTAACTCTTTTAACAAATCAACAATCCAAACAGGATTTTTGAAATCTTTTTTCAATTCAACTTCTGTTGCTTGTGAATAATCTTTTTTTTGAAATAGTGCTTCAAATTTTTCTTGTCCAAATTTAGCATCATCTTGTGACCAATATTTAGCTAAAATATCATAAGCCATCTGTTTCTTAAGTTTCATAGGATGCACAGAACCGCTCAAAACTTCTTCTTTCATAGTTTTTATTTCTGATTCCGTTTTGTTTAACAATAATAAATAGTACTTAAACATTAACTCGTCAGAAACTGACATCAACTTTCCATATGCAATATCCGGAGCTTCCCAAAGGCCTACATAATTTCCAAGACTTTTAGACATTTTTTTAACGCCATCAAGTCCTTCAAGTAAAGGCATTGTCATTATAACTTGAGGCTCTTGACCAACCTGCTCTTGCAAAAAACGCCCCATTAAAAGATTAAATGTCTGATCTGTTCCGCCAAGTTCAACGTCAGCATGCAGTTCAACAGAATCATAGCCCTGCATTAAAGGATAAAAAAGTTCGTGCATTCCAATTGGACTATTTTCTGATAATCTCTTGGCAAAATCTTCTCGTTCTATAATTCTTGCCACCGTAACTTTTCCGGCCAACTTTAACACATCATCAAATTTAAATTTGGACAACCATTGAGAGTTATACACAACCGTAGTTTTATTTATATCAAGTATTTTACCAACCTGCTCCAAATATGTTTTTGCATTTTTTTCAACTTCTTGTTCAGTCAAAGGTGGTCGAGTTTTTGATTTTCCTGAAGGATCTCCAATCAATGCGGTAAAATCACCAATCAAAAATATGGCTTCGTGTCCCAAATCTTGGAATTGTCTTAATTTATTAAAAACAACAACGTGCCCCAAATGAAGATCGGGTGCCGTTGGATCTGCACCAAATTTTATTTTTAATTTTTTACCACTCTGCAATTTTTTTAAAAAATCGGCTTCAGGTAAAATTTGAACCGTTCCGGATTTTAAAACTTCCAAACTTTTTTTTAAATCTTTATTCATTTTAATCTTTCAAAATATTTAAAAAACCAAAATAGTTAAAAAATATTTTACGAAAAAAGTTAATATATGCACCATTCCAAAAAAATAGTTACTAACTACCGGCATAAAAAACACAATTAAAAAAATAAAAAACGAATATTTTTCTAGCCAATAATAAACCCATTCATATTTTATTGGTAATAAAAATTTTATAATTCTACCACCATCAAATGGAGGTAACGGAATTAAATCCAAAACTCCAAAAAATATTGAAAATTCCATGATTGTCTTAAAAATATCTATAAAAGATGTATAAACATATTTTGGAACCAAACTTATTGGAAAATACTTTATGCAATACATAAAAATTAATGCTATTAAAAAACTTAACACCGGAACTAAAATCGTCATAAATAAAAGACCAAGTTTATAATATTTAAAGTTATTCTCATTAATTGGAACCGGTATTGTAAACCGAGCGCCAACCAAAATAATAACTAAAAAAAGCAATACCAATGGAACATATCCGGAAAGTAGTCCTCCTAGAAAAAAAACTACAAACAATATGGATAAAAAGCCTACTATATCTATATGTACAAATGGATTTAACGATAAAAATCCATTATCGCTCGCCGTAGAATCGCCCAAAACGTTTGCAATCAAGGCTTTAAAAAAACCTCTAAATGTAAAAATTAATAAAAAAGCCGGAAATATTATGGCCAAAACACTAAACAATTCCAAAATCTTATTATCAAACATAATCAAATACCCCTTAAGTTAAATATCTAAAATATTAGATTATTATAATTGCAGGGTCAAATAGTATAATTTTTTATTCGACATATAAAAATTTTATATCTAATATTTTAAAAAATATGAAAATAGAGTTTTAAAAGACAAGGAGAAGCTATGAAGAATAAAAATTTATTTAATTTTATTCAAAAACATATATCTGCAGCCATATTAACGATAATCACATTTTTATTTTATTATCCATCATTAAAATATCCATTTCAATTTGACGATCTTGCAAATATCACAAAAAAATTTGCGATTAGAAACGATAATCCGTTAACTCGTTTTTTTTGCTCCAGATGGATTGTAGATTGGTTAAACAGAATAAACTATGAAATGGATCGATTCAACCCATTTTATTACAGATTATTTAATCTTTTTATACATATAACTGCAGGAATTTTACTTTTTTATTTACTCTTAACTCTTTTAAAGAGACTTGAAAAAACATCTTTCTTTTACAAGAATTCAATTTTAATAGCTTTTGCCACATCCGGGCTATTTTTATTACATCCGGTACAAACCCAAACCGTATCTTATATCATTCAGGGAAGACTTGAAGGGCTTGCATCCATGCTAATTCTTGCCAACCTGTTAATTTTAGTTAATGCACTTTTAACAAATAATAAAATTTTAAAGACAGCTCTGTTTATTTTAAGCGCAGTAATTTCGATACTGTCATTTGGCTCGAAAGAAATAGTAGTAATAACTCCCATTCTACTATTTTTGTGTGATTGGTTTTTTATATCGAAAAGCAATTGGCCAGATTTTAAAACCCGAATATTTTATCATCTTGGATTTGCCGCTTTTTTTTATCTTTTTTATTTTTCAAAATATATGGATTTTAGTTTCTTCACGCGTGCAGTATCATTAAAAATGGTAACAGCAAATAATCGAGGTAATATTTTAACCAACCATGCACAAGATGTCATAAAACCATTGGAATTTTTAATTTCAGAATTTAAAGTAATTTTACACTATCTCTGGATATTTATAGTTCCATTTGGAATAAGCGTAGAGTACGACTGGAAGCTAAGCTCTGGTTTTTTTTCAGCCGATTCGTTTTTTCCATTTTTAGTATTATTTGCAATCGTTATTTTTATAATTTATTCAATAATTAATAAAAAAAATAGTTTATTGGTCTTTGGATTATCATGGTTTTTTATAACAATTGCTCCAAGAACAACTATAATTCCATCACCGGAACTTTTATGCGACTATAAAACTTATTTGGCATCTATTGGTTGGTTATTTTTACTTGCATCAGCGCTTGTTTATGTTGCCATATTTATCGCAAGTCAAATAAGAAACATAAATGTTCAATTCTTACAATTTACCCAAATTGCAGTATTACTAATTTTTTTAATACCGGTAGGAACTGCAACTTATAATAGAAACACAGTATGGAGAACGGCAGAAGAATTTTGGCATGATATAGTAAAAAAAGCACCATTAAAAGCCAGAGGTCACAATAATTACGGAGTCGCACTCTCCGAATGCGGCAAAGTTGATAAAGCCATAAAACATTATCAAAAAGCAATTTCTTTGGATAGATATTATTCCGACCCATTAAGCAATATTGCGGTAGCTTATTCAATGAAAAATGAAATAGATAAAGCAATAGAAGCGCTAAATATGGCTTTATTAATTAACCCAAATTATCCTGAAGCATACAATAATATTGGAACATTATATTTAAGTAAAAAAGATTATGTTAAATCTGAAGAATTTTTGAATAAAGCAATAGAACTTCGTCCATATTATGGCAAAGCATACTATAACAAAGGCCGGCTTTACATGGAAAAAGGTGACGAGCAAACAGCTTGGACATTTTTTAAAAAGGCAACAGAAGGCGATCTTGATACACCCGAAGGGTTTTTCACATTAGGCCAATTAAGTATAAGATTGCAAAAATATGAAGATGCTGCATATGCTTTTGAAAAAATAATATCGCTTGGTGTAAATGAACAAGCAGTTCAATTTAATCTTGCAAACTCTTATTACATGTTAAAAAGATTTGATGAGGCTGAAAAGATATATGTAAGTTTGGTATCTGCAAACCCTGTAGATGGAAGATATGCATATAATTTGGCAGAAACTTATTTATCCAAAAAAGAATTTGAAAAGGCTTTAGTTGTATTTCAAAAAGTGTTATCTATGCCAAACGCTCCGGGTCAAGCACATTTACGTGCCGTAGCCTGCCTTGAAAGTTTAAACAGAACGGCAGATGTTGATAAATATCTTGAAGAGTTATTAAAAGCACAAGCCCCCGATGATTTTAAGCAAGCTATAAGAAATCAAAAAGCTCAAATTGAACTTCAAAGAACTATAAAATCAGGAAATGGCAGTATTAAAATGGGTGATTTGAAAAATATTTTGGCTCAAGCAAAACCGAAAGATGAAAAAGAGAATAAAAAAGCTTAAAAGCCTAGTTTGTTATATTAAATTTATTTGTTAGGTGGTGTCAGCTATGATAGTTTTTAAGTGTTTTGAACTATCGGGGAGTCATCCCGGCCACCGAGCCGGGATGACTTGCCCCTTAGAGTTAGTACAAGTTTAAAGTTCGTTAATCAAAGTATAAAAGATTAAGTTACCCGTTCGTGGTGAGCGCAGTCGAACCATACGGGTAACCAAAATTGGGTCTGGAGTATTAATATGAGTACAAAAATTTCATTAACACAAAAAATTTTTACACCAATAATACTTTCATTAATTACTTTTTTATTTTATTTATCAACATTAAAATATCCGTTTATTTATGACGACATGCCAACGATAATTGAAAATTTTCATATAATAAAAGGAAATTTTTTGCACGGAATATTTTTTGCATATTCAAGGTGGATTTCCAGATTTTTACATTCAGTAATCTATAAATTTTACGGAGAAAACCCAACAGCATTCAGAATCTTTAATTTAAGCTTACATATAACAATTGGAATTATAATTTTTTTCATATTAATAAAACTTTTATCCAACCTAAACCAAGATTCTTTTCTGAAAAAAAATTGTTATTTAATAAGTACTTTTTCAAGTTTATTATTTTTGTTACATCCGGCACAAACTCAAACTGTAACCTATATTACACAAATGAGCCTGGAGGGCCTGGTTTTATTTTTTGTTGTATTAACAGCCATACTTTTTATTTATGCTGCATATCAAAAAAATAAATACATAAAATATTTTTTATATTTTCTAGCCATTATTAGTGCAATATTTTCTGCCGGTACAAAAGAGATAGTAATTACATTGCCGTTTTTAATTTTATTAATTGATATATCGTTTATTGCCCAGGGTAATTTAAAAGATTTAAAAAAAAGAATTTTAATACATGCTTTAATTTTTTTATCTGTATTTGGCACACTTTACCACTTTGATTTTAAACCGGTTCAGTTTTCAACCCAAATAATTAACAATCCAATTTCCAATAACAGGGGTAACGTTTTAACCGAATCACACGGTCAAAAAATAGAATCCGGCAATTATTTTATTTCTCAATTTAAGGTTTTATTACATTACATGAGAATATATGTAATTCCAAAACCATTGGCTTTTGATTATGGATATGTACTTACAAAAAACATATATCAACCGGATTTCATATACCCGTTTATTGCTATTTTATTAATGATTTTACTTGCATTAATAGCTTTTATAAAAAATCAGGCAAATTTTTTTAGTTTTGGTATAGCTTGGTTTTTTATAGGCGTTCTTCCAAGAGCTTCATTTATTCCATCAACGGAACTTATTTGCGATTACAAAACATATATTTCAAGTTTCGGAATAATATTTTTACTTGCCGTTATATTATTTTATTTACTCGAAAAAGCAGCCGGTTACATAAAAAATTTCGTCATATTTGAACAACATATTGTCCACTATGCTTTATTATTTTTATTTATTTTAACTTCAGGTTTTATATCCAAAGACCAAACTAAAATTTGGCAAAATGAACTTTCTTATTGGCAACATGCTGTAAAAAATGCGCCAAATAAAGCAAATTTATGGAACAATTATGGCGTGGCACTTTCGGATGCAAAAAGAATTGATGAAGCTATAGAAGTTTATAAAAAAGCTTGTGTTATAGATCCAAATTATGCAGAGCCTGTAATCAATCTGGCTTTTCACTATCAGGCAAAAAATCAATATGATCTGGCTATGGAACAATATGCCAAAGCAATAAATATGAATGAATTCCATCCCGAAATGTATCTTAATTTAGGTTCTTTGCATCTTATTAAAAAAAATTACAAAGAAGCTGAAATCTGTTTTGATCTTGCTCTTAAACACAGACCTTATTACAGCCGAGCTCATTTTAATAAAGGCTTTATGTACGAACAACAAAATATGTTTGAACTTGCGTTTGATTCTTATGAAAAAGCTTTGTCTGGAAACTATCAATCAACGCAGTTTTATTACCAACATGCCAAAGTTGCCTTAAAACTAAATAAACTTGATGCAGCTATAAAAAGTTTTGAAACTATAAAAGCACAAGATTCAAACTTTTTAGACACATTAACGCAATTGGCTAATATTTATTATTTAAAAAGAGATTATAAAAATGCTGCAAATAATTTTGAGCTTATTTATAAAAAAGATATAAACAATTTAGTTGCGGCATATAATTTGGCGCAAGCATTGATTAATTTACGTGATTTTAAAACGGCATTACCATTATTTAAACAATGCCAAAACGACACTCAAACTTTTCCATATGCAAAATTGCATATCGCTAAATGCTTAAGTGAAACAGATAACAAAAAAGAATCTATCCAAGTTCTTAACGACTTAATTTCAAACCCACCACATTTGGGGGTTAAAAATGATGCTGTTGGGTTGCTCAAAGAAGTCTCTGCATGAAAATAGTGTAATAAAATTGACCAATAAACAAATTATCGTTAATATGTTTTCTTTATTTTGAGGGGTTTTTAAATAGGAAAACATCATATGCATTTTTTGCATTTTAGCAGAAAAAAATTTGCATTATTTTTATTTTTTATCTTTTTTACAACAAGTTTTTGTTTGATAAATGCACAAAACGAATATTCAGACGAAATAAAAAATGTTGAATCTGAAATAAAAGGCATGAATACATTTATTTCAGCATTTCAAAAAAATTACAACAATCTAACAAAAGGTATAGAAGAAGAATATAAAAGCTATAAAGAAGATAATTCAGAATCAATTTTTTCAAAATTAAATAATTTTAGAAGCAAAGAATTAAGAGTATTAAATATTCATGAATTTAAAATAGAATTACATAAAATTATATTTTTTTTAGCAAAATTGGCGGGAAATACTAAAGAAGTAGAACTTACAGAAAAAGAAATCGAACAGGCAACATTCTTCATGCCACTAAAAATCGGTGTTTATGGTGATGACATAATAAGATTATTTTTTATTATCGCAGATATTATAAACGATAGATTATTTTTTAAAGAATTTAACAACACATATGAAGATTTGGAATTAAAACAAATATGTGAAAATAATGAGCAAATATGTGAATTAATAAGTGAAACTGATATAGATGATACGAAAATATTACAAAAAAATTTAACCCAATATTTTGAAAAAAGTAAAAAAATTAAGCTATTAACAATACTAAAACAAAATCCAATGGCAATAGTTAGATATTTTTCATTTGCCGAAGCTATAAGGTTAATAAAAGACAAAATTTATCATGATAGATATGTAAATTACGATGATTTGTTACATCCCGATTTTAAAAATTTCAAAATTAATTTTTTTAGAAATCCAATAATAGCATTTATCTTTAAAGAACCAATACAAGTCTCTTCTTTGGTTGAATTCTTTATAAACAGGCCATCATTTAGAAATCAAGGGTGGTTAATCGAAGCAAAAAGCATGTTAAATATTGTGACATTTTTGTATCAAATAACAAAACCTGAAAAAACTGCTACTCCAAAAGTATTTAATACAATATCAGACGTTTTGGGCACATACTATTTTACATTCGCAAAAGAACTATTTCTCTTTAATTCCGTGATAAAAAATTTTGATAGATTTTATACCGAAAAAAAAGTTGAATATATTGGTAATAATATATATGAATTTATCAATTTAATAGGTGAATATAATAAATTATCAAAATTGTACCCACAAAAAACTAAGCAAAATTATCAGCTTTTTATTGATGCGGAAAATAAGATAAAAAACTTTTTTTCCAATGCACATAAAATATCTTTTTATAATTGGTTAAAAACAAAAAATTCTGTTTATTATGCAAAAGATCAGCAAATAAATTTTTTAATAATGTTACCGGCATATATTTTATTGATAAAAAATATATATGATACGTACAAATTATACTTTGGAGACAATTATGCAGCATAAAATTTCAAGACTATTAATCACCATTATTTTTTTAAGCTTTTTCACGCCACCAGCTCAATCTATGGACTTTGGAAATATACAAATGAGTGAAGAAGATAAAAAGAAAGTTGAGGGTTTTAGTGATTTTTTCAGATCTATTGGAAAACTTATTAGTGTTGGAAAAAAAGATGATGACGATTCAGAATCAGACGAAAAGCCAAGCGTTCTGGGTGAACTTTTAACAAAACATCAAGATAAAATTGAAAAAATAGGTAAAGGTTTTGCAGATTTTTCAGAAGAGTTTGCTAAAGGGGTAGGCAATATCATAATAGAAAGTACAAAAAGTTTAAATGAACAAATGGATGAAATTAATGGCGAATTACACAAAGCTAATAATGCTTTATCCGACAAAAATCCAAATTTGAGTATATATGTGAGGGATGGTCGATGGAGTAGTAAAAATGAAACTCTATGGGGTAAAGAATCAATAGAACGTTACATTGAAGAATTAAAAGAAAAAAAGACAAGACTTGAAAAAGCATATGCTGAAAGTAATGAAAATTTTCAAAAATTAATTAACAATGTTCAAGATTTAACTTTTGGCAATATGAACAAACTTATAGGCGGAGGTATAGAACATCTTTACACAAAAGGTGAAAAAGAAAAAGATCGTAAAGCAGAAACCGTAAAATATATTTTAGGCATAAGAACTGCAATAAAAAACTTAACTTCAAAAGAAACTTTAACAAGAGGTGGAACATTTTTAGCCGCAACAACCGCCGCCATGATAGCAGCATATTACGGCGGAAAAATTGGCTTTAATTATTTGGATTCAAAAATTGGTATGCCTACACTTGTAAGAGAATCCAGCAGATTGGGATTAAAAAAATCTATTGCAAATGCAGTTTTTAAAAAACAGCCAACTGAATTTAATTTAAACAATGTAATTTTGGAGCCAAAAACCAAAGCCGTTTTAGACGCTTTTGCCATGGAAGTAAAAAATAATTATGAAAACGATCTTCCATTTAGCAACATCCTATTTTATGGCTTACCCGGTACAGGTAAAACAATGGCTGCAAAAAGTGTTGCCAACGCCTGTGGAATAGATTACGCCATAATGTCAGGTGCTGATTTTTCACAATTTGCAGATGGTAAAGCCGTTGTTGAATTACACAAACTTTTTGACTGGGCCCAAAATAGCAAAAAAGGTCTTTTAGTTTTTATAGATGAAGCAGATTCTTTTTTAAGAGATCGCAGAACAATGGCCAATGCGCAAACAAACTTATTAAATGCCTTTTTATCAAGAACCGGTACAAGTAGCAAAAAGATTATATTTGTCTTTGCAACAAACTATGAAAATGAACTTGATCCGGCAGTTTTAAGCAGAATAAATAAAAAAATTCAATTTAATCTTCCCGGCTTGGAAGAAAGAATTAAAATTTTAAATCTATATTTTGAAAAATATATAATAAACGACAAAAGAAAAATTTTGATAGATAAAAAAAGAATTGATATGTCCATAGAAATTCCAAAAGAGATTAATCCTGAATTTATGGTTGAGATGGCAAAATTAATAGATGGTTTCTCAGGTCGTGAAATAGAACAATTGATATCTGAATTTAGAACTTGTGCTTACAATTTAGGCAACGGTGTTTTGACTTTAGAAGTAGTCAATAATGCAATTGAACAAAAAATATCAGAGCACAAACATGATATGGAAATAGCAAAAAAACAACGCGAAAGATTTGAACAAAATTTGGGGTTCGACAACAAATAAGCTGCTGCTATAATAAAAAAAGTAAATATGGACTGGATCCCGGGCCTGTTCGCCGTAGCTTTATGCGAAGGCTGGATCGGTGGCCGGGATGGCACCCCCAAAAAAATTTATTTCGAAAGAATTAGTTCGATGGATAAACATTACGAACATATAAAATTTGAACGTGAAGCCCAAGAACTTTGGGAAAAAGAACAAGTTTATAAATTTTATGAAGATTCTAAAAAGCCAATATTTAGCATAGACACTCCGCCACCAACGGTATCGGGAACTCTACACACCGGACATATCTTTTCTTACACCCACACAGATATAATTGCCAGATACAAAAGACTTATTGGCTTTAATATCTTTTATCCAATGGGTTTTGACGATAACGGATTACCTACGGAAAGATTTGTAGAAAAACAACATGGCATAAAAGGCCATATGCTAAAACGATCTGAATTTATAAAACTTTGTTTATCCGAAACTGCAAAAGTAGAAAAAGAATTTGAAAATCTTTGGAAAAAGATGGGACTTTCCATCGATTGGACAAAAATATATTCAACTATCGAAGATAAAGTAAGAAAAATATCTCAATATTCTTTTATAGATTTATATAATAAAAACTTTGTTTACCGAAAAGAAGAACCAAGTTTGTATTGCACAACCTGTAGAACAACTGTAGCACAAGCAGAAATGGATGATGCTGAAATTTCCAGCACATTTAACGATATAGAATTTGAAACAACCAACGGCGAAAAATTAATAATTGCAACAACAAGACCGGAACTTTTACCGGCTTGCGTAGCAATATTTTTTAATCCGCAAGATACAAGATACAAAAAATTACTTAACAAAAAAGCAATTGTACCTGTATTTGGGCATGAGGTGCCAATTTTGCAAGATGACAAAGTTGATATGCAAAAAGGTACCGGCCTTGTAATGTGTTGTACATTCGGAGATCAAACAGATATTTACTGGTACAAAACGCATAAATTACCATTTATTCAAGCTATCGGCTTTGACGGTATCTGGACAGAAAAAACAGGGCCTCTTTCAGGATTAAAAGTTCAAGAAGCCCGAAAAAAAGTTCTAGAACTACTTCAAGTTTCCGGCAAACTCTTGGCTCAAAAGAAGATAGTTCACAACGTTGGCGTTCATGAACGCTGCAAACAAGAGATAGAATATTTAATTTTAAAACAATGGTTTGTAAAAATCTTAGATCACAAAAAAGAATTTTTAGCCCTTGCCGACAAAATTGAATGGAAACCAGAGTTCATGAAAGCCAGATATAAAGATTGGGTAGAGAATCTTAATTGGGATTGGTGTATTTCAAGACAAAGATTTTATGGAATACCATTTCCGGTCTGGCATTGCCAAGACTGCAGTCATGTAATTTTAGCAAATGAAAAAGATTTACCGGTAGATCCGCAAGAAACAAATTTTAAAGAAAAATGTCCAAAATGTTCAAGCACAAATATTAAAGGTGATACCGATATAATGGACACATGGAATACATCTTCGATAACACCACAAATTAATACAAATTGGCCTCAAGATAATATGGGAATAAATATTCCTATGTCCATGAGACCTCAAGCTCATGATATCATTAGAACTTGGGCTTTTTATACGATAGTTAAATCTTACTATCATCACAATGACATTCCATGGAAAGAGATTGTAATTTCAGGACATGTTCTTTCAGGAAAAGAAAAAATTTCAAAATCCAAAGGCAACAGTAACGTCCCCGGCCCTGAAAAGTTACTTGAAACTTTTCCGGCTGATGTAATTAGATATTGGTCGGCAAACGGCAAATTGGGAACCGATACGGCATTTAGTGAAAATCAATTAAAAATTGGCCAGAGATTAATTACAAAACTTTGGAATGCATTTAGATTTTTCAAAGATCATCTTGCGTCTTATGAAAAATTTGAGGCTTCAGAATTAAAATTAGATAACTTATCCAAGTGGGTTTTGCAAAACTTTGCAACTACGGTTAAAAGTTACAAGTTTTATTTTAATCAATATAACTACACACAAGCGCTTGAAGAAGTTGAAAAATTCTTTTGGAATAATTTTTGCGATAACTATTTAGAAATTATAAAAGATCAAATTTTTAATCCAAGTAATTATGATGAAAAAAGTTTGCAAAATACAAAATTTGTTTTATATGAAGTCGGTTTTGGACTTTTAGAACTATTTTCACCCTTCTTACCGCATATCACAGAAACACTTTATCAAAGTATTTATAAATCGCATGAAAAAATAAACAGTTTAAGTAATATTACATTTGATTTTACAAGATTTGATTTTAATTTTGAAAAAGAAGCTATTTTATTTAATAAATTAATAGAATTAATATCACAAGTAAGAAAGTTTAAGACTGAAAATCAGTTATCACTTAAAACAGAACTGGAAAGTTTAAATATAAATTCAAAAGATAAAGAGTTACTTGAACTTATAAGAAAAGAAGATGTTCTTTTAAAAGGAATTACTAAGGCTAAAGAAATTATTTTTAGTAATAATGCTTTTGAAAAATCCGGTTTAAATAAAATTGATGAAAAAATTTATATAGAAATTAATTTAGACTAAATAAAAAGCCCGATAGATTATCGGGCTTTTTATTTTATATTCTTTTAGAATCTTACGCTAAATCCACCATGAGCATCAAGTTCTCTTTGAATATTTTGACCGGCAAAAGTAAACGCTCCACCGCCAACAAGTTCAAACCATTCATTAATTTGAATTCTAACTTCGCCACGAAGTTTGTGTGCAATACTTTCCGTATTCTTTTCGGCAAGTCCACTATTAATTGTTGCAGCCAAAGAGGTACCGTCGGTTTTATCTCCGTACCATGGAGTAATTGTTCTATCTTTAAAATGAATATTATCTTTTGTTTTATAATAAAATTCGTAACCTACAGTTGCAGAAATATCATTTGTTTTTGGATGAAATAACGTTGAATCCAAACGTAAAACAAAATATGTCCAATCAACATCGGCATCAACTCTTGGACCCATATTTTTAATTTGTGCTCCTTCAAATGCTGCGCAACGTTTTTCATTGCCTTCAAGAACAAAGGATACATATGTGTCTAATTTTAAGTTCATCCAATCCAAAGGTTTCCAAGCGCCCATTCCGCCAAGTTTTATTTCGAAATGTTCACCATTTCCAAGATGAGCTTTGTAAGGATTTTCAGTATAATCATCACCACTTCCGGTTGGAAATCTAACTCCAACCATAAGTTCTGCTATCCATTCATCTGAAAAGATGTGTTCATAAAAGAGATCTAAGTCTATGTCACCAAGCCCGGTACGAGTCTGAGTTTCGAATTCGTAATCACCTTTATTTAATAACCATTCATAAGGATCTTCATCATAAAGTGCAACGGCATTATCAATTGCATCTGCAATTGTCTTTGCGCCGGGAACCAAATTACCATTATTATAGCCCAAAACCAACCAACTTTTTCCCAGTTCTTCAGGCATTAAAGTAGGATATCCTGCATCCATCCAGCTACTATAATTCACATTTTCCGCTATGGTATTAGTGTTGCTAAAAAAAGCTATATTTGGCGCATTCATAATTTCTTTTTCCGTATTTGCAGCCAGCGGGGCGGAAAAATTTTTAGTAATTTGACGAGATTGTAAACTTGCTTGAGCCTTTTTTACATCATCACCGGCATCAAAAGCCCAATTATAACGATTAACAACAGGTAGCGGAGAAGTTCCATTTCCGTCTCTGACACCATAACCGCCATAGGTTCCATCAGTAATATCTTTATCGATATTTTTATTTTCTATAGTAGCAATTTTATAACCCCAGAGCCCATCTTCACTTTGATTAAAATTAGGTTCATTTGGAACGGTTTTGCCTGATTCGTTAAAAATTACACCGGCAATAGGTTTTATTGTAGATAAAAACTGGCCATCACCTAAATTAAAATTTTTTGCTATTTCAACACCAAAAACTTTTACCGATTTATCTGCAAACTGTAATGCTGAATGTCTTGCCGGATCTTGAAATAATTTTGAAATAAATGCAATATTGTAAGCCTTTGCCAAAACATCCACAGGCGATTCATATTTCCCCGTATTTTCACCGGTTGATACAAAGTTACCAACTTTGGTAACACGATTAAGAATATAATCTTGAGTTGGATCATCAACTTGTGATGTAATATCTTCTCGCTCCATCTCAATGGATCTGAATGGAATATTCATTCGAAGTCCAATTCTACCCCTATTTTTATAAACAGGATATTCAAGACGAGCACCAAGATTAATTCCCCATTCATAATAGGTAGCTCTGGGTTTTATGGTCATTAAATCCATAAACGGATTATAAAATTCACCTGCAGGATTAACCTGAGAATTTGGAAATATTTGATTTAATGGAAAATCAGCTTTATTAAAAATTAAAGCAGTTAAAGGTTGAGTATCAGTTCCATGCTTTAAAAATGCTTTATGAGCTTCGCGTCTATGTGCAAGCGCATAAATATCCAAACTATAATCTTCGTCTTTATCAGTTTCAAATTTATATCTTATTGGCCCTCTTTCTGAAAACCATGGCGAGCGAATTTCAGATGCGAACACAAAACCGCTGCAGATAAAAAGCATCGGTATAAAAATTTGTCGTAAAATTTTACTCATACTTTCTCCTATTTGATTAAATTTAGGGGGCCGAATGGCCCCCATTATCTTTTATCTACGATTTACGGTTGTAAATGAAACAGGGTCTGTATCACCCGTTGTACCAAGAACACCAATTTCAGCTCCGTCTTCAGGTTTACCGGCACCTCTCGCCATACTAAATCCGGTTTCTCTATAAATTTGATTTGCATTTGCATAGGAATAATTACTATCTGCTTCCGGTGTATTTACATAACCAATATAAACTCTGTACTGAGTTGTTCCGCAGTTTACCATTCTCGATCCAAGCTCTGTCCATTTTGGAGTAGATAAAAACTTGAAGAAATCATAAGCTTTATCCGTACCGGCTGTTACAATTTTAATTCCACCACCGGATAGTTTTGAAACCGTTGAATTTGTAAAATTGGCTTGAACTTGTTGTTGAACAATTAAATCTGATGCAAGCATATTATACATTCCGTAATCTTCAGGATCATTTGGTTGTTGTTTTTGTCTTAAAATTGGATCTGCAAAATCCCAAGCGTTCAGATATGCTGCAATTGGATAACTTTCAGTTGGATTTGATATTGATCTGTCAAGATACATAATGTTTCCACCACCTAAAATTTTAGAGCTATCGGGATCTGTCAGTTCCAGTGTGTAAGATTCCGAAATAGGGCCTACGGCCAACATTCCGGCAAGTCTGCTTGATCCATTAAAAATATTACTGTGATCGAATATACCTTGGCTGTTTGTTATCTTTACGGTTTTTACATCGTAAAGAGTTTGTACTTTCCAAGCATTTGTCGTATCAGGACTAAAATATACATCTCCGGTACCGGAATTTACTACCGGATTTGCAGCTAATGTTGAATCACCATTCATATGATCATAAGAATTATCAATAACGCCGACACCAAAGCCTAAAAATCCACCACGTTCTATAAGCGTTCTTGCATGTGCACCATTTAAAGAAAGTTCAAAATTAACTTCACCGCCCGTAATAGCTACAGGATTTCCAATTTCAAAAGAACCTCCGGCCTCTTGTTCCGTTCCAATTATAAAGTCACCCTGTCTTTGCATACTTACACGCAAATATGTATCGGGCGTATCATCATCGGATCCAACTCGTACTTTGGCCCCACCAAGAACTTGAAATTGTGCATCTTTATTTAGCCAAATTTGACCTTTACCTACTATTTTTACTTTATCTGCATCTGCGGCAGTAATTGTCGTATATTTTGCCTTAGCTACTTCAGGATCATCTTCAACTTCAAGAATCGTATTGTCGTTAAAATATAATACCGGATAGTTATCAACACTTGTAGGAGTTACCGTTGCAGGAAATCTGATTGTTGCACCGTGACCAAGAACAACTTTACCGTCACCGGCAAATTCAATTTCTTGCCTAAATGTATTTTGACCAAATGAACTTAAATCAAGTTCACCATTTGCAGGAACATAAAGAGTGTTACCATTAAGATTAATGGTTAATCTGTTAACTTCAGTTTCACCAAATTCTGTTTCTGCTACAAATGCGCCACGATCGATTACATAAACGTTACTGTTAAGATCAATTGTACCATCGCCTGCAGGAGAAATCGTTAGATAATCTTTTCCTAAAAGTTTCCAAGAATTAATTGAATGTTGGTTCCAACTATTGTTACCAAGTCCAACGCGACCACCATTTCTTAAGAATATTATTCCGTGATCACCTTCACCATAAACTACCGGGCTCGATGGAATTGAGACTATTTCTTTTACCCATGCATAACCCGGACCGGAACTATAACCATCTACCAATAAATGTAATGGATCAGCCATCGTTGCGCCTGCAACTTTAAGCTGTGTTACTATGTCGGCCCAATCTATGCCGGCACCAAAATAAATTACATTTGTCGGCATTGTTACAGGTTGATCAATTATTGCCGTGAACCTGGTTGGTACAGTTTTAAACAATGGAATCGATTTTACAGAACTATTGCTGTCCGTTCGAGTATTCCAGGCAATTATATACTCTTCTCCGGAATATCTATCATTACTTATTCTTCCGGCATAACCTTGAACCCTTTGACTGTTAAAGGTATCCAAATGATTTCCGACAGGAGATCCTTGATCGGTATCAACCGTATTTAAATTATAAGGTTGCTGTCCAAAACCATAGCCGTACATTACCTGATCTTTTGGAAGATCAATAATTCCCATTAAGCCATCATAGCTCCATAGTCTGTAAACAATAGGAAGATCAACAAATGCATCATAACCATGAGTCGTAGAACTTGGTTGAGTTGCTGTAACTCTTCCACCATGATTTACATAAACAACTGAGCCTGTTTCAGTTGTAATTACAGGAACGACGGCTTTATTGCCTGAAGAATCCGTTCCGCCAAAATAAAAGTAATTTCCATCTATGGACAATGTTGCCGGAGGAGTATTTGTAATACTTTCAGTACCTGTAGTTGTAACTTTTATATCAAAATAATTTGAACCAAGTCCCGATAAACTCTCCCATGGATAAGTTGTATTGTCACCAACGGTTGTTGTCCAGCCTAAAGACATATAACCAACACCATTTGAACCTCTGTTGAACATCAATAAATGATGCGGACGTTTTGCATCAAGTAATGGCCCCATTAATAATCCGGTCTCATCCTCAGATTGCAACGAAAGTTTAATAGTTTGAGCCGGAGTTGTTTTATTATATTTTCTAAATACATTTACGGAAGAATTTTGCAATGTTGCATTTGTTGAAGCATTGGACATTTTGTTGTTTGAACATGTTGCCATAAACAATCTGCCATACGAATGATCTAAAGTATCAAGCAAATATCCGTGATTAAAAAATTTAAATGTAGAAGTATTATTTGTTCCAACGGTCGGATTATAATCAACTTCATTTACAACAAATTTACATCCTGCCGCAACATAATGTTCGTGTAGATCCAATCTTGAATTATAAAATTCAAATTTTGGATATGCATAATTTTGTTCCAAAATTGGAGTCGCAGCGCCATTTGGATTAATCGTATCGTTAAAATATTTTCTTTCTCCGCCAACAATATTTGGTAAAGCAATCGCAGGATTTGGACTTAACAATTTTGTAATATCGTTATGTTCATACACTACATCAAAAAGCTTTAAATCCGAATTTAGTAAAATAGATGGAGAATCATAAATTTTGTAAACTACCGTATCTTTTGTAAGTGGTCTATTGATATAACTTTGAGTTAAATAGTTATATTCCCTACCGGTAAAATCTATGCTTACCGTAGGTAAATTTACTATAGCTTCATCTAATAAAGAACTTCCTGTGTAAGATCTTTGTGGCCATGAATTTCTTGAATAAGATTTAATATTTAAAGGCGCTTCCAAATCAAGAACATGTCGTCCTTCATCGGATGTTACTTGTGAACTTGAAACATATTGACCATTATAGGTTGCAGAATCAATTGTAAATGTAAAAATATAATCATGATTACTATTTTCTACATAAACAGGTCTTACAAATGCATCCAAAGATCCATCCGTTGTAGCCTTTGAACCAGCGTGTAATAAAAGTTTTGAATCTCCGTAAAGATATATTTCGGCATCATCTTCCTGTACAAAACCTGAATCGTCCCAACCCTCATAAAGACCATCTATAAACATTGCTGTAGGATTTTTCTTTTTAAAATATGGAGAAGTATAAAGTTGAGTTGCTGCAGCACCCGTTATTACAGATGAATAATCCTGTGCCAAATATGGATCAATTTTTAAATTTGTCTGAGTTGCAACATAATCTAAAAATGTTTTGTGTGCTACTTCTATTCGTCCGTTTTTGCCTAAAATAAATCCCGTTTGAACATTATATGTTGTTGTTTTTGCACGATCAAATATTGTACTCATTGAATCTTGAGCAGTATGCCATGAATAAATATCAGCCCAATATTTGCTATTCGCAGGAGTTAAATTATACAATGGGTGTGTTGTATCAACATTAGTCATAGTTGTTAAAATTTCTTCTTGATATGGATCAGATGCAAATTTAGGTACTGTTGTATTTCTATTAATAATCAACAAACCTCGAGTATCAGTATCACTAGGGTTTGTAATACCTCTTGAATAACGTGTATCATCTATAACTCTAAAAATTGCTTTTTTACCTGCAAGAGCATTTAATGATGTTCTTCTTCTTATTGCTTCTTCTGTAAACTCTGTACAGTAATGTCCATAAATTTGCAAGGCACCATCATTAAATCCCCCATGTCCGGCATCTCCATTATTTTTTTGATCTATATCAATATACATTACACCCGAACCTGTATGAGTTGGATCAAATGCAATTGAGCCATAACCATTTGAACCGGGTTTAACATAAGATAAATATGTAACTAAAGCACCATCATCTATATGAATTCCAACAGGATTTTTTGGATATTGCGTTACTTGGGCATAACCTCCAGGATTACGTTTGAATACCAATTTATTTATACCGTCTGTTACCGCTTGTGTAGACGTTTGATCCATTAAAATATAAACTCTGCATGGATTATAAGTAGAAACTGGTGAATGTGCTTCACTAGGATAATTATAACCACGACTAGCAGAACCTTCAAAAGAAACTTGTGCCCCTCTTACTCCCGTGCTAACTGTAGTTGGATTATAATCTTTTAAATAAAATGTTGTGGTTCCCGGACCCGAAAACGTCAGTGTAAAATCATTAGTGTTACTGGCACTTGCAGGCGATTTGAATATTAAATCATAATCGCAATAAACATTAATTGCGCGACCAAGAGCAGCATGAAAAATTAAATGTGCATAATCACCTGAATCAGTTTGCAATGTAACGTTATTTGCAGTTACGGTTACATTTATATCTGTACTGTGCGCATTAATATAAACAGCTTTTTGAATTTCAATAGTTGCATCATTCTGATGGCCATCACCAAAAATTTGTAAATCTTGGTCATTAACGGAAGCTGTAATAGTTTGTCCATCTCGCCAATTAACAGCAAACAAAGAGTTACCTATGCCTGCAAAAGAAAAAAACAACAGGATTAAAAACCTGTTCAAAGATAATCTACTCATTATCTCTCCTTTAATAAAAACCGACAAATATTCCCTTTTAAAATTCAAATTATATAACTTTTTATAAAAATCAAAATTTTACAAATTTAACGCAAAGCATTAGATTAGTTTTTAAAAAATATATTAATCGCGAAAAGCTTAACTTTTTTTATTGTAAATTTGCAAAGAAATTTAAAAAATTTAAAAGGAAAACCGTGAATAACAAGAAAATTAATTTTTTTGATCTTTCAAGACAGTGGTCGGAAACTAAAAATAATTTGACTGAAAAAATCAATTCTGTTTTAGATTCACAAAGTTATATCGGTGGAAAATTTATAGAAACATTTGAAACAAATTTTTCAAAATATCTTAATGTAAAACATGCAATCAGTTGCAACAGCGGAACCGACGCTTTATTAATGGCTCTCGATGTAATAGGTATGAAAAAAAATGAAATAGTATTAACAACACCATTTTCTTTTATTGCATCAAGTAGCGAAATTTTAGCTCTTGAAGGACATGCTGTTTTTATAGATATTGACGATAAAACATATAATATCGATACAAACAAAATAGAAATTTGGATAAATAATGAATGTGAATTAAAAAATAATAACTTGATTCACAAAAATACAGGATATCGTGTTGCCGGAATTTTACCTGTAGACATTTTTGGACAATGTGCCGATTATAAAAAAATAAAAGAAATAGCCCAAAAATATAATCTGTGGATAATTCAAGATTCTTGCCAAGCCGTAGGCTCCTTAGATGAAGATGGAATTATGGCCGGAAATCACGGTGATATTACATGTTTTTCTTTTTATCCAACCAAAAATCTTGGTGCATTTGGTGACGGTGGCGCATGTACAACAAATGACCCAATATTGGCAGAAAAACTTTTACGCTATAGAAATCACGGTAGAAAAAATCACTATAATTACATAGAACATGGAATAAACAGTAGACTTGACGGAATACAGGCGGCAATTCTTGATGAAAAATTAAAACTACTAAATAGTCTTAACGACAGAAGATGCGAAATTGCATCAATCTATAGCAAAGAGCTTGCAAACATAAACTTTATACAATTGCCTAAAGAAATTAACGGAAAACATGTTTATCATCAGTACTGCATTAAATTGAATAATATAAATAGAGAAGAATTAATGAGTAGTTTAAGTTCAATGGGCGTTGGAACAAATATATATTACCCCAAAGGGCTAAATCTGATAGATTTTTTAAATAAAGAACCAAGATTAAAAACTGAATGCCCAATATCTGACAATTTAACCCAAACAATTTTAGCTTTACCTATTTGGCCGGAATTAACAAATGAAGAAGTTTTATATATCTGTGAAAAATTTAAAGAAGTTATAAATAACAAAATAGATCTAAAAATAGAGTCTGTTTCTCAATTAAATATATAGCAATAGATATTTTCAATTTTGTAGATTATAATATCAAATGGGGTAACAAAGGGCTTTTTGTCTTTTTAGTACCATATTTTGTATTTTAATAAGCTTTTTTTATTTATTTTTTAGGGGAAAAAATGGGAATAAATACCCGCCCAGACATAAGAAATATTGCTATTATTGCACACGTTGACCATGGCAAAACAACGCTTGTGGACCAAATGTTAAAACAATCGGGCACAATTCAAACAAAAGATGTTCCAACAGACAGAATTATGGATAGCGGCGATCTTGAAAGAGAACGCGGAATCACAATCACTGCAAAAAATACCGCTATAATTTTACCTGAAGCAAAAATTAATATTGTTGACACCCCAGGTCACTCTGATTTTGCCGGTGAAGTCGAACGTACACTTCAAATGGTTGAAGGTTTTTTATTGCTGGTTGATGCTGCAGAAGGCCCATTGCCAGGAACAAGATTTGTACTGCAAAAAGCTTTAGCTTTAGATTTAAAACCTATAGTTTTGATCAACAAAATAGATAGAAAAGATGCCGATATTGAAAGAATAGAAGAAGCAATTCATGAACTTTTCTTAGAACTTGCATTAAAAGATGATCATTTAAACTTTAAAGTGCTTTATGGCTCATCAAAACTTGGTTTTGTCTCAGAAAGTCCAAAAGCAACTTCAGGTGATATGCAACCACTATTTAAAACAATTTTAAAAGAGATTCCTTCTCCTAAACAAACAATTGAAGATCTTCAAATTTTAATAACAAATTTAGATCACTCCGATTATCTTGGCCGAATTGGTATTGGTAGAGTTTTTAACGGTTCTGTAAAAATTGGTGATCAAATTGTTTCATGTAAAAATGATTATATAAGTAAAAGAATGGCTGTAACCAAACTTTATCAATTTGAAGGTGTTAAAAGAATTGAAGTTGATTCTGCAAAATTTGGTGATATCGTTGCAGTTACAGGCTTTGAAGAAGAAATTACAATAGGAACAACAATTTGTAATGCAGAAAAACCAAATCCAATCGCATACACAGAAATAGATGAACCTACTCTTTCCATTTATATTGGAGTAAACAAATCTCCATTTTCGGGAAAAGAAGGTAAACTTTTAACGTCACGTCAAGTTAGAGACAGATTATTTAAAGAATTAAAAACAAATATTGCTCTTCGCGTAGAAGAAACTGAAAATGCCGAAAGCTTTAAAGTTTCAGGACGTGGTCAATTACATCTTGGCGTGCTTATAGAAACTATGAGACGTGAAGGTTTTGAACTTCAAGCTTCTGCTCCTGAAGTTATTTATAAAACCATAAATGGTCATAAATATGAACCTTATGAATTATTAATAATAGATATAGAAGAAGAATATCAAGGTTTTGTGATGGAAAATTTGGCAAAACGAAAAGCCGAACTTGTAAATATGGTCCACTATACCGAAGGCAAAGTAAGACTGGAATTTAAAATACCGGCCCGAGGATTAATTGGTTTTAGAAATCTTTTTATGACCAATACAAGAGGAACCGGCTTAATGAACCACAGATTTCATGACTATGAACCTTATGCCGGTGAAATTATAGGAAGAACTAAGGGCGCTTTAGTATCTATGGAAAATGGTGCATCAAGAGGTTATGCTTTAGATGCGTTACAACCTAGAGGTATTTTATTTGTAGATCCCGGTGTAGAAGTTTATGAAGGCATGATTATTGGTGAACATTCAAGAGAGAATGATCTCGATGTAAATCCAACCAAAGAAAAAAAACTAACAAATATGAGAGCTTCTGGAACCGATGAAGCTATAAAGCTTGCTCCACCTAAAATAATGAATATTGAAGAAGCTTTAGAGTGGATTAAAAATGATGAACTTATTGAAGTTACTCCAAAATCTATTAGATTAAGAAAGAAATTCTTAAAAGCACACGAAAGAAAAAAATCCAGTAGAGAATAGGAGTAATTTAGATGGAAAAAAAGGGTTTATTGGTTTCACTCGAAGGCATAGATGGTTCCGGAAAATCTCTTTTAGCCCAAAATATCTTTAAAAAATTAACAGAACAAAATATCCCGGTTGTTTTAACCAAACAGCCGGGAGGAACAAATCTCGGTTTAAAACTTAGACAAATTCTTCATGAAGAAAAAGATAATGTTTGTGATTTGGCAGAATATTTTTTGTTTGCAGCCGATAGAGCACAACACATAAAAGATATTATCATACCTGCATTAAATTCAGGAAAAATTATAATCTCAGACCGTATGGCAGACTCTTCACTAGCCTATCAGGGTTATGGTCGCAATCTTAATATTGAAAATATAAAATCAGTTAATAATTGGGCAATGCAAAATATCGAGCCCGATTTAATTTTATATATAAAAATCGACATAAAAACTGCACAAGATAGAATTTTTAAACGTAATGAATCTTTAACTTCTTTTGAAAAAGAAAAAACTGAATTTTGGGAAAAAGTTATTGTCGGTTACGAAAAAATTTTTAAAGATAGAAAAAATGTAATTACACTTGACGGAACTCTTTCTCCTGAAAAATTAACAACTCTCGCAATAACGGAAATAATAAACAAATTATAATATATTTTTATTTGATTGACCCCAAAATAATATTTTCAATAAATTTACAATATAAAATTATAAGGGGAAATAAATGAAAAAAATATTAATATTTTTATTGTTGTTAGTAACAATCACAAATAAAGTAAAATCAACATATACGGTTTATTTAAATAACTCAGTTTGTAGTTTACAGGATGCATATCATCAAGATTATCCCAGTAAAAAAATTCTGGCTGAAGCTGAAAGAGTCGTAAATACATTTACACTATCAGATTATGATTATAATACTTTTATAAATGTAAAAGCTGGAGTATACAAAGTAGATTGTTCAAGTTTTCTTTCTTATGTTTTAGCCATATCGGTATACGATTGGTATGAAAAAATATATGCTCATGCAGTGCTTTCACGATTTCCATCAACAAAAAACAATCCAACTTTGGAACGATGTTTAGCAAAAGATTTTTATAGTTTTTTTAAAAATTATAATAATAGATCAGATAAATATAAGGGTTGGGAAATAATATCGGGACTTAATGATTTAAATCCCGGAGATATAATAGCAATAAAATATGAAGATGGAGCCAGTAATACCGGACACGTTTTAATTTTGGCCGGAGAGCCCATACAACTTGAAGGTTTTTCCAACACGCCTGTAGGATACACTGAATTTCTTGTAAAAATAATAGATTCTTCAGCCTCACCTCATGGAACATCAACTACATATTGGCCAAGAGTTAGAGATACCAGAACGGATAATTCCAAAAATGTAGATGAAGGCGGTGTTGGAATGGGTTATATGATTTTAGGAACAAAAGATACGGATACGGAACAAAAAATTCAATTTTGGCGTAGATCAAACCTATCCGGTTCGGTAATATACAGAAATGATCCTTCAAACCTTTCATCCGGATCGTATACAACCAGACCAATTCTGTTTGGTCGTGCTGTCCCATATGACAATGATCCGGAAAAATATTCAAATTATTATGGGGTAAATATGGATAGAATATTACCTTATAAAACTCTAGATACTACAGGATTTACCGGTGGATCTGAAGAATCGGGAGATCAGACTGGAGATTAGTTTTATATTTTTCAAATAAAGTTATAATAACGAAATAGAATTTTATAATTTGATTTAAATATTAACAAAATTATTTTATTATGAATGACACACTTATTCCAACGCAACTTTTTGTGGGCTCTAAAGATATTCTTGATTATGAAACTGAATTATTTTTACAGCAACAATTTTGTTCAAAAAATAAAGATAAAAATTGTTATTGCAATGACTGTAGAAAAATAAAAATTAAACAACATGAAAGTATTATTTTTATAAATCCAGAAAAAGATTATTCCGTAAAAGATATTGCTATAATATTTGAACAAACGTCATTAAGTCTTGATAAAAATCAAAAATTCTTTTTTATTTTACAAAAAGCACAAACACTAAACACAGCAACGGCAAATAAACTTTTAAAAATTCTTGAAGAACCTCCAATTGGTTATAATTTTATATTACAAACCAATAATAAAAATTCTACTCTGCCAACAATTTCTTCACGCTGTCTTATAAAGATATTTAAAGAATCTATTGATACTCAAAGCAACCACCCTATAGTTGCATTTTTTTATGAGCAAGATTTGGATAACCCTATAAATTTTGATAAACAACTTAAAGAATCAAATCTATCCGATAGTGAAAGCATTGAATTAATTAACAATATGCTAAATTTTTACTCTCAAAAAATTATTTTATGTTCAAAAAACAACAATTTAAGTGAAATTAATTATAATTTAAAAATTTTTAA
>LDIX01000006.1:0-61710 GCA_001468925.1 candidate division TM6 bacterium UASB340 | reverse complement strand
AATTATAATTTAAAAATTTTTAATTTTTTAAAAAAAACGCTTAAAAAAGAACCCATGTCGGGAAGTTCTAAAATCTTTTGGAAAAATTTGTATATACAATTTCCACGCAAATAAGAAATAAGGAGAAAAAGTAGTATGAAAATAATAAATTTAAAATTTTATATTTTTATATTTTTTATATTTAATATTTCAAACGCAAAAAAAATTCAGGATCTATTACAGGAAAATTATTCCATTTCATTTGATCAACTTTTGGGAAAAGGTGGAACCGGTGAAATTTGGGGATCCAGTAGTAGTGAAAATATAGCCATAAAAGGTGGTGAAAATATTAGTCAATGCGATAAAATAAAAAAAGAATTTGAAATACAAAAAAATATTTATAATCAAATAGAAAAATATGACAAAACTCTTTTTGAAAGAATTCTTGTTTTAAATCCAAGTAAATTAATATCAAATAGTGCAGACGTTTGTGCTATGGAAATTCCAAGATTATATCCAATCAAAGAAGAAACTAATAAAAATTTAATAACTCAACTAAAATTTGGAGAAGAAAATCTTGATTCTGTAGATAGATATGAAAATGAAATAATAACCGGACACAGTTTAGGTGTTAAACAAATAAATGAAATTATTAATAGGTATTCAAAAATAACCAATAATAAAACTAATTTAGAGCAATTATTCAGTGACCTTGGTACATTTATGGCAATATTACACTATAAATTACAATTGGACGGTTTGGATATGGAAATTTGCATGGTACGAGAAAAAACAAATGCAGAAATCTATAAACTGGCATTTTTGGATTTTGGTATGTGTAATAATCTGTCAAAATATTTTAAAGAAAATAAAAATAATAAAATAAAAAAATATATTCTTTCTGCGTTAAATGTCGAAAAAAGATTACCAAACCCAACATGCACAGAATTTAATAGTTTTAAAGACAATTATATAAATACAGCAAAAACTGAAAAATACGAAGTTTTAGCAAATGAAATAATTGAAGAGCACATAATACAGCAATTTATAAAAAATATTGTTATTAAAAAGTATTTGGATGAAAAACTAAAAACAAATGGTCACAAAACTTTTCAATTAATAGGTTACTTAAATATCATTACAAATTGGGTACAAAAAGATATTCTTGCGCATATAAAAAATAATAATTACAATATTTCAACAGATAATACATTTGATTATTTAAATAAAATTTTGCCCAATATAATAAAGCAAAAAAAAGATGCCAATAATCTTAGTAATCTGGAAAAAATTGTAATTAAAAAACTTGAATAAATTTACGAATATATAACATTGAACTTAAAAGCTATTTTTCAAAAAATTTTTAACTATTTAATTATATTTTTTGAAACACAACTTATTATTACACTTATCTCTTTGCCGATATTAATTCATTGGGGATTATCAATATCTATTATGAGCTTTATAGGCAATCTAATTTTCGTACCATTTTTATCTATTTTTTTAACACTAAGCTCTCTTGTATTTTTCACTGAATTAATAAATATTCCCAATAATTATTTGATATATTTTTTAGATATTTCGACAAATTTTTGGAAAAAAATTATGAGTATAGGACAAAAGAACTGGTTAATGGGTTTTGGCAAAATAAATATTTTTATTTTGTTATTAATACCATTAATAACTTTTTTTATTTTAAGTAATAAAAAATATTCAAAAAAATCAAAATTTTTTATGTACATAGTTCTTTTATTATCATTCACAGCATTTTTAAAGTTTAAAACATTCTATTTTTCACCTAATCAGATTATTGTTACAAACAAGCTTTTGATTAAAAAAAATAAAAACAATCAAATAAAAATTAACGATAATGGACTATTTGCTGAAAAACAGTCTGTTGAAAAATTTGTTGAATTTGAATTACGTCAAGAAATTATAAAAAGCTTTGGAACACTTAATATTAAAAAACTTACAGTTACAAAACCTGGCATAAGAACCTTTAAGGGAATCATAACAACTGCAAAACTTTTTAATTTGCATGAAGTTAAATTACCAAGATTTGATGGAAAACTTACAAAATACGGCTGGAAGTTATTTTTTGATATGAAAGATTTATTAATTAAAAATAATATAAAACTAACAAGAATTTAATTTTAGATTTAATTTTTATTTATTTTATCGTCAACTATTTTTTTTATTTCAATAAGTTCTGCTAAAATTTCTTTTGCGCTAGGTCTATCCAATATAAATCCCCAACATTTTTCTATTAAATTATTTATCTTATCTTTGACAGATGTATCTTCCAATCCATTATAAAAAAAATCTATTTTATTCAAATTCAACCGTTCGTCTTTATCTAACAAATATTTTTTCATTATTATTTTAATTTTACTAAAATCTTCCAAAATATTTTTAACGGATTTAACCAAATCTTTTTCTTCACTTAAAAACTCCGGATCTTTTGATTCTAAAACTTTTTTTTCAACAAATTTATAAAAAAAATCATTTTCATATATTACATAAAAAATTAACATTGCAATCGAATAAATATCATTTTCCAGATAACAGCTATAATAACATATTCCATTTTCATCAGATAATTTTGATCCATAAATTGCAGGATCCACATATGGAATGGTCGTTAAAAATAAACCATCTTTTACATATGTTTTATCTCGCGGAATTTCTATTAAAGACTCTAAATCTATAAGCTTTAATGCACCCCTAACAAATATAAGATTATCAGGTTTTAAATCTCTCAAAATAATATTTTTATCATGTAAAAAAACAATAACCGATAAAATAGTAATTAGATAATGTATTTTTTTAGATAAAGTAGTAGCTTTTTCAATTTTATTTTTTTTTAATCTTTGATTACGACAATTTCTTATAAAATAACGAAAATTTCCAGCCACACCGCATTCCATTAAAAATTCTTTTTTTTTTTCATCAAAATCATATAAAGTTATAATGTTTGCATGTTTGCACTCCGGATTTTTTAAGAAAAATAGTTCTTTTTGAAAAGAATTATTTGTGTATTCTCCGGATTTGTAAATAACCAAAGCCAATGGACGAATTGAATTAGAAGAAAAAACTTTATAAACTTTTTTATTAGCCCCCTCTCCAATCAGATCTTTATCTGTATAATTTCTATTTATATCCGACAATTTAAAATAATTCGGACATTGATCCATAGAAATTAATTCTAAATTTAGTGATATAAAAATAAAGAATATTATTTTTTTTAAATATTTAAGATGCATAATAAATTTATTTTACCAAATCTTTTCGCCAAGAATCATTACCAACCAAATGATCTATAAAATATATATTACCAAATTTTATAAACTCAGATTGTTCAGGATAAAGACTAAATAAAGTTTGTAAAATAGTTTTTGCTATTTTTATTGGTTCAGCAATTTCTAAATCATAAATATGTAAAAAAACACCATTGCAAAGAATATTTTTATATTTTGGATCAACAGATTTACCAATAATCGATTCTGGAATAAATTTTACAGATTCAAAATATATTCCCGGTAACTTTTTTGAATTCAAAGTACATGCCAATTTTTGACCATCAATCCAAGGAGCCCCAATTTGCTGAAAGGGAAAATTTGTTCCACGACCTTCTGAATAATTTGTCCCCTCAATAAAAACAGTAATTGGATAGCAATAAACAGATTCCAGGCTTGCCAAATTTGGCGATGCTGGCAAATAATAACCGGCTTTATAATAATTTTTAAAATTATTTTTATTATAGATATCTATGATATTTAGATCCAGGTTGGCACCAGCCTGCTTTGCTGTTAAATCTTTTGCAATTTGACCAATAGTCTGACCATGAATTAATGGCGTTTTTACCATTCCTACAAAAGATTCATACTCTTTATTTAATTCCGGACCTTGTGATTCCCAAAAATATATTGGGTTGGGATAATCCATAACAATTACAGGCAAATTTTTTTCAGCACAAGATTCTAAAACTAGTTTTAGCGTACTTAGATAAGTAAATGCTCGAATTCCAATTTCATGCAAGTCTATAACCAATATATCTAAGCCTGAAAGCATTTCTTTTGTAGGTTTTTTGTGCTCACCATGCAAAGAATAAATCGGACAATCCCATTTACTTGTTTTTTCTGAATCAATATTTTTAGCAGCATCTATATTGCCAAACAAACCGTGTTCCGGTGAAAATAACTTAAACAGTCGTGTATTATCTTGTTGTTTTTTTGCAAAATCAAATAGCAAATCAGGCAAAAAACTTTTACTGTTTTTAATATTAAGATAACTTGAATTATGACAAAGTAACCCAAATTTTTTATTTTTCAATTTTTCTTTTAACTGTTCTAAAATTAAACTTTGTTCAGGTAAGTAATTATCCGTTAATCTACTTGCGACCTCTTTTAACATCGGTTTTGAAAAACTACCCAAATTAAATATTTTTGAATTTTTTAATATGGTTTGTTCATATGGGTGTGCCAAAGATATAGTTATCAAATTTATGTTATTTTTTTGAGTACAAAAACTATTTAAACTTTCTAGAATTATTTTCTGATTATCGTTGCAAACACTTTGCCCATAAAAAAAACTACTCAATATAATATTTTTGTAATTTTTATTGTTTTTTATAAAATCTAAAATTAAATTTACACAATTTTTATCTTTTGGATTAAAAATTAACTCTTTAAAATTTGTAACTGATTTTTCAAGTGATTTTGCCAGATAACTTTTTTTATCTTTTATAAACCAATCTTGTCCCGGACGAAGTTTTGAAATATCTACAGTAATTAATAAACAATTATTTATTTTTAAATTTTCATAAAATTCTTTTATAGCCACTGATGCTAAATATTTTGATAATTTCTTTTCAGCTAAAATAACTTTATTTTCTAAATCAACTATTTTTTTATTCTTAAATTCTATAATCTTATTTATCTGTTTTTCTAAAATTATTTTTTTTTCTTGTGAAATATAATTTAACTTATTATTAAGTTTTTCAATTAAATCAGCTTCTTCATTATTTTTAGCCGAATAAATAATTAAGTTAAAGTCGGCAAATATCGAATCTAAAACAAGATCTGACAAATCAGATTTAATTTGTACACCAGTCATAAAAAAATCATCTGTAATCAGAAAAGCATTTTTATTTTTACTTTTTATCCAATTAACAACCTTTGGAGACAATGTTGATGGTAAATTTTCAAATATACTTGGATATTTTGCATGAGTAACCATTATAAATGGATCAAATTTATTTTCTAAAATTTTTCTAAACGGTAACACCTGTTTTTTAAATTCTTTTTTATTTAATTTAACTTCAACTTGATGTAAATGAGTATCAAGTCCTCCGCCTCCTAAACCAGGAAAATGCTTATAAACAGGAATTATACCTTCAGTTTCTAATCCTGACGCAAAAGCTGAAGCCAAATCAAGAACTTTTTCCGGATCACTAGAAAAAATTCTTGAACCTAAAACAAAATTATTCGGATCAAATAAATCCAAGCTAGGCGCAAAATTCATATTTATACCGGCATCACGCATCTGTTGTCCGATTAATTTACCTGATAAAAAAGAATATGTTCTATTTATTTTTCCTAGATTTTTTGGCGCAGGTACAGAAAAAAAGCCTCCCATTTCATTTGGTCGTGATACTATGCCACCTTCCCAATCTATAGCTATTATTAATTTTGGAATTTTTAATTTTTTTGCTTCACTTTGTAAAAAAGCTGTAAGTTTTTTTGTTTCTTTTCGATTTTTCACATGTTGTGCTAAGAGCATTACTCCGGCAGGTTTAGTTTTAGATAGCCAAGATGCTAGATCTTTTTGAGAACTTGTATTTGGCAAAGTTAATATAAAAAATTGACCTAAATTTAGAGAAAATAGATTATTAAAAAATAAAATTAGAATAAAAAATATTTTCTTCATAAAATTTCTTTGTTATTCAATTATAAATTTAAAACTTTCAAAAATAATTTTATAAGCCAAATCTAAGTGATACAAATCTAAATTACTTTTAATAATAAGCTCATGTAATGGCGTTATTGCATTTACACCTTCAGGTAAAATTTTACTCTTAAAAAATATATCTTTATCAAAATCACCACTTTTAATTAGTTTACCAATCTCAAAACCAAACATAAAATTTTTACCAAATGGACTTGTAGAGCTTAGATAAAGATCACCAAAACCTGAAAGACCATATATTGTTTCTTTTTGTCCGCCAAGAGAAACTATTAAATTAGATGCATTTTCGAATGCTTTTGTGACAATAAATGCAATTGTATTTTTACCCAGTTGATAACCTGAAGATATTCCGGCTAAAAGAGATATTACATTTTTTAGCGCACCACCAACTTGGACACCTATTAAATCTGTTGATTCATCGATTTTAAAATAATTATTTTTTAATATATTACTTATTTTTAAAGAATAAAAATCATGACTTCCGGCAAGAACCGATCTGGTAAATTGTTTTTCAATAATTTCATGAGCAAAATTTGGACCGGATAAAGCAAAAACTTTATTTTTATTTTCCAAAACAGATTCTATTATTTGTGTGGGAAACAATAAGGTTGATTCTTCAATTCCCTTACTTAAAGAAATAAAAACCTGATCTTTTGTAATATAATCTTTTACTTGGACCAAAACTGATCTTAAAAATTTTACAGGTATTGCTTGAAATATAAAATTTGTATCTTGAATAACTTGTTTTAGATCATTTGTTACCAATATATTTTCATTTAATTTAAATCCGGGTAAATAAAGTTTATTTTCATGTTCAACATTAATTTGAAAAACTAAATCGTTTTCATATGACCATAGATAAACATTAAATCCGTTATCTGCCAAAAGATTAGCTATAGCTGTGCCAAAAGCCCCGGCACCCAATACGGAAACTTTTTCTCTCATTACCCTTCTCCAATTTTTAAAAATTTACTTTCCGAAATTTCTTTCTATATCCTGAAAATCATCTAAGCATTTTTGCAAAATCTCATCAGTAATATCCGGCCAAAAAATATCTAAAAACATTAATTCCGAATAAGCACTCTGATAAAGTAAAAAATTACTAAGTCTTGCTCTTTTGCTTGTTCTTATTATTAATTCCGGTTCAGGAATATCCTTTGTCCAAAGATAGTCTGAAAAATTTTTTTCATTTAAGCTATCAATATCTAAAAGACCTGATTTTACTTTTTCTACAATATCTTTTACAGCATGAATAATTTCACGCTTGCCACCATAACAAAAAAGTAAATTAAGATTTAGTTTATTAAAAGATTTTGTTTGTTCTTCAAGTGATTCTATTGAATCAACAAGATCTTTTGGAAAGACGGATTTATCACCGATAAATCTAACTCTAATTTGATTATCAATAAATTCTTTAAGCTGATTTTTTGTTTGTTCCAATAACAACTGAAATAAATAATTCTTTTCATCTTCCGGCCTATTAAAATTTTCCAAAGAAAACGTATAAAAAGAAAGATATTTTATACCACGTTTCATACAAAATTTTATAGTTCGTTTAAATGCATCCATGCCAAATTTATGGCCCATTATGGATTTTAATTTATTTTGTTTAGCCCAACGACGATTTCCATCAGGAATTATGGCCAAATGTTGTAACATAATAGCTCTCCAATAAATAGCACATTATTTAACAGAAATAATATGTCATATATTGAAATTTTTATCAAAAATAGCTTTTTGGTCCATTCATATATTTACTATTTGACATTCGATTAATAAACATTTACTATAAACAGTCACTAAAATTATCCCTTTATATCAGCAAAAAAACAGGTTTTTTTAGCTTTTTATATTAAAAAACATAAAAAAGGAGTAAATTTTAGTTGTTGGGGGAAAAATATTATGAAAAAAGAAAAAATGAACAAAATCTCTTTATTGGAATCAAAAATTAAAGCCGTTATTTTTGATATGGACGGTACAATTATTGATACGGAACATGTTTGGCAAAAAGTTATTTATGACTTCTTGGCAAAAAGAGGTATTACAGAATTAACCGAAGATCAAAAAGTTATTTTAAAAAATACTGCCGGAGGCGGATTACCGCAAGCTGCATCTTTTTTTAAACAATCTTTTAATTTTCAAGAACCATTGGAAGAATTAATAGAAGAAAAAGTAAAAATGTCTGTAGAATATATGCAAAAATATCCTATTAATTTTATCAACGGATTTGAAAATTTTCATAATATTTTGAAAAAAAGTCGTATTCCAACAAGTGTTGGAACAAATGCAAGTATTCCAACATTAGAATTACTTTCCCAAAAATTAGATTTTAAAAAATTTTTTGGATCAAATATATACTCTATGGAACATGTTGGAAGAAAAGCAAAACCGGATCCTGCCGTTTTTTTACATGCAGCAGAAAAATTAAATGTAAAACCTGAAGAATGTTTGGTTTTTGAAGATTCCATTTCAGGATTTAGTGCTGCTAAAAAAGCCGGCATGACTCTTGTTGCTATCAAAAACAATCAAAATAAAGATATTTTATATCATGCAGATTTTGCAATAGATGATTATACTCAAGCTGACGAAATTCTTAAAAAAGTATCCAAAAAATAATATTTTCCAAAACCATTTTCATCTATACTATATAAATTATAAATTTATAACTTGGGAGTATATTTATGAATAATGCACAATCAGATAAAAAATGGTTTTTAGAAAATTTAAATAATAAAAAACTCATTGATCAATTAAAGCAAATAAAAATTATTATTACAGATATAGACGGTTGTCTTACAGATGCAAGTCTTATGTTAGCCGAAAGCCAATATCCTGAAGATACGGATTATTCAAAATTTAAAGGCAAAAGTTTTTGCGTTCAAGATGGTTTTGGAATTAGCACAGCAATAAAAAATAATTTAATAAAAATTGCTTTTATTTCCGGTAGAACTGATGAAGCTACAAAAATCAGAGCAAAAATGCTTGGCATTGCTGATGATTTGTGTTTTACAGGTATTGATAATAACAAAATTGAAAAAATTAAATTAATTCAAAATAAATATAATATTTCAAAAGAAGAAATATTATATTTTGGCGATGATCTTTTAGATTTTGAAACAGTTGATGCTACCGGCATAAAGACATGCCCAGCGAATACACTTTTTTATTTTCAAAATCAAGCTGATTTAATAATTCCAAGAGTTGGCGGAAATGGAGCATTTAGACTTTTACTTGATTTAGTTTTATATGTTCAAAATAAACATTTTGCACAAGAATTTATAGATAAAAGTTTGAAATAAAAAAAGGGCTGTTTTCATACGGCCCTTTTTTATTTCAATAGATTTATTTGATATCTATTCTCTCACCTTGAACATTAATATTAAATTCTTTTTTGTTTTCGTTTTCAAGAATCTTTACAGCTAATGGGTTTACAATATAACTTTCTATAGCTCTTTTTAAAGGTCTGGCTCCAAATTCTTGAGTAAAGCCAAGCTCTGCCAATTTTTTAATTACACTTTCATGTATATTTAAATTTATACTTTTTTCTTTTAATCGCTCTTTTAATCTATTTAATTGCACCAAAACAATATCTTTTATATTTTCTTTTGTTAAAGAATTGAAATAAACAATATCATCAATTCTATTTATAAATTCAGGTCTAAAATATTTAAATAACAAAGAGTCTATTTCTTTTTTTACTTTATCATCAACATATCCGGCTTTTAAAATTATATCCGAACCAATATTTGAAGTCATAATTATTATGCAATTTTTAAAAGACACTGTTCTACCCTGAGAATCGGTAAGCCGTCCATCGTCCAATATTTGTAAAAATAAATTAAATACATCAGGATGTGCTTTCTCTATTTCATCAATTAATAAAACAGAATATGGATGTTTTCTAACACTTTCCGTCAACTGTCCACCTTCTTCATATCCAACATAACCCGGAGGAGCACCTATTAAACGAGCTACAGAATGCTTTTCCATATATTCTGACATATCAATTCTAATTAACTTATTTTCATCATTAAATAAAAATGATGCCAAAGTTTTTGCAACTTCAGTTTTTCCAACACCGGTCGGCCCTAAAAATAAAAATGAACCAATTGGCTTATTTTGTTCAGCAATACCGGCTCTGTGTACACGAATTCTATTTGCAACAAGTTTAATAGCCTGATCTTGAGCAACAACTCGTTTTTTAAGTTCATCTTCCATGTCTATTAATTTTTGGCTTTCATCTTTTTTTAATCTTTCAACAGGAATTTTAACCCAACGAGAAAGTACTGTTGCTATATCATCTTCATCAACTTCTTCTTTTATTAAATGCGATTTTAAATTTTTTAATTTACTTTGTTCTTGTTCCAATTCTTTTTCCAATTCAACAAGTTTTCCATATTTCAATCTTGATGCTTTATCAAAATCACCATCACGTTCTGCGTTTGCATATTCTACTTTAGTTTTTTCTATATCAGCTTTTATTTTTTGAATACGTTCCAGCGGTTCTTTTTCGGATTTCCATGTTTTTAATAGCTCTTTATTTTTCTCTTTAAGATTAGCCAATTCTTTTTTTGTTTCTTTTAATCTTTCTTGAGACTTTTCATCTTTTTCTTTATCAAGTGCTACTTTCTCTATCTCCAAAGTTCTTATTTCTCTTTCTAGCTTATCGATATCTTCAGGTCTTGAATCAATGGACATTTTTACTAAAGAAGCGGCTTCATCAACAAGGTCTATGGCTTTATCCGGCAAAAATCTATCTGAAATCATTGAGGCTGAAAGTTGCGCTGCCTTGACAAGAGCAGAGTCTTTAATGCGAATTCCATGATGTAATTCATATTTTTCTTTTATTCCACGCAAAATTGAAATTGTATCTTCAATTGATGGTTCTTCAACTAAAACCGGCTGAAATCTTCGCTCAAGAGCGGCGTCTTTTTCTATATATTTTTTATATTCCTGAGTAGTTGTTGCTCCAACGCAATGTAACATTCCTCGTGCTAATGCCGGTTTTAATAAATTTGAAGCATCCATTCCACCGCCGGCAGCTCCGGCACCTACAAGCATATGAAGTTCATCAATAAATAAAATTATTGAATCTTTTGATTTTTCAATATCTGTAAGTATTGCCTTTAATCTTTCTTCAAATTCTCCCCTAAATTTGGTTCCAGCAATTAAAGCTCCCATATCAAGAGATAATATTTTATTATTACGTAAACTTTCCGGAACGTCGTTATTTACAATTCGCTGCGCAATTCCTTCAACTATCGCAGTTTTACCAACACCGGGATCACCAACAAGTACCGGATTATTTTTTGTACGCCTGGAAAGTATTTGAACAACTCTACGAATTTCATCATTACGGCCAATTACCGGATCCAACTTTCCATCTTTAGCCAATTTTGTCATATCTGAACAATATTTTTCCAAAGCTTTATATTGATTTTCCACATTTTGATTTTTCACGGATTCCCCCTGCCTTAAATCATCAACCCATTTTTTTATATTTTTATAATTAAAATTATTATTTTTCAAAAAGTTTATAATTGCAACCGGTAAAAGATCTGTTTTTGAAAATACCAATAATGCAACATCCAAACTTATAAATTCATCACCAAATTCTTTTGCCAAATTTTGACATTCAGATAAAAATTTTTGTAAAGAATAGTCAACCGAAGGTTGACCGCCGGATATTTTTGGAATGCGTTCAAACTCAATTTTAATTAAATTTTGTAATTCTTGTGTATCTATATTTAAATCGTTACAAGCCGACAGGCAAAAATCATTATTCAATGCTGCACTTAAAAAATGTAACACTTGAATTGTTGAATGATTATGCTGAGTTGCAATTAAAATAGCATCATTTAAAACATGGGCAAACGAATTTGTAAAATTATTCTCGTTCATTTTAAACCCCTACTAACTAACTACTAATTAAAATTTATAAATATCAAAAAATTACAACACCATAAAGATATGTTAAATTAAAATATTATGAAAAAAAACAAAATAATTTTTATAACATTTTTGGCTTTTACAGCTATTTTATTATTATTCTTTATTGTTAAAAATAATAAAGTTAAAAATAATAAAAATATAATTAAGCAAGCTCAAACTTTAACCGATATAAAAATAGAAAAATTTAAATTACAAAAATTTTTTTCTAAAAAAAACACTACACTTTTTATAATTGCGGATTACGGTGAGATTTGCAGAGAATCGCAAACAGCATCTTGTAAAAATGTAAAAACAAAATTTATAAATAAAAATAAAAAAATAGCCACGTTAAAATCAAATCAAGCTTTTTTTGATATAAAAAATAATACCGTTAAACTTTCAGGAAAAGTAAAAAGTAAAATTTTAAACAATTCGACAAGCAACAACCAAATCTACTGATTCCGGAAATTCTTTAAATAAAACAGTTGCAGCATTACTTGCTGTTGCTCCTGTTGTAAAAAGATCATCAATAATTAATATTTTTTTATCTTTTAATAAATATTTATTTTTATATTTATCTTTAATATCAAATGCATTTTTAAGATTTAGATATTTATCTTTAACGGAAAGTGTTGATTGATAATAAGTCTTTTTATTTCTTTTTAAAATATCTAAAACCGGAATATTTAATAATTTTGAAAGTTCTTTTGCTATAACTTCAGATTGATTATAACCACGTTTTGCATAACGAGACCAGTGCAATGGAATTGGAACCAAATAATCAAGTTGCAGATCTTTTATAATAGTTTTTTTATACATAACAAAAGCTAAATTTTTACAAAAAACAACATTTTTAGAATAAAATTTTTCAAACATAAGTTTTTTTAATGGATCGGAATAAGAACTTGCAGCATAAACCGTAATTTTTTTTGAAAGAGATATATTAATATCCAATGAAGCAATAGGTTTTATACTATCCCAACAGTTATGACAAAAAACAAAGTTATTATCAAGTAAAACATCGCATGATTTACAAAATTTTGGATAAACAAAATTTAATATCTTATTAAAATATTTCGAAAAAATATTAATAATCAAGAAGCAACCCAAAGCATAACACTTAAAATTATATTACAAGCAATTCCATAGATAACATCTCCAAAAAGAGGTGCTACATAAGATGGCAAAGTTTCCACTCTACGATTAAAAATTCTATAAAATATAAATGGCCCAAAAAAACGAAATATATGAAACATTACAAAGCCGGTAACAACTAATTTAAATTTTAAATTTATTCCTATAAAAACAAACATCATTCCTATGGTTTTATTTAAAACTATTGAAGTCTTGTCTTCATCGGTTACAAAACCTAATGCAAGAAAAATTATTAAAAGAGATAAAATAAAAAGGGTTCCAAAAAACCATAAAAAATAATCTATTGGTAAAACATCATAAAAAAATCTGGATAAAAACACCAGAGGTAAAGATATTAAAGATGCCACAAAAGAACCCAAAAAACCTTGTCCTATCCCAAACAATGTGGAAACATCAAAACAAAATTCCCTAATTTTTTCCAAAATAATCATGATAAAACATTCTTCCAAGCAAACCAAAAACACCAAAAACTATAAAAACATCAGCTAAATTAAATATGGGCCAATGCCAAGATTTTATATATAAATCAACAAAATCTATAACTGCACCATATAAAAATCTATCATGCAAATTAGAAAAAGCACCGGCCAAAATAAAAAAGTTAAACCAAGTTGATTCACCCTTTTTAAACATAATCGATGTATACATAAGAAAAATTAAAGTAAAAATAGCAATAAATATAGATAAAATATAAAACAAACGATCTTGGCTAAAATTTAAAAATCCAAAACTCACACCTCTATTAAAAGACAATGTAATATCAAAACCGTCAAAAATTTTGACTGATCCATTTTTAAAATTATCTAAAACAAAGTTTTTTGATAAGCGATCCAGTGTCATCAAAAAAGCAGTCAAAACCCAAGATAGTGTCCAATAAATTTTTTCTTTTTTTGTTCTAAAAAACTTAATATTGCTCAAAATTAATCCCTCAGTTTTATATCTAATTTTTCAAGTGTTTTCACAGCATTCTGCCAAACCTCGTCTATTTGGACTTTTTCTATTGTTTTTTCCGGATCTGCCAATAAAATTCTAAATGTTAAAGATCTTTTATCTGACCATTCTTCACGTTCAAAAGAGTCTATCAAATCAACATTTATTATTAAATCGCTTACTTTTTTAAGTTTTGATTCAATATCAACTGTTTTGACATTTAGTGGAACAAATAAACTTAAATCAAAATATGTTTCTTGATATTTTAACAGCGGAACAAATTTCTTTGTTTTTGCCATATGATTAATTAAAAAATCACCATCCAAGTCAAAAAAGAAAGCATCACTTTCCGGCAAAACATCTAATTTTGATAAAAATGAAGGATCAACTTTTCCTACTATACCTATTTTTTTACCATCCAAAAATATTTTAGCTGTTTGATATGGCATTGCCCATACATAATCAGGTTTTATTACCTGTTCCCAAACTGTTTCTTTAAAATTTATTCCAACTAAATTTAAAATATCTGTAATATACGATTTGCAAGAATAAAAATTTACAGCCGACTTTTTCTCAAAAAAGATACCTGCCAAAGATCTTTTTTCTACAATATCATCCTTAACGCCCTGCTTCCAAACCCTGCCAAATTCAAAAAAACGAAGACTATCGCGATATGCAAAATTATCTTTTATATTCTTAAATAAATTTATCAATAAAGAATTTGTTAATCTATACATATCTGTAGAAACCGGATTTACCACCTCGGCTACAATATTTTCAATTTTTAGACCTATGGATTGCAAAAATATCTCATTTAAAAAGATATAATTCTGTTGTTCTGTCATTTTTGCAGTATTAATTAAGTAATTTTTTATATCTCTTAATCTAAAGATATGTGATAAATCATTTGGTATTTTTGAAATTTGAGGTAATTCCAAACTAATTTTATCATAACCATAGAAACGTATAATTTCTTCCAAAATATCTTCTTTTATGCTTATATCTTTTGAACTTCTAAAGCTTGGAACAAGAATTGAATATATTTTTTCAGGAAACCCATTTTTTTCTTGAGTATTTATTTCAACTTTAAACCCGAGTCTTGTCAGAGGCAATGTAACATCATATTCTTGTAACTCTATTCCTGATTTTTTTTCCAAAAATTCATGTGATAATTCAATTTTTACTTCTTTAGCCGGAGTTCCAACTGAAATTATTTCATCTGCAGCGATAAACTCCAATTTATAACTTCTTAGTAAATTTAAAAAACGTAAAATTGCTTGCGTTGTTAAATTTTTATCCAAAGTTTTTTCTAATCGCATTGAACTTTCAGTTCTTACTTTATGTCTTAATGACGTTCTACGAATTACAGCAGGATCAAAATTTGCCGATTCAAAGAACACCGATGTGGTATCTTTTGATATTCCGGAATAATATCCCCCCATAATTCCAGCAAGTCCCAAAACTTTTTTATTATCTGCTATTACCAAATCTTGTTCAACCAATTCAATTTCAACTTCATCCAACAGTTTAAGTTTTTCATGCTTTTTTGCGGACCTTGCAATGATTTTTTCGCCTTCAATCGTTTTTGCATCATAAACATGCACAGGCTGAGACCAATCAAGCATTAAATAATTTGTAAGGTCAACAAGCATATTTATAGGTCTTACATCGATTTTTAAAAACCTACTTAAAATCAAAATATCGGTAGGTCTATTTTTAATACTTTCAAAATAAATTCCTGAAAATCTTGCACAAGCTGACTCATCATCAATAACTATCGATATTGGATTGGTTTTGGTTATTTTTGTCTTTTTATCAAAATCAAATACAGGTTTTTCATCCAAAAATTTAGATTCCGGCAAAAATTCAAGATCCATAAAAGCTGCAATTTCTCTTGCAAAGCCTCTATGACACCACATGTCGGGTCTGTTTGTTATGGATTTGTTATCAACTTCAAGTATTATATCTTCTGTTTCAAATTTTTCTTTCCAAGAACCGTCCAATTCTTTTTCTTGTAAGTATAAATCCGGTATAAGACCTTCTTTTGCCAAATTAAAGTCATTTAACTTTGCATAACGAATTCCCAATTCATCACTTGTTACCATAAAATAGTGGTTAATAATTGCATCGGATCTTACCGGAAAGCTTTCATCTTTATCCCATTCGGGAATATTCAATTTAACGCTTTTGTGGTTAATTTCTATCACTCTGCCTATTGCAAAGTTTTTTAAATTAAATTTTACTTTATAAAAATCTTCCATTTCGCCGGAAACGGCATTAAATTTAGAAATAAGATAATCAATATCTTGCTTGCGCCAATCGGCATTGATATGATCAAATATCCAAGAAAGAGAAAGTTTCATAAAATAAATCCTGATTTAAAAACAATTATTTAAACTTTTACGTTATTATATATAAATTTATATATAATATTTAAAAGCTCAATAACAAAAAAAGGATATTTTGGCTATTTCGATTTATATAAAAATTTAATCTAAAAATTTTTGTATAAAATAGCTTTTCTGTTTAAAACTTCGTTAAATTTTTTATCTTGATCTTGAAAGCTAAAATCACCAAACAAAATATTTGATTTTTCTTTAAGTCTATCCGGATTTAAAGTTATAGATTTTTCTGTAAAATTTATAAGAATTTCATCCATTTTATCATTTATTTCATCCGGGATATCTTCTTTATTTTTATACTCTTTATATGGTTTAAAATCTTTAAAAAATTCATCCAAATCTTTAGACTCAACTAAAATAAAATTATAAAGCCCTCTTATAACAATTTGATATGATGCAATAAACTCTACGGTTGGCAATCCTGAATTAGCAATTTTAGTTCTGGTATGAAACCATTCTCCGGCTGAAAAAAATGACAATATTGTACTAAATGGTGAAATATAAAAGATATTATCTTTATCCCAAATAAGAGTTTTTTTAACTGGAAGACTATATAATATATGAGCTTTTTCAGTTAAACCGCTTCCTAGAAAAAAATATAAAGTAGAAGCATTTGGATCACCAATCATTCCGCCAAATAAATTATTTGCAAAAGAAATTGATCTAAACTGTCCGGTCTCATCTAAAAAGAATTTTTCCCTAAAATTTGTGTCCAGTTTACCCTTATCATTTTCAAAGACATTAGAATATCTATACAAATAAAAATCATTTGATTTTGAGTGATTTTCAATTTCGGTATCAAATATTTTATTAAATATTTTTGATTGATATTCAAAATATTCTTCTTTAACCATATCATATATATCTTTAAATAAAGCATCCATCATAGATTTGGATTGATCATATTTATCAACATCATAATTATTGCCTACAAAATTAAAAAATGATTCATACCTACAAAAATTAAACATAGATAAATAATAAGATCCAGTCTCAACACCAAAAATAAAATTTTTAATACCTGGAATAAAATCTTTTAGTTTAGTTCTTGGCGAACGATCAAAACCAAAAATATTGCCTTCCATATTAAAAATATTGTTTTTTTCAATACTGTATCCGGCTAGCAAATAATAATAAAAATCTTCGACAGATGTTAAAACATTTTCTTTTATAACATTTTTGAAAGATTCTATTAAAAAACTAAAGATTTCTTTTAATTCTTTATCTTTATTGGAATTTAATATCTGAATAATTAAATTATTTACATAATAATTACTATATACGATAAATGAATGGTTATTGAAACCGTCGATATTTTCAATGATTTTTTCAGTATCTAAATCATCTAAAAATGAAATGTCTAAGTAAAAATTTGATTTGGTTATAGGACCGCAAATTTTTTCTATTTCATCTTTTATTTCTTTAAATTTACAAAAAAGATTTGAACCAAGATTTTCTGAATAACTATCTACATTTTGACCATTTAAAAAAGCATTTTTTAAATTTTTAACATTATCAGGAATATCAAATAAATTTTTATCTTTATTATAATCTGTGAAATATGCCAAAGTAAAAGCCATTTCTAAAAATATATTTGGCACATACAAAACATCCAAATTGGAATTATAAGTTTTTACCTTTTCTCTTATAATTTCTTCTTCAGCTTCGGCTTCAGACTTAGCTTGATCAAATAAAGAATTTTTTAAATCATTATCATCTAAAAGTTCTTTATTAATAGAGCTCATTGGATAAGTATATTTATTTAAAATATTTTTATATACATAGTCATAAGTAGCTAAATCAACGATTTTTTTTGATTTTTTTGTTTTTTCAAAAACAATATAACTAGGTTTTAAAGTCTGAAAAATACTAATTAGCAATAAAAGTATTTTTATATAATTTCGTTTTAACATAATCCCCCCAAAAATTAATTAAATACTATGCATATTTATAGTTTATAGAAATTATAAATATAATTCAAATGATATAGAAAATAATAATTTATTAGCCAAATCCAAACTTAAAGTTACAATTTGGCCAACTTTATATCTAAAATATCAGTCATAAATCTATGGAAAAAGTCCTAAAATAAGCTTGATTTTCAAGTTACTTTTACTTGATTTTAAAATAATTTAATGAAATACTGAGATGTAAAGATGTTCAATCTTTTTCAACAAACATCTTTACGAGGAAAATCCAGTAAAGATTTGGCTTCCAACTTATTTTACAGTAAATATAAAAGCTTTGTATGGCATTTTCCCCAATATACGTAAATACTTGCGTATATATTTTATTTTTTGAGATATTTTATTAACATTTCTAACCTTTTGTGAGGGGATACTTATGATATCTAAAATAATTAAAGCTCTTTGGGGCGATCTTACTAAAGAAGAATATAAAAAATTCGGCATTCTAGCTGGCGCCATGATGCTAATAGTTGGAAACTACTGGATGTTAAGAGTAACAAAAGATGCGTTGTTCAACCTTTTTGTAGGATTTGAAAAATACCAACCTGTGATAAAAATAATTACACCATTACTTATGTTTGCAGTTGCTCTTGGTTATAGTAAATTGGTAGATCTTTTTAAAAAAAATACATTAATTTATATAATGTGTGCTTTTTACGGTTTTACATTTATTATCTTAAGCTTTTTAATTACACACCCAAATATTGTTTCTATTAATGATACATCAAAATTTTATCCACTAGTATCTTGGATTCCAGGAAAAGGCCTTGGTTGGTTTTTATATATATTTTTAGAAACATATGGGTCCATACTAATTGCTCTATTCTACTCTTTTATTGCAAGTGTTATGACAACGGATCTTGCAAAAAAAGGTTACGGCTTTTTATTCGTTTTTATCCAAATAGCCACTATGGTTGGAGTTTTGGTAGAAATGTACCTTGTAAAAACACAAGGTTTTTCAATTGTCTATTTTATAGGTGGTGTTCTAGTTTTAATTGCTCCCATCTTTATAAAATTATATTTATCGGTATTTAAAAAGGAACTCGAAGAAACTAAAAAATCAGAGCTTTCGGAAAAAAAAGCAACCGGTTTTCTGGAAGGAATAAAACTTTTACTAACACGTCCATATGTCATTGGAATTTTTATTGTTGCCTCCTTCTATGAGATAATATCAACAATAATTGAGTATCAAATGGGCGTTTCAGCCTTAAGCACATTATCACATCAAGAATTTGCAGTTTTTAAAGGATATCAAGGTCTTGGAATTAATGTTCTATCATTTATTTTCGTGGTTTTTGGCGGAACAAGTATCTTTATGAGAAAATTTGGTTTAAAATTTTGCTTAATAGCATTCCCAACGACAATAGGTCTTATTGTTTTATCCAGTTATGTTTCTTTTTTATCAGGTCTTGGTAATAACTACATGATGTGGATCTTTTTATGGGCTTCGGTTGCAATTAAGGGGCTAAATTATGCACTCAACAAGCCTACAAGTGAAGTTTTATACGTTCCAACAAGTAAAGATGTTAGATTTAAATCAAAAGGTTGGATTGATTCTGTTGGTCTACGCACTACAAAATCACTTGGCGGTGCTATAAATAAAATTTCCCCATTATTTCTTTATGGAACAGTTGTTTCTTTGGGTATTGTTGGAATTTGGATATTTGTTGCTACATTTGTAGGTAATAAATTTAACGAGTTGCAAGAAGAAAATAAAATAATTGAATAAAAAATAAGTGTAAAAAATGAATAAACCAATTATAGAAGTAAAAGATCTTACAAAAATCTTTGAACTAAAACAAAAAAGACCGGGGTTACTTGGAAGTATAACTTCCATTTTTAGCCAACAAACAAAAAAAACTACCGTAGTTGATCACATATCATTTTCAGTCGAACCGGGTGAACTTTTGGCATTTATTGGGCCAAATGGAGCCGGAAAATCGACTACAATAAAAATGTTGACCGGAATTTTATATCCAAGCTCAGGCAACATAAAAGTTTTAGATCTCGATCCGGCTGAAAATAGACAAAAATTAGCTTACAGCATAGGTTCCGTTTTTGGCCAAAGATCACAACTTTGGTATCATTTAAGCCCATTAGATACATATAATTTACTTTCACGTTTATACGAACTCGATCAGGCTAAATATAAATCAAGATTGGATTTTCTAGTCGAATCATTTGAACTTAAAAATTTAATACATACCCCGGTAAGAAAATTGTCTTTGGGCCAGCGTATGCGATGCGAAATAGTTGCATCGTTAATACATCAACCCAAAATAATCTTTTTAGATGAGCCAACAATTGGACTTGATGTAATAGCCAAACAACAAATTCGAGAAGTAATACTATTTCTAAATAAACAAGAAGGTGTAACAATCTTTTTAACATCTCATGATGCCGGTGATATAGAAACGCTTGCAAATAGAACAATTATAATAAATTACGGTAAAATAATATTTGACGGAGTTACGGAACAACTAAAAAATAATTTTATCTCTAAAAAAATTATAGAATTTATCACTGAAGAACCGATTTTAAATTTTAATTTTGATGGTGGTAAAATAGTTGAACAAACAAAGTATTCCATAAAAATTGAAATTGAACAGGAAAAAAGCTCCATGGATAAACTTTTAAGTTTTGCTACAAATAATTTTGATATAAAAGATATAAATATCTACGAACCTCCGATGGAAGAGATAATATCAAATATTTACCAAATGAGCAGAAATAATGGTATCTAAAAAGATTTTAAAATATTTTTACGTAATAAAAACAAGTATACAATCACGCACAACTTATAAATCAAATCTTATTGCAAGAAGCTTTGCTGTAATGTTTAGAATTTGGATGTTTTCACAACTTTACATTGCAAGTTATAAAGCAATAGGACAAGAATCTGTTGGTGGACTTACTGTTGTAACAACAATTTGGAGTATGGTTTTAGTCCAATGTTTTAGATCATCAACAAGACCAAGAACCGATCAACTTATAGGTGAAGATGTCAGAAGCGGCGCCATAACCCTTTCTTTAAATAAACCTTATTCTTTTATACTTTTTCATTATTTTAATTATTTAGGAAGAGTTGTTACCGGTTTGATTAGTACGTTATTTATTGGAATATTGTCTGCAATAATTTTAGTCGGCCCATTACAATTACCAAGTATTACAAGTTTTATTTTAGGAATATTACTTTTATTTTTAGGTTATACATTGGATTTTTTTATAAATTTTATCATAGGAATAATATCTTTTTGGGTGGAAGATCAAGAGCCTTTCGCATGGATTTATCAACGAATTCAATACATATTTGGCGGACTGGTAGTCCCGCTCTCATTATTTCCGGAAAGAATTGCTCATATTGCTGAATTTTTACCATTTACGCATCTTTATTATGGTTCGGCAAGAACAATTGTAAATTTTGAAATTAATTTATTTTTTAAATATTTAATTATTCAATGCTGTTGGATATTATTTTTTGTTTTTTTATCGATACTAACATTTAAAAGGGGCATGAAAAATGTTTCTATCAACGCCGGTTAAATATTTAAAATTTTCAATATTAATGGTTAAAACTAATATTAAATCTGCAGCAGCTTATAAAACAAGTTTTATAATGCAAATAATTGGAATGATGATTGGCGACACATCATTTGCCATAATGTGGACAATATTTTTCAAACGATTTCCAATTATTAACGGTTGGCAATCAAACGACATGATGATTTTAATAGCTTTATCATCTATTAATTTTGGGTTGTGTTCATTTTTTGCCGGAGGAACATGGGAACTGGCAAAAAAAATAGCTAATGGCGAATTGGACCAACATATAACAGCTCCACAAAATTTACTTTGGAGTGTTGCAACAAGTAAAAGTTTACTGCCCGGACTCGGTGAAGTATTATTTGGTATAATTATTTATATTATGTTCGGTCAGTTATCATTTTTACCGGTAATTACATTTATATCATTATGCTTAATTACAAGCGTAATTTTGTTTAATTTTCAAGTTACAACACAGTCTATGGCATTTTATTTTGGAAATTTTGAAGATGCAGCAGAACAACTTTATGTTGCACTTGCATTCTGTACTTATACACCACAAGGAAGCTTTACCGGGTTTTTTAAAATTATTATGTTTACAATTATTCCCGGTTTTTTTGTAGCGGAACTTCCTGTAAAATTAATTAAGACTTTTAATATTTACTACTTTCTATTGCTTTTAGCTTTTACTGTAGTAACGTACTTTTTAGCTATTTTTGTATTCAAAAAAGGGCTTAAAAGATACGAATCCGGTAGTTTAATGAATGTTAAGATGTGATAAAATTATAAGACAAAATTAAACTGCATTTAATATAATTTATAAATATCCAACAGGAATTGCTGTAACTTCTTTTGATAACGGAACATCACGCTCAACAAAACAAATTACCGCACCATGCCCCACCTTTTTGCCCAATTTATTTAAAACATCAAAATTTTTTGTTGCTGTTAAAGATGGCGTAGCCGTCTTTTTAAATTCAATTGGATAAAGTGTATCACCGGTTTCTATAATTAAATCAATTTCCTTTTGATCAGTATCTCTGTAATAATAAAAATTAGACTCTAAGCCATTGTGCCAATAACTTTTTAAAATTTCAGTAAATACATATGTTTCAAAAATTGCACCAGACATGGCTCCTCGTTCAAGCGATTCCGAATCTGACCATTTTGTAAGATATGCACAAAGCCCCGTATCTAAAAAATACATTTTTGGAGCTTTAACAATTCTTTTACTAAGATTATTGTGATATGGACGTAAAATATAAACGAGTCCAGAGGCTTCAAGAACCGATAACCAAGCTTTTGCTGTTTTGGTATCTATTGCAACGTCTCTTGCTAAATCGGCATAATTAAGCAACTGTGAAGTTCGCGCTGCAACAGCACTTAAAAAATTAAAAAATGCAGTATCGTCAGTAACACTTAAAACATCTCTAACATCTCTTTGCAAATATGTTTGAATATAAGAACTATAAAAAATATTTCTTATAGATGTTTTTTGCTCAACATTTACTTTAGGAAAAGACCCAAGCCATATTTGATGATAAACATCATGAAGATTTGTTAATTTTATCTTTTTCTTACTAGCATTATTTATCCATTTTTGAGTCGAAATAAATGGGATATAATTTTTAATATTACCATCAATTTCTGCCTGCGAAAGACCTAATAAATTAACAATGGCAACCCTACCGGCCAAACTTTCCGTAATACCCTTCATTAAATGAAATTTTTGAGATCCGGTAAGCCAAAAAAGACCATTTTGCTTTTTTTTATCAACTTCCATTTTTATGTAACTAAAAAGTTTTGGTGCATATTGTACTTCATCAATAATAATTGGAGCTTTATATGTTTGAATAAATAATCCGGGATCATTTTGAGCCATTTTTCTTATATCCAAATCATCAAGTGTTACGTAATTTCTGCCCTTTTCTGCACACATTTCGAGCAAAGTTGTTTTTCCAACTTGTCTGGGTCCGGTAAGCAAAAGAACCGGAAAACTGTTATTAATTTCTTTTATTGCACTAATTAAAGATCTTTTAAACATAAAAACCTCGTTTATTATGGAATACAATTCCACATTAAACGAATATATTTAAAAATTCAAGAATTTTATTAAAAAATATTTTATTTATTTTCTTTCAACTTCAAAATCTTATCCCTAAGTTCAATTGCTTTCTCAAAATCAAGATTTTCTGCAGCAAGTTTCATATCTTGTTCAAGTTGTTTTATCAAAACAATAATAGCTTTTTCATCTTTAGAAATTTTATCTTTTTTAGATTTGTTTAAATTTGAAGCATCGGCAATTCTTTGCTGTAAATTAGAAATAGATTTTGTAACTTCGCGTTCTACAGTTTCAGGAATTATCCCATGCTCTTTATTATATTTATCCTGCAAAATTCTACGTCGTTCAGTTTCTATAATCGCCTCGCGCATAGAATCTGTAATTTTATCTGCATAAAAAATTACTTTGCTTTCTATATTTCTTGCAGCACGACCTATGGTTTGAATTAAAGATCTGGTATTTCTTAAAAATCCCTGCATATCGGCATCCATAATTGCAACAAGCGCAACTTCAGGTAAATCTAAGCCCTCTCTCAATAAATTTATGCCAACAAGACAATCAAAAACTCCTGATCTTAATTTATGTAAAAGCTCAGTTCTTTGTGGCGTTTTGATATCGGCATGCATATAACAAACTTTAATTTTTTCTTTTTCCAAATATTTTGCAAGTTCTTCTGCCATTTTTTTGGTCAGCACGGTAACAAGGGTTCTAAACCCATTTTGAGTTGTTTGCCTAATTTGAGAAACCAAGTTATCAAGTTGCCCCGTACGGCCTATCACCTCTACTTTGGGATCCAAAATACCGGTTGGGCGAACTATTTGCTCTGCAATAACATCTGAATTTTTAAGTTCATAATTTGATGGAGTTGCAGAAACATAGATCACATCTTTAAAATAACTTTCTATTTCTTCAAATTTTAACGGTCTATTATCATAACTTGACTGTAATCTAAAACCAAAATCCACTAAAGCTTTTTTTCTAGCCTTATCACCTTTATACATACCTGTAAGTTGTGGAATTGCTATATGAGATTCATCTATAATTAATAAAAAATCTTTATCAAAGAAATCGAATAAACAACTAGGTCTTTCACCCGGCAATCTGCCGTCAAAATATCTGGAATAATTTTCTATGCCGGAACAATAACCAGTTTCCATAAGCATTTCAATATCATGATTAACCCTTGTTATTAAGCGCTCACGATAAACAGGGTTTTCAATTTTTGCACTTTCAATATCTAAATCTATTTTTATTCGTGATATTGCATTATCTAATTTTTCTTTAGTTGTCACAAAATGTTTTGCCGGAAAAATTAAAAAATTATCAAGAGATTTTACAACTGTATTATTTTTTTTGTCTATAAGTTCCAAAACATCTATTTTATCACCAAAAAGTTCTATTCGTAGATTGTGTCTATCATAAGGTAAATCAATTAAAACGGTGTTACCGGAAACTGAAAAAGTGCCGGATTTTTTATCATAATCGTTACGCTTGTACTGTATAAAAATTAATTTATCTATTAAATTTTTTCTTGTAATTTTATCACCAATATTAATTTTGAATGTAAGTTCTTTATAATCTGTAGGGTTACCTAAAGAATAAATGGCAGAAACAGAAGCAATAATAATGGTATCTTGTCTATTAATTATAGAAGCAGTCGCTTCAACTCTTAATCTTTCTATTTCATCATTAATTTTGGTCTCTTTGGGAATATAAATATCCTGTGCGGGTAAATAAGATTCCGGCTGGTAATAATCATAATAACTTACAAAATAACAGACTTTATTTTCAGGAAAAAACAGAGAAAATTCTTCATATAATTGTGCAGCTAAAGTTTTATTTGGCGATAAAATTATAACTTGCTTACTTTGATTGGCTATAACATTGGCCAAAGTAAAAGTTTTACCGGACCCTGTTACACCCAAAAGTGTTGATTTTCCGGGTCTATGGGTTTTTAATTTTTCTATTGCCTCAGGCTGAGAGCCTGTTGGCAAAAACGGAGATTTAAGCTTAAAAACAATATTTTTTAAATTCTTCATGGCTTTATATTAACCCAAAAAAAATGGTTTGAAAAAAGCCATATAATTAAAAGATATTTAAAAATCTTTACTTATGAAATCGCAATTTTATAAAATACCATGGTTCTTGAGGCTAAAAATAAGGGGGAAATATGAATAAACTTCTTCTAAGACTGCTTTTGACTCTATTTTTTTTAATAAATACATCACAAAATTATCTATATCCACTAAATATTACGCCTAAGAAAATATCTTACAAAAATGAACCTTATGAACTAATTGTAGAAGGTTCTGAAAAGAATATATATTTACAAAATAATTATGAACCCACTTCAAAAACAATAATCAAACTTTTTCCGGATGATAACGAAAAATCCGGTTATAAAGCAAATTTTGAAATTTTAATAGAACAACAAAAAGTACTTTTAAAATTTAAAAACAATAAATATGATAATGAAAATATCGAAGAAAAATATCTTCAAGAATTAAGTGTTCTCGAGCGTTTAAAAGGCAAAAATAATATAGTTCAATTATTGGGACATAAAAAGAAATCCCATATTTTGGTTTTAGAAAAAGCAAAAGAAGATTTATATGAATATATAAGATCAAATGATATAAATCTAATAAATAAAATAAAAATTATTAAAGATATTGCATATGGAATAAAAGATTTACATGAAAATAATATTTTACACAGAGATTTAAAAATTGAAAATATTTTAATATTTGAAGATGAAAATAAAAATATTACTGCAAAAGTGTGCGATTTTTCACTTTCAAAATATGTTGACCCAGAAACAAAATCTTATACTTTAAATTTAAATAAAATACCGGGTACTTTTTTATATATCGCTCCAAATATATACGTACAAGTCATAAAAAAAATTCAAGAACCTATAACAACTTTAAAAGATGATATTTATGCATTCGCTTATTTAATCTATTTAGTAATGCATAAAAGAAATATCTTAGATGATGAATTTAGTGATTATCTAAAGAAAAATGGTGACTGCTTAAATGAAAAAACTCAGCTAAAACAATTTGTTTCGTATTTAATAAATTATGAATGGCGACCAACTCTATATGAAGATAAAAATGATTTATTAAACGACTTAATAAATCTCTGCTGGCAAACTAATCCCGATGATAGACCTGATATTGAATGGGTTTGCGATTATTTGGATGAAGTTTTTAAAGAATTAGAAAATTAAAATAATTAAAAGAGGCTCCAATAAAACGGAGCCTCTTTTTAATTATTAAGTTAATATAATTTCAAAAAATATATTTCTATCAATTTGCCATCACCATTACACAAGCCACGTGATCTGAAGCGATTTGTCTTTTTTGTAAAGCTTCCCGTATTATATCTGGATTTTCATTAGCTCTATCAATTAAACTAAAATCTGTATTAATAATATTTGGATCTTTCCAAATCATTAAAACATCACTATACTTTGTTCCATTGTAAAAAATTTGATCTAGAATATTACTATCAAATCTCTTTTCTTGATTTACCCAAGGATTTACACCTGAATCATCCGCAAATCCCATAAATGTGGTTTCTTTTAGCTCTTTTGGAGCGTAAGCCCCAATTATCTGCTTCCATCTCCAATCAAATGCATTTGGAAGATTATTAATTAGGTATTCATACATCTTAGGACCGGTAGCATCGTTATCTATTTCTTTTATTGGAAAACCTGATTTACGTTCTTCCACCATTTTACCCCAAGATATTTTAAATGTATTCAAATCTCCAGAAAAAATATAATCTATTTTGCCCTTTTCGGTTTGTTTATTTATAAATTCTGCGGCAACCTCACAGCTTTTCATTTGTATGGATTCTAAAATATCAAAATGTGTACAGAAAATTACTATTTTTTTATTTGTAACCTTATCAATCAAAGGAACAGCTAAAAGAGTTAAATCTTCCCCTTTTTCAGGTTTTTCTTTTGGAAGTGCAATAAATTCATAATTTTCATCTAATTCCCAACGATCTCCATCGTAAATAATAGTATTATTAAAAATATTAGCATCTTCTGTTTTTTTCGCTAACTCAACCAGTTCATTATTATCCAGTTCATTTAGATATTTAAAATATTTATTATTTAATGAAATAATTTTATAGTTCTTTAATTTTTCTTTTTCAGCGAAAAATTTCACTAAATCCAAATACTGATCAACTTTTGTTTCTTGTAAATTGAATATTGTAGGAATAGCTTCACCATTTGCACCGGAACAAATAATTCTTTCCATGGCTGCGAAAACAGCTTCTTTTCTATTTTCCCATTTCTTACTTTCAGCGTGTGGTCTAGTTTTATTTAAATTGGATTTATAAATATTCCAATTGCAAAAAGTCCATGCATTCGGATATTCATTAGCATCTATTTTTGGAGCAATTTCACCCTTATCATTTTCAGCCCACCTTAAATAATTATAATGTTCTTCTTTATAAACAGGATTGCTCTTTTCTATTTGCATAGAAAAAACAACTGAATTAGCAACCAATGACATAACAACTAACTGTAAAATTTTTTTCATATAGACAACTCCTAATAAAAGTAAGCTTTTCCAAAAATTAAATTAAAAAATTTACAAACCGTTTTCTTGTAAGACCACATAGTAATCGCGCCCAAGATCATTGCATGTAATTTTTAAAAGTTCATATGCGCTTTCTATATTTTTCAAAACATTTTCATCTGGATTTTTCACCGATTTTTCTCCTTTGATATATCTAACGCAGGACCGTATTGCACTCTCAGGATTCTCCTCTTTAATATCATAAGGAGAAAAATTTAGATCAAAATTTGGAAATTTATATCTTTCAGGCTTATTCTGTAACAATTCTTGGATTTGCAAAACATCCTTTTTATATTTCTTATTTTCTTCAATATGTTGATAAACGATATTATAAAGATTTGTAAACAACTCCCTCTGTTTTGGGTCGTTCAATTTATCTATTGTTTCTAAAATATCTTTAATTACATCTTCACAATCACGACTCAGGGCGACTGAAATTATGTAGTCAAATTTTCCATCCATTCCAAACGATGTTTTGGTAAATAAACATATTGCAAAAAATATCACAAAAATTTTATTCTTAATCATAAAAATTTTACCCCTAATAATATAAGATCACAAAAAACGACCAAATTCGAATAAGAATATCATCCTAAATAAAAAAAATATTATTGCAATATTTTTTAAATAAAAGAGGCTCCAATAAAACGGAGCCTCTTTTATTTATTAAGTTATATTTTTAGAAAACTAAACTTGAATGGAATCAGAATCCGTAATCGATTTATTTAACATTTCAGCTTCAACTTTTACATGATTACTCTTAAACACACGTTTACCGTGCTCATTTCTACGTCCCTTATTCCAGGCCGAAACAGGCGTAAAATAACCAATAATTCTTGTATACTGTTCCTTAATATCTGCAGAACAAATAGGACATTTTTGTACCGGGCCTGAAATGGTAATATGATCATTTATACACTGACAATAGTTATAATTTACTGCAAAATGTTCGCATCCGGATTTTATTGCATAAGTTATAAGTCTGGTCATTTGTTCAGGAGAAGTTAATTTTTCACCAACATTAAGATGCGAAATTCCACCACCTGTCAAAACTTTTGAAAAGGCACCGTCAAGCTTAATTCTATCTACAATATCATAATCAACCCACAACGGTATAAATTGATTTGAATAAATTTCGTAATCCATGTTGTATAAATATTGATCTTTTTGTGCAAATTTTACAGCCAAACTTTCTGCCGGAACTTGTTCTATATTAAAAGAATTACCGGTAGATTTAGAACATTCAGTAGCATAATTTTTAATGTAAGAAAGTAAATCAAATGCTATATTTTTACCATCTTGAGTAGAAATTGAATAACCTAGTTGTTCAACACATTCATAAACGCCACTTATACCAAAAGTACTAAACAATCTTTCAAGATGTATAATTCCAAATTTAACAAACGGTAAAAATCCTTGTTCATAACGTTTTTTTAGTAACTCCCTATGAACATTTAATGAATCTTTAGCCATATCCAATTGCTCTTTTAGAAGTTCAATTAATTCTTCATAAGAATTTGCCCTAAATCCTAAACGCGCTAAATTAATTGTAACAACTCTATGAGAACCAAGAGATATTCCACCATTACCAAAACTATCAATTCCTGCAAGATCAAGATCGTTTGTCAGCCTACAGCAACTTGCAATTTTATTTCCTGATGAAATATAAATATTAAAAGCTGCTTTTTCCAAATTTACTTTTGAAAAATATTCAAGAGCTACTTTATCTAAAACTTCACCATTATCATCCGTGCGTAAATTTAAGGTAACTACTGGAAATCTGTATGGTAATCCGGTAAAAGGATCGCCTTTGTAAAACCAATCAACAAATATTTTTTGTATTTCCCAAATTAAATCAAAATCAGGTTTACTTCCATCCGGAAATATAATAGAACCAAATAATATTTTTAAATTTGGTTTATCAAATATGGAAATATTAGAAAATGGAGATTGATGTGATGGCCTTAATTTTTTATTTAATGTATGAACAAGTGATTGAAAATCGTTTTCTATCTCTTTTCTAACATCAATATTATTGATATCTAAATTTTCTTTTTTAATAAAATAAGAATAATTAATAAATAAATCACCAATAGCTACAGCACCGGCTACCTCTTGTGCAAGCTCAATTGTTACTTCTTTAACTTGATCAATAAAAGAACGAGCTCTTTTAGGAACAAATGATTTTAGTTGTCCCCAAAAATTACCTTTGTGTAATAAAAATTCTGTTGAATAAGCCCAACAGTATGGAACTTGAATGGCTGTACTGTCATGAAAATACAGATCACCATCCCATACAGCTTTCATTATTTTATCAGCCCTATCTTTTCCATATTCATCTAAAAGCAATACATAAAGATCATGATATCCTATGATTTTAAGACTACTTTTTGCAACTTCGGAAATATAATTACCTCTGGATCTTCCATCTTGCAAATGATTTGCATTATCATCAACAGAAAAATCAGAAACTCTTTCTTTAAAATATTTATCGGCCATTACGGAAACATCCAATTTTTCCTGAGATATTCCCTCAAAATCCAAAATATTTGGATCTATTTTTGAATAAAGTTCTTTAAATTCAGAACAAAACTTAGAAAAATTATTTAACAATTCCATTGTTCACCCCTTTTTGTAAATATTCGTTGATTAGATGATGCCGGCCAACCGCCAACATGCATTTCTTTTTTATATGGCCCACAAATTATTAAATCAATTAAATCCGTTAATTGTTTAGGTAAAACTTCAAATTCTCTACCGGTATAAAGAGCTATTGGTAATTTTATTTCATCTTTAATTCGTTTACATATATGTATTAAAAATTCCATTTGATCTGTAGGTTCACCACCCATAAAAGCTACATAATCAATCAACGTATTTAGTTTAATTTTTTCAATTAAACTATCAGCACTTGTAAGTTTTCCACTATCCAAATTCCATAATTTTTTATTATGGCAATCACGACATCTAATACTGCATCCGGAAAAAAATATCGAAAAAGATATTTTTCCGGGTACATCTATAAAAGATGTGACTGTAGATACGACATACCCATGCATATTTCCCCCTTAATAAAAAAAATTAAAAGCAAAAAATTGAAAGAAGTTTAAATTCACAACTTATGGAGTGTTATTTTAAATAAAAAAAATAAAATAAGAAAACTAAAAAAAAAATATTCTTCTAGAAATAAAAATCAGATTATCTTAAACCCCAAAAATTTTAATTATAGCTTCATCAATTAAAGTCTGAATTTTAATTTCTTCATCATTAGAAAAGTTAGAAAGTACATAAGTCGATACATCGTCATTTTCCGGCCTACCGACCCCAAAGCGCAAACGCCAAAATGCCGTTCCTATAACATTTATTATAGATTTAAGTCCATTGTGACCGCGAGCACTTCCATCAAATTTTAAACTGATATTACCAAAACTTTTTTCAAGTTCATCATGAACCACTAAAATATTTTCAGGCTTAATACCTTTTTTTTGTAAATTTGGAATAACATTACCGGAAGCATTCATAAAAGTTTGAGGTTTGATTAAAATTATAGAATAAATATTTTCATCAACTGTAATTGAAATTTTTGTTTCTTCTGTAATATCTAAAATATGCCAATTTACAGAATAATTTTGAGCAATTTTATCAAGTACCCTAAATCCTATGCTATGCCTATTTCTGTAATATTTTATGCCCGGATTACCAAGACCTATAATTACTTTTATATTTTTAATATTAAAATCCATGAAAAACCTAATAATTAAAATAATTTTTTTTAAAAAAATCACCAAGCTCATTAGCTAAAGTTGTTTGTGTTACTTTATCCGTCAAACTAAGTTTATCTTTAGTCAAAACTGTATCCGTTATAAAAATATGTTTAAATTTTGAATCATTTAATTTTTTAATACAATCTTTTGAAAGTACAGCATGTGCAAAAAAACCTAAAACTTGCTTTGCTCCATTATTCATAGCAATTTCACAAGCCCCAATAGCTGTATTTCCTGTATCAATAATATCATCAATAATTATCACATTTTTATTTTTAACATCTCCAATTAACTCACGCGATACAGCAAAATCTTTTCTTATTCTCTCTTTTTTTACATATGCAAAATCAACACCGGCAAATTGAGCTATTTGCTTTATTGATTCAGCTCGACCTTGATCGGGAGATAAAAAACAAGTTTTAAAATCATCCAATACTATATTTTTATTTTTATTAAAAAAATCAACGCCAAAATTAATTAGATTTACTTCTTGTGTTTTTACTGAAAAATTATTTTTTACCAAAGAATTATGCAATTCAAAAGTTATTATTTCATCTATCCCGCAAGCTTTAAATAATTTATCAAATAAAAACACCGGCCCATTTAATTTTTTATCAAATGATTTATCATGCCTGGAATATGGGTAGTAAGGCAATATGACAAAAACCTTTTCTGCACCCATTTTTTTTGCCAGATCGGACAATAATAAAAGTTCTATAATCTGATCGTTTATTGATTTTGTTTCAAAAGAAAATTGATGAATAATAAAAATTTGTTTTTTAATAAATGATAAATTTTGCCATTTTATGCAAATTTCAGAATCTGCAAAAATATCTGAATCAAATTTTATAACTTTTTTATTTATAATCTTTTCTAAATTTATGACAAAATTAGAATTATTTAACGTTATAATTTCAAAATTCAAAATAACAACTCCCATTTTTATCAATTAATATTATTTAAAAATTTTTGACCAAAAACTATTTTTTTTCTCTCTTCCTTTAAATAATTTTAAATATTCCGGTAATTTTGAAGAAATGACAATCAAACGTTTCCATTCAGAAAATTTTATAGCAGGAATTCCCGCAACAGTTTGTCCATCCAAAATATCATTCATTACCCCCGATTTGGAAACTATTTTTACACTATTACCAATTTTTATATGATCTCGAATTGCAACTTGTCCGCCAATTTGACAACCGGCTCCAATTTTTACACTTCCGGCTATTCCGGTTTGAGCCAAAATTACAGTATGTGGTCCAATAATTACATTATGGGCAATATGTACCTGATTATCAATTTTGCAACCATCAGAAATAATTGTGGATTCAAAAGACGCTCTATCTATTGTGGTACAAGCACCAATTTCTACGTTATTTCCAATTTTAACTATTCCGATTTGCGGTATTTTTGAAAGACCGGTTTTTGTAATACTGTAACCAAATCCATCGGATCCTATAACCGCATTGGCGTGAATAATACAATTATCACCAATAATACAATTATCTAAAATTCTTGCACCGGAATATATTTTTACATTTTTACCAATAAAAACATTTTTACCAATAAAAACATTTGAATCAATTATTGAGTCTTGCGCAATTTTTGAATTATCACCAACTGTACTATGTTGGCCAATTATTACATTTTCAGCTATTTCAGGTTTTTCAGATTTTATATTTTTGTTTGAAAAATTTATTATTTTAGTAAAAGAATCCAAACTATCTTTAGTTAATAAATATTTTTTCCCAGGAACAATTTCTTTAGATGCCAATATAATGCCGGCTTTGCTGTTTTTTATTTTATCAACGTCAACACCTGAAAATACAGACTCTGACCCAAGATCTAAAATTACTGCAATATCTCTTTCTGTAGCATTTTCCAAAGATGTAATATTTTCGACTAAAAAAGAATCATCGGAGCCTGATTCAGCTCCGATGATATTTCTTACTTGTTCTAAACTTAAATTAATTTGCATTAAGCAGCCTTAATTGTCTTCGTTTTATTTGCCAATTCTTTTTCGTATGCAGCATCTACTTCTTTTAAAACTTCTTCTGTTTTATCTATTGCTTTATTAACAAAAAGAACACCGGGTGTATTAACATCTATAGCCATACCCCAACCATTCTTATCAAAACAACCTTTGGCAACTTTTAATTGTTTATCACGTAAAGTTGTTTGTTCTCTTTGTACTTTTATTTTTAAAGCTTCATCTTTATCGCCCAATTCTCTTTCCGCTCTTTTTTTTGCATTTGCAAGTTCTTCACCCTTTTCCATCAATGCTTCTTTGCTTAAAACTTTAGCCTGTTTTTGAATATTTTCTTGCAACTCTGCTACTTTTTTTTGAGCCGATTGAACTTCTTTTTGGAAAACTTCAATATCCTTTTGTAACTTTTCGGCTAAAACTTTTCCTTCTTTTGATTTTTGTAAAACTGTCAAACTATCGATTGATATTAATGTAGAATTATTTGCAGTATCGGCAAAAATCGATCCAAATAATAAACCAAAAGCTAAACTAAGATTCAAAAATTTTTTCATAATAAAACTCCCTTAATCATGTTAAAATACACATCTACCACAAGTACAAAAGTTAACTTTTTTATATAAAATCGTCAACTTACATAAATATAAAATTTAAAAAATTTGATCTATAGTTTTTTTAATATCCTGTGCAGTAACAAATGTGCCAACTGCCGCATAAAAAGAATTATCATATTCTCGAGTACGAACAACAACAGGCATAGGGACAGAATGTCCCATAATAAGAACCTGTTTTTTTGTATCAAGCGTTGCCAAAATTGATCTTAATCCGGATGAATTTGCAACCCCCGTAAGTATGGCTTGAATATCTTTTTCATCATTTAAAAGAGCTACAATTTTTGTACCAATTTGAGAAATAACTTCATCATCTATTCCTGAAGGACGCTGATCAACAACAAGAAGTGAAACATAGTATTTACGCATCTCACGTGCAATATTACCAAATATTGTTTGCTTTGCTGCAATTGGATTTAAAAATTTGTGCGCTTCTTCAATAGTAATCATCAATCTTTTTGGTTCATCTTCTTTTTTTTGAGAAGAAAGAAATTTTTCAGTTTTTTCTATATAAATTTTATGAATTTTTCTTGTAATAATATTTGCAACTAAAAGATAACAAAGTAACGATGTATGATTTCCAAATTCCAAAACTATATTTATATTTCTATCCAAATATGTAATAAGTTTTTCAATAATGGAATCTTTAATTATTTCTTTTTTTAGAAAATTAAAGCGTTCAAGTCTTTTTAATTTTCTATATAAAGCGCCTATGGATTCAGCATGTGCTCCAACAGATACTGCAAATTCTTTTAATGTTTCACCTTGGTCTAAAAGAACGGACAACCAATCTCTTTTATATTTACCATAAATAAGATATGCAGCTTCCAGTGCAGTTGGATGTAAATTAAGTTCCGATTGTAAACTTGCAATATCTTCAACACTTATATCTTGATAACTTAAAAAAACTTCTACATCTGCAGAGCAACCACGTTTTCTAGTCGAATCAGGATCAAGAGAAAATATTGCTACACGCTCCGGAAATAATGTTTTTAAACCTTTTACAAAAGATTGACCAACGCCTTCCTTTCTTGCCTGAAAACCATATTCGGAGTGCATATCAAAAATTAAATTTACAGCACGTTCAGATTTTACAAGTCCTGCAAGAATTAAACGTGTAATAAAAGTTTTTCCGGTTCCGGTTTTTCCAAATATCCCATTACTTCTTTCTGTAAATAGATCCAAATTTATACAAACAGGAGTATTCATATCCAATGGAGAACCGATATTAAAATATTTTTTATCTTCTTTTTCTTCACCAAAAATTAATGCCACATCTCTTGCACTTGCATCAAATACATTTGCAAAATGTGCCGGTATAGTTTTTACCGGCAATCTATTATTTTCTTTATCAAGCATTAACATGGGTCGCAAAGATACTTTTGTATAAATATCTCTTTGTTTTAAAATATCCAACAAAAGCTCTTCGCCTTCTTCAGGCGGGAAAAGTAAAATCTCCTGATTTGTAACTTGTAATTCTAGATCTGTAATTAAAGAAAAAAATGTATAATTTTTACCTTTTATGGAAACAAATTTACCTGTTTTTACATCTTCCAGATTGGAATCCGGATCAAGACGCATTACAAAACCCTCGCTTAACGATCCTGAAATTATATTTCCCAATCTTTTATTTGTCATGTAAAACCCAATTCAATAGTTTTTTATTAGCCAAATAAAAAATATTAAATAAATAAATTTAATTAATTCAAGAAATTTAATTATTAGAAATTATAACAAATGAAACTGCAAAATCTTTTTCATGAGATATGGAAATATCAACATTTAATTTTGGTAATTTAATACCAAGTTTATTTTCAAAAGCAGAATAATTAATTTTAAGTATTGGCACACCCCATTCAGGTTTTATTACTTCAATATTTTTACAAGTAAACAAAAATAAAAATTCTTTTTTATTTAAATCCAGTTTTACAATAGCAGCACTAAATGCTTTGTAAAATGCTTCTTTTACTGCAAAACGTGATGCCAAAATTTGTAAATTAATATTTTTATCTATAAAAATATCGTTTAATTCTTGTTTTGAAAAAATATTTGATAATTGTTCTTTTGAAAAATTTTTCCAAGAATTAAATCTAGAAATTTTTACTATATCTGTACCAATACCTAAAATCATAAATTACTTTTAATCCCAAAGATAATCATGATTACGCAATAATTCTACAACTTCTTCAAAATTATCTTTGTTTATAGGCAAAACACTTTCATCATTGTTTATATAAATAGGATATCTAATTTCAGAATTTTCCAATTCTCCAACGACTTCATTTGAACCATTATGAGTCGTTTTAAGTAATTCATTTAATATTATTAATCCCATATTCTTGTTTGTATTATTTTTAGATAATTTAATAATTTCTGCCAAGTGTGCTATAAATTCTAAATCTTCTTTTTTGGGCGTAAATTTTTTTGATGTCAGCATAGAATATGCATTTGGCAAACAAAAAACACTTATCAAAATTAAATACTTAATTTTAAATTTCATACAAACTCCCTTAATAATAAAAAATTAAACTAAGAAACACTAGAATTTTTATCCAAAGTTCTATACATAATAGCTTCTCTTATATGCTTTTTGTCTATGATATCGCAACTTTCAAGATCTGCAATAGTACGAGCTATTTTTAATATTTTATGATATCCGCGCATACTTAAATTTAATTTTTCAAATGCCAGCTTTAAAGTCGCTTCAGCTTCAATAGTTAATTTGCAATATTTTTCTATTTCAGAAGAACTCATAAATGCATTTTTTACATTTCTTTTTTGCTGAACGCTTACCGCATTATCCACTTCTGTTTTCATTAAAAGAGAATTTTTACTTGTTAAATTTTTGTTATTAATTTCATCATAATCAACAGCAGATACGTTAACATGAATATCAATTCTATCAAGCAGCGGTCCAGATAATTTTGCAAAATAATTTTTTATCTGATTTTTAGTACAAACACATTTACCACTTTTATCGCCATAATAACCGCATGGGCAAGGATTAAGCGCAGCAACAAGTAAAAATTCCGATGGATATTCAAGTGATGAATTTGCTCGTGATATCAAAACTTTTTTACTTTCCATAGGCTGACGCAAAACCTCAAGCGTGCTTCTTTTAAACTCAGCAAGTTCATCTAAAAATAAAACACCTTTGTTTGCCAAACTAATTTCACCGGGTTTGGGATGACTTCCACCGCCAACAAGCCCTGCTTGAGATATTGTATGATGAGGAGAACGAAAAGGTCTGTGTAAAACCAAAGATTTATTATCTAAAAGCCCTGCAATCGAATAAATTTTTGTAGTTTCTATTATTTCATCAAAAGACATTTCAGGTAAAATTGTAGCAAATCTTTTTGCAAGCATGGTCTTACCTGCACCGGGAGGTCCAATAAATAAAATATTATGCATTCCGGCAGCAGCAATTTGCAATGCTCTTTTAGCCATATTTTGACCTTTAACTTCGTCAAAATCCAACGGATGTTTTTTAATTATTTCTGAAAACTTATCAAACGTTGACTCCGTAGGCTCAATATTTTTTTGACCTCTCAAGTATTCAACAAGTTCTACCAAACTCTCCACACCTATAATTTCTATGCCTTTTATCAAACTGGCTTCTGCACAATTTTGTTTTGGAATAATCAATCTCTTTTTATTATCTCTTAACATTCCGTGAGCAACTGATAAAACTCCTCTTATTGGACGAATTTTACCATCAAGAGCCAATTCGCCTAAAAACAAACTTTTTTCTATAAATTCAGACGTCAAATTTAAAAATTTTGCCGATTGCAAAATAGAAACTGCAATGGGAACATCAAATAAAATATTTTGTTTTTTAAGATTTGCAGGAGCTAAATTTATAGTTATTAATCTTTCAGGAATTTTTAAACCACTGTTTTTTAGCGCAGCAAGTATACGTTTTGAACTTTCCGTAATTGCTTTATCCGGAAGACCTACAATATTAAACTTAATCAACCCCATTGATAAATCAGCTTCTACTTCAACAATTTGCGAATCTATACCAACAGGAGTTGCTGAAAAAACTTTTGAATGCATTAATTCCCCACCAAAAAAAATGGGAGAGATTTTTTCATCTCTCCCGTAAAAATTCGAATTTAAATTAAATTAATTAAGCTGCTGCAGGCTTTTCTGCTGGAATTTCTTCTTCTACAACTTGACCAATTTCTTGTTCTTCAGATGTTGCACCTGCACCCGGCATCTGAGATACGGCTTCTTTAAAATAATCTTCATTAATATCTAATGTAAATTCTTTTCTTAATTTATCGACATTTTCATTTAAAATATCTCTAAATTTATTCATCTTAAGCATTTCTTTAAGTTGGTCTTTGATTTCATTTAGATCAAAATAAACAGTATCTTTTTTATCAAAAGCATGAATTACCCAAACTTTACCATTGACTGCAACTTTAATTATTGAAGGATATTTTGTTAAAGCTAAAACTTTTTCTTTAATCTCTTTAGGAATACTTACACTATATTCTGCAGACTGTTTTTCAGCAACACGGTTAAAACTCTTATATGATTTTTCAAAGCTTAATTTAGCCATTTTCTTAAAATCAGATTCTTTTACAGATACTTTGTTTAAAAACAATAATGCATCTGCATCATTTGCAAATTCAACACCTTCGACCAAAATACCACCCTGATCTTTTACAAATTTGTCTTTGTTTTTGTCAAAATGGTTTTTAATTTCTGCATCGGTAACATCAACACCTTCAAAAAGTTTCTTTTCGTATGCTTGTACCAATAACGATCTTCTTACCAATTTTTTAAGTTCTTCATAATTTTTCTGAAATTCTGTATCAGCGTCGACATTATTTTTGTTTGCCCAAGCAATTATTAATTCTTGTTTTACAAGTTCATCAAAAAATTTACGTTTTAATTCTTTTGGTAGACTTTCAGCAGAAGCACCTCTGAAATACGGATTTGCTTGAAGCATTTGAGCTAAGTGTTTATTAAAATCATCTTCAGATATTGCTTGTTTACCATCTACATTTAATAAAACAATACTATTTCCAGCTTGTTCTTTTACTGGATCTAAAGCAGATACCGATTCTTTTTTACTTTTTTCGCCACAACCAACAAATAAAATCACTGTTAATACTGCAACAAAAACACCCAAGTATTTTTTCACAAAACTATACATATAAACCCTTTCTTTAGTAAATATAGTTCTTTTACGTTAACAACATGATCAAGCGTAACACAGCTTTTCATTTTTTCAAGTAACGATAAAGCACCAATATACTTTTTTACTCATTTTGCTATCATGTAGTTTTGTAAAATTTAATAAATACGGGGAGAACTCTCATGCAAGATACGAATAAAATGTCAATGTTAACAGCCATTCTTGTGAGTATAAACATCATGATCGGTATAGGAATATATCTTATGCCTTCATATATGGCTCAACAAAGTGGAAGTTTTAGTTTTTTAGGTTGGACGTTGGTGGCCTTAATTTTTTTACCTGTTGTATACAGCATAGCACAATTAACAAAGCTATTTGATGGTATTGGCAGTTTTTTTAGTTACACAAATCAAAGCTTAGGGCGAGGAGCAGGTTTTATAAGTGGCTGGTCATACTTTTTAGGTTTTTCAGCAACATCCGGAATGTTGTTTTTATTTTTGTATGATTTTTTACCGCAACAATTCCACATTACACTTTTTTACAATCGTCCAATAATTTTTAATATAGTTTTTATCTCCTTATTTTGTTTATTAAATCTGTTAAGTCTTAAATACATAAGCAAGATACAAAGCATAATGACTATAGTAAAATTAATGCCTTTATTATTCGTGATTTTTTTAATATTTTTCTATTTTAATTCAAATAACTTTCATTTAAATTTTCAAAACGCAAGTACATTAAAATTTACAATTCCATTGGCTCTTTTTGGATTTTGGGGTTTTGAATCAGCTTGTGGAATAAGTCACTTAATAAAAGGTGATAAAAATACGCCGGCAAAAGTAATTTTAATAAGTTTCTTAGCAACGGCATTGATTTATACACTCTTTCATTTAAGTTTATTATTAATTATGTCGCCTGAAAATTTGATTCAATATAAAACTTATGGTTTTACAAATTTTTTAAATATAAAAAATGAATTTTTACGTAGAATTTCTTCAAGCTTTATATCATCTGCAATATTAATAAGCTTGCTCAATTCTATCTTTGGTGTGATGCTTACAAATTCCTCAAATTTACAATCTATGATAGAAAATAACTTATTTCCCAGATCAGATAAATTAAAAAAATTAAATAAATATGATAGACCTAAATATGCAATAATACTTACAGGACTTACAGTTTTTACTATGATTACGTTAACAAACAATACAATAATATTAAACTCTTTATGCAATATGAGTTTAATTACAACATTCACATTAATGCTCATATCATTGCTGTTAATACAAAGAAAACGAAATTTTAAATGGGAACTTATTCCAACTATTTTGGGTTTTGGATCTTTAATGATCGCTACTTATTACAGCTGGATAAAAATTGGAGCCACAACAACTGAAAGATTATTGTTCTTATCTCCTTTAATAATGCTTCAATTAGCAGGATTTGCTTTATTTAAAATTAATGAACGCAAAAAAAATTGTTAATTCTCTTGTTTTTCTTCAAAAACTAAAACTTGTAAAATTCTTCTGGGTGTAGCTTGCTGCACCTGGAAGCAATATCCGGCATAAACAAATCGCTCACCCTTTTTAGGTAAATGCTGCATTTTTTCTGACAAAAAACCTGCAAGAGTATTTGATTCTTGTGTATCAAAAGCTATACCTAAAAATTCACTCAATTTTTCCAAACTAATTTTGGCATCAACAACCCAACCACCGGTTTCCATAGGAATAAATTCAGATCTGACACTTTCATGTTCATCGCGAATTTCGCCTACAATCTCTTCCAGTACGTCTTCAAGTGTTACAAGTCCAGAAATAGTTCCATATTCATCAATAATTATTGCCATGTGCATGCGTTTATGTAAAAACTCACTCAATAATTGATTTATTTTTTGAGTTTCAGGAACAAATAAAACCGGTCTTAAAATATCTTTGACTATTTTTTTTGATTCTTTATTTGTTGAAATAATATCAAAGACATCTTTTTGATGTATTATTCCTATAATATTTTCTTCATTACCTTCATAAACAGGAATTCTTGAAAATCTACTTTTTGTATAAAGATCCATTGCCTGTTGTAAACTTGTATTTGCATCAATTAGTATCATATCGACTCTTGGCACCATTATTTCATCAACCAAAGTTTGGCCAAGCCCAAATATATTTTGAAGCATTTCACTCTTTTCAGCTTCTATTAAACCTTTTTCATCACTGTAATCAATAAGAAATCTAAGCTCTTTTTCAGATATCTCATCCTGAGCTTTTTTGAAAATATTTTCTTTACCGATTTTTGCAAATATAAAATTAGCAATTCCAAGAAGCATTGATACAACCGGATACAATATTTTATAAAGTAAAAAAATTAAACCTAAAGAATAATTGAATATTGTTTCGTTATTTGCCTTAGCAACGGTTTTTGGAATTATTTCACCAAATATTAAAATTATGAGGGTTGCCAATAATACACCAACCATCAATCCAATACCACCAAATAAGCGTTCCATAATTTCGGCAACTAAAACGGAAGACAGTACATGTGCAAAATTATTTGCAATTAATATAGTAATTAATATTCTTTGAGGATTTGCTTCCCAAGTATCAAACAAACTCTTATATTTATCTTTTTTAACACTCAACTCTTTTACTTTAAAAAGTCTTAGAGCTGTAAATGCCGTCTCCAAAAAAGCAAATAACGCAGCAAAAGTTAATGCAAAAAAAAATACTATGATTTCTATATATAATATCGACATATATTTCTTCTACCTTTTTTTTTAATAATTCTGTAATATTTTTTTATCTATTTTACCTGTAGCATTCATTGGCAATTCATTCAAGCAAATAATTTTTTTGGGTATTTTATAGCTTGCCAAATTAGATGCACATAGATCTCTTAATATACTCTCCAAATTATCAACATTTTCTTTTGACGCAACAAAAGCAACAGGAATTTGACCAGTATCAGGATCTTCTTTTCCTATAACTGCTGCCTGCATAACCTTAGGATGTGATAAAAGTACATTTTCTATTTCTTGAGGGTAAATATTAAACCCTTTATGAATAATTAAATCTTTTATTCTACCTTTAATAGCCAAATAACCATCTTTATTAATTGACCCAAGATCACCGGTATTCAACCAACCATCTTTTAAAACTTTTTCAGTTTCTTCCGGTGATTGATAATAACCCATCATTACATTATCGCCTTTAACCCAAAGAGTTCCAATCTGACCTTTAGGTAAACTGTTACCAACATCATCTCTTATATCACACTCTAAACCAGTAAGCGGGTAACCAACATATTGAGTGGCCAAAGTTTCGTTTTCATGATTTACAGCAATAACTGGAGCCGCTTCAGTTAAACCGTAACCTGCACAAATTTTTCTACCATAAATCAATCCAAATGCAGATCTAATTTTATCCGACATAGCATCTGCTCCGGATATAAACATTCTTATAGAATCCAAAGGAGCTGTTTTTAGTAAACAAAGCAATCCAAATAATGCCGGAAACCCTAAAAATATTGTTGGTTTTTGTTTAAGTCCATTTAGTATAAGCTTTCTATCTATTTTTTTTACAATAATCATTGTAGAACCGGTCATTACAGGAAGCCACATACAAGTATTTTGAGCAAAAACATGAAATAATGGTAAAACTGAAAAGAAACGTTCATTTTTTCGCTTGTTAGTTGACATTAATCTTACGTAATCTTGCAAACTATTGGTCATTATGTTTTTAGAAGAAAGCATTACACCCTTTGGCTTTCCTGTTGTACCTGATGTATATAAAATCAAAGCTAATTGATCCGACTCTTGAGTTATTACTTCAAAATCAATGTTTTTTTCAACATTAGAATCCCAATCAATATCCAAATCAGTTAAAACTATATTTATGCTTGGGATTTCATTTTTTGGTAATAAATCAAATTTGGATTTAAGTTCATCCGAAATAAAAATGGCTTTAGCAGAACAATTGTTCACCACATACAAAAATTCTTTTTCATGTAAAAAAATATTAACAGGAACAACAATAGCTCCTATCTGCCAAATAGCAAAATAGGCAATATAATACTCAATACTATTACCGGAATATATAATCACTTTATCAAATTTTTTAATCCCACAAGATTCTAATTTTTTACTAAAAAGAACTGTCCTGTAGTAAAATTCTCTGTAAGTAATCTGCTTTTCCGGATCTATAAGTGCAATATTATCTGCATACTTTTGATATGCAAGTTTTAATAACTCACCTGCATAAACAAGCTTACCATCATTTTCAAATTGCTTTTTTATTTCTTGAAAAGCTTGTTCTTCTTTTTTTAAAAAACTCTTCAAAAAACTTCTCCTAAAAAAATTATTATTTGTTTTCTTTATCTTTTAACAATTCAAATAAATCTATATTTTCTCTCTGTGAGCATCCTGAACAAGAAGAACATGAATCTGAATCACAGCTGTCTTTATCTAAATCTTTATTATGTTCTTCAACAGCTTCAAGCATTAATCTTAACTCTTTAGCCTTGCCTTCATTAATTGCATTGGCTAAATCTTCGCTCATAATTTGCAATTCTTTTAAAGAATTAGTCAAATCCGTTGCCACCTGATTTTTAAATTCTTGTGTATCAACCAATTCATCATCTTGATCAACTATCATATTTAATAGTTCTTCAGCTTTTTTATCATCTTTAATATTTTTTATTTCAGATATCGATTTAAACTGTTCGTCTAGAAAATTAATATCTTCTTTTATATCACTGTTTAAATTTTCATAATGCTCAGAAATATTTTTTTCTATAGCCTTAAGATCCTCAACAATGTCAAAATCACTCTCTTCTTTTATTTTTGAAGATATAAGATTTAAAAGACCTGTATAAATTTTATCAACAACAGTTAGTAATTCTTTCTGTTTTTCAACTAAAAACTCAGTTTGTTCAAAAACTTTACTTATTCTTTCCTGTACCATAATAATAATCCTTTAAATAAACCCGCCCCTAAACTAAAATTCAACCTGTAACTTTAGATATCTTAGGAATCAGTGTAAAATAATAAAAATATTCTATATTTTACAGGCATTTGAAAATATAGCCAATGGAGTTTAGTATAGTTTTATGATTTTAATTAAAAATACCCAAAGAAAAATTAAATTTAATGTAAATAATATCAAAAATCAGGTATCCCACATATTAACTTTAGTGGAACATCCTGATTTCGATGTTAATTTTTGGTTTACAACAAATAAAACTATAAGAAAATTTAATAAAAAATTCAGAAAAAAAGATAAACCAACAGATATAATCTCATTTCCATTTTATCCGGAATTAAAACCGGGTGAAAAAATTAAGCCAAAGCTTAAAGATGATAAAAATTTAGGGGATATAATTATATCTTTAGAATTTTGCCAAAAAGACAGTATTAAACTCAATATACCATTTGAAAAATATCTCTTAAGAATAATTGTTCATGGAATTGTTCATCTTATAGGTTATGACCATATTACTGAAGCACAATACAAAAAAATGCATAAATTTGAACAAAAAATATTAAAAACTATCGGAATTACTGTATTGTAATTTAAAATAATCACTGGAGGAACTTGAACTATCTGAAAATTCTGATTTTTTCAATTCTTCAATTTCATTTTTTACGTCTTCTTGTATTTTAATTAATTCTTCTAAAACATCTTGTGCACTCGGTCTATCATCCCAATAAAAACAACAACATTTTTGTATTAAATTATAAAGTGTTTCGTTATAAATCTTGGCACCAATATCATTTCTTTCTAGCATATATGGCTTAAAATCATGATTTACCAAACAATCAAAATAGGCTTGATCAAAATTTTTTGAATCAAAATTTATTTTTTTATAAAAATTTTTTTTGTAAAATTTTTGAAATTTTTCTTTAATAGATTCTTCACATAAATATTCACAACATAAAACCGTATACATTAAAATTCCATATGCATAAATATCATCTGCAAAATAAAAATTATAATTTTTATTTTTATTTTTTTTATTTTCAATAAAATCTTTAACATTATTTGGCGCTATATATTCAAGAGTTCCTTTTAAATCGTCAATTTCAACAAAGACACATTCATCGTCCACTTTTTTTGAAAAAGAAAAATCACACAATTTTGTAGTAATATTTTTATTTTCATCTTCAAAAACTAAAACATTTTCAGGTTTTATATCTCTATGAACATATCCATTTTCATGCATATATAAAATTACTAAAATAACATTTATCAATATTTTTAATTTTAATTCTATTTTTAATTGGTAATAGTTATTAAGTTTTTCATTTAAATAGCTATTAAGATCATAATCTGCCCATTCTTCATCCAAACTTAACGTCTTATCATTAGATTTTATTAGCTTAACTATATAATTATTTTCAGTTTTATTTAGTGCATTAATAACATTTACTTCATTTTCAAATAATTTTAGCTGATTCTTATTAAATTTTTTTTCATCATCCAAAAGCTGTACATCATCCGGATATAATTTATAAGTAAGTCGTGCAAATGTTAAGCTACCTTTTTTACATTTTTTAACCTCTTTATTTCTACCATAACCATTTGCTATGCAGCTATTTATTAATAATAGATTAATTAAAATAAATAAAAATAAATTATATTTTTTTGTATTTATAAAAAACATTCTATTACCCAATTTAAAACTAATATTTTATAGCATTTAAAATCTTATAAATATTTTGCAAATCATATAATAGTTGCTCAGATGTTGGCCTTGAATTAACATCTTGTACCCAACAAGATTCAATAATCTTATTTAAATCCTTACTAAATTGTTTAAATTTTTTTTCATCAAAAATATCAATATTTAACATATCTTTCAAAAAATTTTTATTCAATTCGGGCCTCCAGCCTTTTAATATTTTATTTGCTACATATGAACCATTATTTAAAGTTTTATTATTAATACCATCCAAATTCATTACAAATTCTTGAATATCCTTTACATATAATAACTCCCACATGAATATTCCGAATGAAAAGATATCATCGGCAAAATAAAATTTTATTTTTTTATTTTTACTATTAATTTTAAATTGTTCTGTTTCTAAAAAATAATTGGGCGAAAAATAAGAATAGGTACCAGAACAAGAAGAAGATTCAACAAATTTATCTTCAATATTACCTTTACAAACGGATGTAAAATCTACAAATTTTATTTTTGGAAACCCTTTAATAAATCGAATTAATATATTTTCAAATTTTAAATCCCTATAAACATATCCATTTTTATGCATATAATTTAAAAAATCTACAATCTGAATCAAAATTTCAAGTTTTTCTAAAAGCGTGTAATCATAATAAATATTTTCAAACTCATCCCAAAGATCACACCCCCAACGCTCTTCTATTAAAATATTATTATTATTATCGTAAGCAATCAAATTTATGACATTTGGATTATTTTTATTCTCAAGTAAAAAATCACGCTCAATTTCATAATTACTTTTTTTAACATCATCAACGATCTCACTGTTATATAATACTTTAAATTTAATTAAAACCTTATTTGATACAAATTTTTCATTAAAAAATCTTTTTTCTCCGTAATTATAAACATTTTTTTCTCCACCAAATGAAATTAGTTTGCCATAATCATAATTATCAGGTTTATTTTTATTAGAATAATAACATACATCATATTTAATTATTTCTTTAAATATATAATTCAAATCCGTCCAATTCATTCCAAAAGAAAAACTAAACGCATTTAAATTTAATAATAAAATTAATAATAAATATTTCTTAAAATTACTCATAATATATATATTTATATTTATAACTGAAAATAATAAACATTATATAAATAAAAAAATTTCTTTCCAGTATTTTTTTATATTACCTATTTTTTTTTATTGATAAAGCTAAAAACAAGTATAAGATTAAATCTTTTGAATTTCTTGGGGTTTAATAAATAGCATACAAAATTTATTTATACAAGGGAAAATCTATGGCTTACGATAAAAATTATGATTCTTCTTATGATTCATTATATGATTACACGGTATATGACATAGGTTTTATATTTGAAGCTGAAGATGAAGAAGACGATAACTTAGATTTAGACGTTTACGACGCCTAATATTTTTTATATTAAGCATCGTAAACTAAAAATTAATCTATGAAATTATCTTCCAAGTTTGCTAACCGGAAATGACGATAATAGATATTTCAAATCATCATCTCCAAATCTTATACCACCACCAATAAATGGTGATGATGAATATTTTCCAATCATATCACTTATACCAAAGGCAGTATAAATATTTTTCATGATAAATACTTTATTCAACCATCTCAAATGTGGACGTCGATCATCAAGTCTGTTTGTTCCCTTAAAGTCAAATGCTTCAAAAGATGTTATCCAATGTATTTTATCTGTTTTAAACGGTATATAATAATCACAAGCCATACCGAATGTATTTTCAAACATACCTATTCTTAAAGCTAAACGATCAAAGCGTTTCCCAAACTGGAATCCAAACAACATATCGTATTTTCTTTTTCTTGTTTTACTTTTTACATCGGAAAATTCCAAGCTATCGTGAGCTTTTAATGCCTTTCCAAAATCACTAGTTCCATAATCTAAGTCATCAAAATTAATTTTATCGTATTCATCTGTTTCATTTTTCTTAAACCATTCCCTATGATCTTCATCTCTTGTTATTGAACCTCTATCGGAAGAAACCAACTGCAACATATAAAAATAATCTTGAGTAGGTCTTAATCTTAAATTAAAATAACCCTTTGAATACCATTCTCTATCAACACACAATTCAGAATGCATATCAACATCAACCATCATTGACTGACTCTTGGTGATATAATCTTTTAACCCACGAATGGTCTTTTTAATATCATCGTAAGTTTCATCTTCATTTACCAATTTACCAATAAGTCCTTTACCAGTATTTATTTTTTCAACAACCATTTCAGCTTCTTTAAATGTAATTTTGGCTTGATCCGAGGTGGATTCCAAACTTTTGAATGCTGAACTTACTTTTGGTAAAGTATCATCTGCAAATGCAACTCTTAATCTATCTGAAGTATCTTTTATAGACGGTATTGTTTCATCCAAATGTTTTAATATTGATGGAGCTCTTTGGCTAGCATGCGTCATAACATTTCGCACATCCAATAATGTCGAATTAATATTATCTTCATTATTTCGCATAGTGCGCTCAAGAACTTCGGAAAAATCAGCTATTCGATTTGAAGCTTTTGTAATACCTTCAAGCGATTGTTTTAAATTTTCTTCACCTTTTTGTGATGCAAAAACATTTTTAAATGAAGAAGCTATATCTTGAACTGAAGAAGCAATATCCTTAAATTGATCTAATAAATCGGTAACACTTGTAGGCGCTCTTCCCGGAATGGATAAAACGCTTCCCGGTAATAATGTTCCGGTTTGAGGATCGCCCGGTTCTATTTCAAGAGTTTTCGTACCAATCAATCCCTCTTGACCAATTACGGCATATGCGTTCTTTGCAAGTTTTATATTTTTGTTTATACGCATTACAACTTCAGCTTTACCATCGGATAAAAGTTCAATTGCATCAACCCAGCCAACATCAACACCGGCAATTTTGATTGGGGCTTTTACATCAAGGCCTCCGGTATCATCAAAATATGTTTTATAAATATTATACTGAGCCGTATCCAAACGTAATGCGCCGATATTTATACTTAAATAAATAAAAATACCAACGGCGATTATTATAAATATACCAACTTTAGTTTCTGTTCTCACAAGAACACCTATCTTGTAACATAACAAAATTTAGATCCAATACATCCTAACAATTTGGAAAGTTTTTAAAGAACTCTCCGTTTCTTTTTCTTTTTTTTGTTTTTCTACCTCTTTTAAAACTACAAGTAATTTTTGTTCTACTTCATCTATTTTCCCATAGGATATCACAGAATAAACCTTAGGACCAAATTCTTTAGATAAAATAGATTTAAAACCATTTAATATTTTATTATCTTTACCAAAAATTGGTGAATAATAACTCCAATTTTCAATTATATTTTGCGAATAATTTTTCGTTGCAAATTCTATCAAATTTTTAAATTGTTTTTCAAAAATCACAGCATCATCTGCCATAGGCTGCCTTAAACCAAATACAGCGAGAGTTGAATTTGATAAAAATAAAAATTCAAGATTTTCATCATCTGTCCAAGTTGTAAATAGGTCCTGCAAGCATATATCTGAATTTAAATTTTTTTTATTTTTTTTATTATTATCAATGATTGTCGGTGGTTTATAAAACAAATCAATATTACTTAATCCCTGAATTTTAATAAGTTCTGAAATATCATTTAAATTTTTTTTTCTCTCATTTAAAAAATCAGTTAAGTTTTTTAAAATATCTCCGGGCTTCAATTTTCCCTTTATTTCAAGCCCGGCCAAAAGTTTTTTATAATTTTCTTTAAATTCTTTTTTTTCAAAATCAAAGATTTTATTAATATTTAATTTGCCATTTTCACAACTTATACAAAAACCGACTTCTCCATTTATACCATCAACATCTTGCGTCAATTTAAACATTTGTTTTTTATTTAAATTTGGCAAAACTCTTTGCAAAAAAATTTTAAATTTATCTTTTTTTTCTTTTTCTTTATTATTCTCTTGCAAATTATCTTTTGTTTCATCAATCAATTGCGAAATTGCTAAATTTATACCACCCAACGCCAAAGATCTCGCTTGATGCATTTTTATCTGATTTGATGTAAAAAAATAATTTATTAAAACAGATTTAACCAATTGTTCTGTTAAAATAGCCAGCATAGAAAGAAATATTAATGTAAAAATTAAAATTGAGGCTTTACTATTTTTTTGCATTAATTTTTATTCCCATTTTCCATATTTTTTTCTTCTTTTTTATTTGTTTCATTAAAATGCTGCGCAGAAAATATATTTATCAATCTAGTAAAAAAATAACTTTCCGTAAGTTTATCGTTCCAGAAAGATACTACTAAAAAAGCATAATTGGGAAGTAAATTTTTTGTTTCATCTTTTTGTCCCCATGTAAAAAGATTTATTTCTTTATTTTTATCTTCTTTTTTTAACAATTGATATTCTATGGAAAATTCTTTTATGTTATCTGCAATTAAAAAAGATCTAATTTTACTATCTTTAAAATCGTCGGATGATTTAAAATCAACGTTATTCAAATCATATGTTTCTTTTCTGAATAAGTTATAAACAATCTTATCTTTTACACTTTTTTCTTTATTTTTTTCTAAAAAATATCCAACACGGACCAATTTTACATTTTTTTCATCATAAATTTCATAGGAATTTGTAGAAATAAAACTTAAACTTTTAAATAACTCATATTTTTTAACCATATATTTAAATGATTCAATGTCGTATACAACTGTTTTTAAATAATTTTTATTATCTTTTTTTTCGTCTTTTTTATTTTCTTTTTTGTTATCTTGTTTTTTATCAATCTCATCTTGCGCATCGATCGCCAGCATTGTAGATATATCTTTTTCAATTTGATTTAAAAATATATAAACTTTTTTGTTATATTTCGAATTTAAATAAGTTTTATCTATAATATTTTGCAAGTTTAAATAAATACGCATCACACCGAATATAATAAATGCAGAAATTCCAAGTGAAATTATAACTTCCAATAATGTAAACGCTTTATTTATTTTCATAAAATATCTATTTTTTTTCTTCTTTAAATCTAACTATCGTCAAAAATGGAATATTATAATTACTCCCGAATTCTTTCCAAGACCCTTCAGATCTAACCATTTTTACATTATCCATAAAACTATTTAAAAAAGATTTTTTATCTATATCGACTAAATTTGAAACAATTTTTATTTCAGGGTTTTCCAATTCTTTTACTTCTTTTTTCTTTTTTTTATCTTCCAAATTTTTTACAAATTTTATATTTTCTTCCTGAACAATAAAAATTCTATCTAAAAATGATTTTTCTTTATCGCTTCTTGCAAGCATTTTAAAGTGAACTCCTGTAAAAATAGTTACCATTGAGACCAATATCAATAAAGCCATAATAACTTCCAATAATGTAAAAGCTTTATTATTCATAATTTATTTTTCCGGTTTTAAAAAACCTTCTATTAATTTAAATTCTCCAACAAACGGTTCAACTTTAAAAGAATATTTTACTTTTTGATCTTCATTAATTTTAACAATATGAATTAATATGTTTTGAACAAGTCCATCTTTTGATATATAACAAAAAGCTTCTCTTTTTTTATCTGCCAATAAATCATCTTTATTTAAATACACGGATTCAATTTTAAAATTTTCAGGCAAAATATATTGGGTATTTAAATATTCGGAATAAACTTTTTCAGGAATTAACTTATTTTTATTTTCAGAATCTATTTCCATTACCTGAATAGTAACGGAATCCGGTAATTCTTTTTCAGATTTAAATAAAAGTCTGTAATTTTTTTCATTAAAAACAGCTTCTTGCCGAGCTATTGTAAGCATATTATTAAATTGACCAAGTACTGTACCTATTTTAATATTATCTTTTCTTTTAAAAAATCTTGTAGATATTATGGTTGCCATAAAACCTATGACAACCACAACAACCATAATCTCGATCAATGTAAATGCTTTTTGATTCATTGATTTTTTATTAAGCTCCAACAACAATCTCTTTTGCCGGATCTGTTTCCATTTCACCACCAATAGAAATTATTTCAAATATTTTAAATTTATTTTTATATTTTTCCGCAGGACTATTGTATTCAAAATCTTGTGCCCATGCATCTTGTAAATCAGAATCACTGTCAACATATGGTCCATTCCATTTTTCATTATTTGGAACATTTGGCCTATCAACTAAAGCTCTAAGACCACCCTCCTGTTTTTTAGGATAATGCCCCATATCCATTTTATATTCTAAAATAGCGCCCTTAAGTTTACCTAATATAATCTCAGTTTTATATCTTTCACTTTGTGCAAATTTTTTATATATTCTTGGTCCAATTAAAGATACAATAAAACCAATAATCACCAAGACAACCATAATTTCTATAAGCGTAAATGCTTTACTGTTTTTCATAAAAACTCCTATATATTTAAAAAACTATACTCCTGATAAATCACCCATACTTGCTATAGGTAAAAATACCGATATAACTATAAAACCTATTATCAATCCGGTAATTATTGTAGTAATAGGCCCAATTTTTGCAACCAACCCATCTATGATATTTTTTAATTCTTCATCATAATCAACTCCAACTGTCAAAAGCATGTTATCCAAATTTCCGGACTGCTCACCGGTTTCAATCATATAAGTAGCTATATTGGGAAAAATTTCAGTTTGTTTTAGATATTTGGCTATTTTACCTTCTTTTATAATATTGCCCTTAGCTATTTCCAACTTATCGTGCAAAACGGAATTTTCGACAATATTGGAAACTATATCCAAACTTTCCGCCAAATTAACTCCGGCACTTAAAAGTATTCCCAATGTCTGACAAAACTGAACAACAGCTTTGGTTTTTGAAAAATAAGAAATCATAGGAATTTTTAAAAACAATTCATCAAGAGATTTTTTTCCATTTTGGGTTGATTTCCAATATAAAAATAATAAAAATATAACAGTAAATATTATAGATATAGAGAAAAAATTATTATTTAAAAAATCTGAAACATTTTTCAAAAACAAAGTAGGCCCGGGCAATTCGGTTTTACTCATTTTTACAAAAATATCGGTTATTCTTGGAACTAAAACTTTTATTAGAACAATAACAACTAAAGCAGAAAATCCTAAAACAAACATCGGATAATTCGTAGCCTTTTTAACTCTTTGTTTAGTATCTTCTTCACGAGCCATATAATCAATCAGTTTTTCTAAAATAAGATGTAATTTACCACTGGCTTCGCCGGCTCTTACAAGTTGCACATAAATATTTGAAAATACTTTTGGATATTTTCCAAGTTCACTTGCAAATGAATTTCCAGATTTTACACCATCTTTTACATTAATTAAAATGCGCTTAAATTTTTTTTCAAATTGCTCTATTAAAAGTTCCAATGCTTGTAACAATGGAACACCGGCCTTTAATAAAACGGCAAGTTGTTTGGTGAAAATTATTTTTGTTTTTATATCAATTTGTGGCTCAAAAAAAGAAATTGCAAAAGCTTCAATTTTATCCGAACCAAATTCTTCTATCCGAAAAGGCATTAATCCTTGGCCTTGTAAGGTTTTTTTAGCCATGTCCAAAGATGACACATCTATTGTTCCGGAAACAATTTTACCACTACGATTATAGGACTCATATTTGTACAGTGGCATATAAAACTCCAACTTTATATTTTTTTACTTGTAAAAAAAAATATTATGATGTTAATCTTACCCAAGTTCAAAACCTAAAAATTAAATAACTCTTAGAGAGTACCAAAAAGGAGTTCGAAATGAAAATAAAAAATTTGATAGTTTTGTTTATGAGCTATATAACCATATTTTTTACTAATATTTGTGCAGATAATTTTGATATAAATAATTATCTGGGCTCAATGATACCATCTCAATATAGCACAATTAGTATAAAATATTATTTAAATTATTCTCCATATCAAGATGAAACAAAAAATAATATTCAATCTAAAACTTCAATATTTAACCAAGTTCTTAGTAAATATGTAAAAGAAATTTACAACAGTAACGTTTATCCAAATTTTTTATCACAAAATGCCATACACTTTAATGAATTTTTAGAATTAAGCGAAGAGCTTAAATTATCGTTAAACCCATTATATACCTGTATAAGACTTTTTTATAATAAAATAAAAGCTTGCGAACTTGTAGACGATACTGTTTTATTGCAAATACTAAATCCATTGCCAAGACTTATAGAAAGATATTTTGAAGAAAAAAATAATGAGAAAATAAGTTTGAAATATCTTAAAAAAAGTATCGAAAAAACAATTTTATTTAAATTTTCAGAACATCTAAATGATTTTCAAGCAAATTCAAATGAATTTATATCGGAATTAGCAAAAGAAATAAGCCAAATTACCAAAAATGAAATAAACCAAATTGATACAAATAAAGAACAATATTATATGAAAGAACGCTTTAGAAATTTACTAATTCGTTTTATAGAAATTACAATCTCAAAACTTATTTGGGATAGTAAACATTATCAAAATATATGGGGATCGGTTCTTTCTATTGCAAATAACCTTGTAAGACTGGCAGAACATAAAATTCTTGATCATATGGATGATCTTGACGATATGTTATGGTCATTAACAATAAGATTTAACTACTTTTTAACATTAGTAGGTTCAACTCTTCCTACAGACTTTTATGAAGAAATAGAAAACGATATTGCAAACGGTTCTGCATTTTTTTTAGAGCTTGAAGAACAAGACCAAGGAATAGTAAGTAAAAAAGAATCTTTACTAAAAACTTTATTAAATGCAAAAGCAAAATCATTTGCATTTCATGAAACAGGGCTTTTTTCAGATCAAAGCGTTTAAATATTCATCGTGCAAACAAAGTTAAAAGAGCCAATGCAACTATTAAACAATAAATTGATGCTGACTCTATAAAAGCTTGAGCTAAAATATTTGATCTAAATAAAGCTGCATAATTTTCAGGATTATAAACTATTTGCATAACACTTTTTGATCCAACCAATCCGGTACTTGTTGAAGTACCGATACTTCCAATGCCTACGGTAAAAGCTGCAGTCAAAAAAACTACAGAATTTATAAAATAATTTTCAGGAGTAGTAGGTATATATATAATCAATAATGCAGTTAATAAAGAAAATATTAAAGATGTTTCAATAACGGCTCCATTTATAATAGAAAATGGAAAAAGTTTAGGATAAGCGTCTCTATTCATTCCAACGGTAGAACAAGATGCATTTGAAAAAACACCCTGTCCTATACTTGTACCAATTGAACCTAAAGCCATTACTATTGATGTACTAAAATATTTAAGTCCAACAAAAAAATCACTAATTAAACTAAAATTTCCAACAATAATTAAACCAATCACAAAAGAAAATATTACGGATGCTTCAATCAAAGATTGTGACACAAGCATAAACGTCAATATTTTATTGGCAAAAATAGGTTGTCTTGAAATTGAATTAACGCTGGATTTTACAGCAAAACTTGAAGATATACTTATCGCACAAGCTGAAATACCCATCATCAAACCTACACCAAGTTCGGCAAAAGCTATTCCGTAATTAATGTTAATTGTGTTTCCAAAAAGAAGCATTAGAGTAATAACCAAAGCTAAGATTATACCGCTTTCTATAAAAGCAAGTCCTACTATCATAGATCTAAAAATTTGGTCTCTTCCCTCAGATTGAACCTCTAAAGCACTTAATGAACCAAATGCAGCAAACCCTTGTCCTATTCCGGCACCAATTGCACCTAATAAAACAGCAAGCCCAACAGCCATATAATGTAAACTTTGAGGAGAGATCATGCCTTTACCTCACTTTCATTTTCGTTTATAGCAACAGCAAGATAGGTAATAGTAAGCATTGTAATAACAAATGACTGCACAAAGGCTTCAAATATTCCGAAAAATATTTGTGCTCCTGCTAAAAAAAATACTGCGACTAAACATGATTTTAATATCAAATTAACAATTTTATATTTTTTTAAATCAATAAAATAATTTAAAATAAAATATAAAATCAAACTTACCAAAGAAAATATTATAAAAAATGCTTTATATTTTGATAAAGAATTTATGGCTATCAAAAAAATTATAGATCCACCCAAAATATTTCCAAATAATCGAAATGACATGGAGGCAACTTTAGCCAATTCTCCAATAATATTTAGGGGTAACATGATAAAAATAGGTTCAATAAATTCTTTTAAAAAATGTTTTAATCCCAAAACTTTTATTTTTTGATACTGAACATACAAAAAACCCATTGTGCCAATAGCAAAAGCAGTATTTATATCTTTTGTTGTTTCATCAAAAAACGGTAATAATCCAACCAAACATCCAAATAAAGTAAAAAAGAATATTGATGAAGTAAATGCAAAATATTCATATTTAAAAACAGAACCAAATGATTCTTTACAAAGATTATCAAAAAATCCAACAAACTCTTGCACAATCAAAGATACCGGGTTTAAATTTTTTTTCATAAAAATTCTAGCTATAAAAACTAATAAAAAAATTATTGCCATAGCTACCCAGGTGTATATTAATGTTCTTATATTAATATGAAAAAATTTACTACTAAGTCCTAAAGACTCGAACGGTTTTATAACATTTTCGTCAAAAATAGATATATTCATTTATTTAACCTATTTTTTATAAGTTTTAAGTTCATATAAAATTATAACCCAAAACGAAATATTAAAAGAAAGCACTGTAATTATTAAATTAATTTTAAATACAAAGTAAAGCAAAACAAAAATAGAGATTAAAACTATAAAATTTAATGCTGTATTTATACTATATTTAATAATATTTTTACCTACTGAACCAAAAATAAATTTATAAAGCTTATTAAAAAATAAAAAAGCGTATAAGACACCAAATAAAATCCCAACAAAAACTGATTTAGCTATTAAAAAAAACATATAAATTCCAAAGTAAACTATATATATAAACAAAATATTGATTCTATTGATTATTATAATTTAACTTATATCAAATTAGATTTATATAAAATAAAAATAAAAATTTAAAATTTAAGGAGAATATTAATGAAAAAGCTATTTTTAGCTATTTTTTTTACTTTTTTAAGTTTAGCCCAAATTTATTCATTCACAATCACAGTACAAAAAGATCCAAATTTACAATCACCGATTGTTATAAAAGTTGAAGTTGATGGAATTCCAAGAACAATTGGTGATTTTAATTTTCAAAATTTAGGATTAAACGGATTTGAAACTACACTTATGAACCCGGCAACATTAACAATTACAGCAAAAAGTGATGCCCTAGAAGTAAAATTTGAAAGTAAAATAACCGGAGCAAGAATTTTTACCATATCCAAAATAGGCGATAAGTTAGAGATTAAATAAAAAGCTTGAATTTTAAACATAAATTAATCTAAAATTATGTTTAGTTAAGTGTAATTTTAGTGTTTTTAGGGATTTTTGGGGGATGTTATGAAGAATATCTATTTAATTATATTATTTTCTATCTTTCATAGTTATTGTAATGCAGAAATAACAATTAAAGTTATAAATGAAACAAATACCGCTTGGGATATAGACATATTTGAGCAAAATACGGGAAAAGGCGAATGTATTTTAAATAACAACGGTGATGCCCACACATTTAATAATATGCCAAGTAACTTTACAATAAAAGCTACCGCTCAAGATTCAAACTTAACCAGAGGAAAAGGAAGCTTAAGCCGAAGAAGTGATAATATTGCATTAAGCAAAGATATTAATATTCCGGACGGAAAAACGGTAACAATTTATATAAAAACTTACGACTGTTCTTCTCAAAATTGTCCATCCGAAAGAGCTGATTATGAGCAGGGCAAAAACAACATATGCTATTATCTTAAACAATATCCTGAAATGTTAAGGATGTAAAAAAAATTACATCTTACTTTTAGAGAGCAAAATAATTTCCTTCATCACCGTATCCGGATTTAAAGAAATTGAATCTATGCCTTCTTTAATCAAAAATTCCGTTATTTCAGGATAATCGGACGGAGCTTGCCCGCATATTCCAATTTTTACACCACTCTTTTTAGCTCCTGAAATAGCCATAGATATAATTTTTTTTACAGCTTCATTACGTTCATCAAAAATATCTGCTACCAGTTCAGAATCTCTATCTACTGCCAAAGTTGTTTGTGTTAAATCGTTGGAACCAATAGAAAAACCATCAAAATATTTACTGAATTTTTCAATTAATATTACATTTGATGGGATTTCACACATCATATAAATTTGTAAGCCATTTTTACCACGTTCAAGTCCGTGCTTTTTCATTTCAGCTAAAACCAATTCAGCCTCTTTTATAGTTCGAACAAATGGAATCATAATAATTAGATTATCAAGCCCCATATCTTCTCTAATTTTTTTCATAGCTAAACATTCAAGCCTAAATGCATATCTATATTTTTCGCTATAATATCTTGAAGCACCTCTAAATCCAAACATTGGATTTTCTTCAACCGGCTCAAAATATTTACCTGCAATAAGTTGTTTATACTCATTGCTCTTAAAATCTGAAAGTCTTACTATCACAGATTTTGGATAAAATGCAGCAACAATAGTTCCGGCTTCTTGAGCCAATTTATCTATAAAATATTGCTTTTTATCTTTATACCCAAAAGTTAATTTATTTATTAAATTTTTATCATTTTTTAACAAAACTTTTTTCGGTTCAACAAGTGCGCATGGATGAATTTTTATAGTATTATTAATTATAAACTCAAGTCTAGCAAGACCTACACCTTGTACCGGTAATTTAGAAAAATTAAATGCCTCATCCGGATCACCAATATTTGTAAATATTTCTGTTTTTAATTTTGGTATTTTTTTGAGTTCTATTTTTTCTATTTTAAAATTAATTTTTCCTGAATAAACATATCCAATATCCCCACTACTGCAATCCATAGTAACAATATCTCCCGTTTTTAATTTATTTGTAGATCCAATAGCACCTACAATAGCAGGAATACCTATTTCTCTACTTACAATTGCAGCATGACAAGTTCGACCGCCTCGATTTGTAATAATTCCGGCAGCTTTCTTCATTATTGGCTCCCAATCAGGATCTGTCATGTCAGTAACTAAAATTTCATTTGGTAAAACTTGATGCATATTTTTTGCGTTTGAAATTACACGAACTTTACCTGTGGCTATTTTTCTTCCAACACTTTTACCGGTCACTAAAATTTTATTTTTATTTTTTGTATCAAGAATATATTCTTGCGTAAAATTTTGATCTTGTTTTAAAGAATGCACAGTTTCAGGTCTTGCTTGAACTATATAAATTTTATTATCAAATCCATCTTTTGCCCACTCAATATCCATGGGAACCCATTTATTTTTTAAATCAGAGTAGTGTTTTTCTATAATTAAACACTGTTTAGCTATATCTAAAATTTCACTATCACTTAGTGAAAATTTTAATCTATCTTGTTCTTTAACTAAAATATTTTTTACCGGTTTATTTAAATTTCCTGAATAAATCAATTTTTTATTTTTAGAACCTAATCTCTTTTTTAAAATTGGTGCAAAACCTTTTTCAAGAGTAGGTTTATGAATATAAAATTCATCAGGACTAATAGATCCTTGAACAACATTTTCACCAAGACCATATGAAGAATTTATAAAAATAACATCTTTAAATCCAGACTCCGTATCAAGTGTAAATGCAACACCCGCACTAGCCATATCGGATCTAACCATTTTTTGTATACCAATAGATAAATAAACACTCATATGATCAAAACCATGATCAATTCTATATGAAATAGCTCTATTATTAAAAAGAGATGCAAAAGATTTTTTACAAGAATTTAGCAATTCTTTTTCACCGGAAATATTTAAATAAGTATCCTGCTGCCCTGCAAAAGAAGCTTCTGGTAAATCTTCTGCAGTAGCAGATGATCGCACTGCAACCGAACATGTTTTGCCATATTTTTTTTGCATATCTTTATAACTTTGCAAAATTTCTTTTTCCAAATCTTGCGGTAAAGTGGCATTATAAATTAAATCCCTTATTTTTTTGCCTATAAAGGCAAATTCTTTTAATTTATTTTTATTAATATTTTTTAATAATAAACTTATTTTTTTATCTAAATTATTAAACTTTAAATAATATTTATATGCATCTGCAGTAATAACAAATCCTGATGGAATTAAAACACCCTTTTTTGTAAGCTGTTGAATCATTTCACCTAATGAAGCATTTTTACCACCCACTAACGAAATATCGTTTATACACAACTCTTCAAATCGTTTTATAAATTTCATGGAAATTAAACCTCTTTTTTTACTATATCTCTATAAAATGATAATCTAAAATAAAAGGACTTAAAATGGCTTTTAAAAAACTCACTTTTATTCTTTACGATGGAATTTCAAATTCTGTTTTTACAAGTCAAGTTTTAAAACCATTACTTAATTTACTACAAGAAGACAATAATATCGAAATAAACTTAATATCTTTTGAAAAAACAAGACCCACAAATAAATTTTTACTAAAACTTATACCTGCACATGATCGCTTACACTTTATTTTGTGTAGGCGTTTACCATTTGTCGGTAATTTCACATTAAATTTCGCAGTTTTTCAATTAAATAAATTTTTTAAAATAATTCAGCATGGCAATATAATTGCAAGAGGACCACTTGCCGGACTTGTTGCACAAAAAACCCTAAATAAAATTTACAAAAATAGAGATCACAATACCATTCTTACAATTCAAGCTCGCGGTCTTTGTGCGGAAGAATATAGATATACGTATCAATATTTAAAAGAAAATTTTATTATTAAAAAATATAGAAAAAATATATATAAAAAATTATTAAAAATAGAACAACAGGCCTATAAACAACAAATTAAAAATAATTTTATTAAAAAAATAGAAGCCGTAAGTCCAGCATTAAAAGAATATTTAGCTACAACATTTAAAACTAGCAGATCAAAAATAGAAATA
>LDIX01000005.1 GCA_001468925.1 candidate division TM6 bacterium UASB340 | reverse complement strand
ACTGAGATCCCGGCTCGCAGGCCGGGATGACGAGCTTCTTCGTAAATTCTCAAACTAATAAAATTAAGTTACTGCTTTGCATTAATCAAAAAATAATTTTTATTAACAATAATTTCTGAATTATGTTATTTTTTTAAAAAAATTAGGAGCACAGATGAAATTAAATAAATTTATTACATTATTATTAATAATTATAATAATTGTATTTTTAACAAATTTCTTTTACAAAAAATATTTTAAAAAAGAAGTTATTCTACCATATAAAACAGTAAAATTGGATCAAAGAAATATACAGCAAACTATAGATTCAACAGGAACACTTGAAATAAAAGACACTTTAAAAATAGGAAGTTTAATTCAGGGTACTGTAAAAAAGATTTTTGTAAAAGAGAATGATAAAGTTTCAAAAGGCCAACTACTGGCACTTATAGATAACGGAAAAGACGATTCGGATGTATTACGTGCAAAAGGCGATCTACAAAATATAGAAGCTCAATTAATTTATCAAGAAAAATATTTTGCACGTCAACAAGAATTATTTAAAGCCAATCAAATATCTCAAGATTTTTTTGAACAAGTCATAAAAGATCTCGATCAACTAAAAGCAAATAAATTAAGTGCACAAGCAACCTTAAAAAAATATGAAATCGAATACAACAATACAAAAATAACTGCACCTGAGGACGGTATTGTAATTTCAGTTGGCATTACGGAAGGTGAAGCGGTAACCGTAGATCTTGACGCAACTGTTTTATTTAAGATTGCAAAAGATCTAACAAAAATGGAAGCCGAACTTTATATAGACGAGAGTGAAATTGGACTTGTTGCAAAAAATCAAGAAGTAAAATTTAACGTTTCTACATATCCGGATAAAACTTTTAAGGGAATAATTACAGACGTAAGTTTTTCACCGGTAAGAGTTGGTGGCGTACTTGCTTATAAGGCCTACTTATCGGTTGAAAATAAAGATATGTTATTGCGACCCGGAATGACGGTTAATGCAGAAATACGAATTGCAAAAGTAAAAAATTGTTTGGCAATAAATTCTCAAGCTTTTCAAATAAGCCATAAACTTATCGAAGCTATAGCAAAAACATCAAAATACAAAATAGAAAAAGCAGATAAAAATTTAATAAAAACATTAGATGCAAAATGTACAAAAACAGATTGCGTAAAAAGCGTTTGGGTTGTAAAAGATAAAGCATTCATAGAAACACCGACAATAATTGGAATAACGGATAATATATATTACGAAATAAAATCAGGATTAACTGAAGCTGATAAAATAATTATTGATGTAGAAGAAACAGATGAAATGTCCAAACTTTATTCAAAAATGTTTGAAAGTGCCGTTTAATTATGAATATAAAAGCTTTATTAAGAATATCTTTAAATTCAATAAGGCAACATAAAGGCAGATCGATTTTAACAATATTGGGAATAGTTGTCGGTATTGCTGCGATAATAACAACATTGGCAATTGGATATGGAGCCGAGTTAAAACTAAGACAAAAAATTTTAGGAATGGGAAAAAATTTTATATTTATTCAATCGGGAAAATTTCAAGAGGGAAAAACAAGCGAAAAACATAGGAAAAAAAATATTTATTTAGAAAAAAAAGACGTTGAAATTTTAAAAGAACAATGTCCGGCTATAGATAAAATTACGCCAACATTATTTTATAGAAATATAATTTCATACAAAAAAAATAATATTCACTCCGATATAAAATGTGGCAATCAAGACTATTTGGAAATAATAGATCGAAAAATTATAAAGGGTTCATATTATAACGAACAGCAATATCTAAAAAGTGCAAAAGTTATAGTACTCGGATATAAATCGGCCAAAGATCTTTTTGGATTTTTAAATCCAATAGGCGAATCGGTTAAAATAAAAAATATTCATTTTAAAGTAATAGGAGTTGTAGAAGAAATAAAAAATTTTTATGGAATTCAAGATCCTAATTATGATTGTTATATTCCATTAACAACAGTAGAAAAACAACTTTTTTTAGACACAAATAGATATATTCATGGAATAGGAATTTGCGCAAAAAATAAAGCCGATATGCCATATATAACAAGAATTATAAAAAGAATTTTAAGATTCAAACATAGATTAAAAGATTCGGAACCGGATGATTTTTCAGTTATTGATCAACAAGAAATTGTAAAAGCCGCCAAACAGTCTTCAAATATTTTAAATTTATTACTTTTGATAATTGCAACGATATCTTTATTTGTTGGAGGAATAGGCGTTATGAATATAATGCTAGTTTCAGTATCCGAACGCACACAAGAAATTGGAATTCGCATGGCAATAGGCGCCACTACTAAAAATATTTTGTATCAATTTTTAATAGAATCTATAACACTTTGCACAATAGGAGGAATTATTGGCATAGTAATAGGAATAACAACGCCATATGCTATAAATCATTTTACAAAATGGCTTGTTGTCCACAAACCGGGCTCAATTTTAATCGCTTTTGCGATAACAACATTAATAGGTTTAATTTTTGGATACTATCCGGCGAAAAAAGCTGCGAAGCTTAATGTTGTTGAAGCATTAAAAGAAGTTTAATTTTTCAAAATATTCTATTTTCAAAAGCTTAGTGCTACTATTATCTTTTGATATATAAACTTTTATAAAAGAAAAGATAATATTATGAATAACAAAAAAATAATTATAATTACATCTATATTTATACTAACTGTAGGACTAAGTATCTATTTGTTTAAAAAAAATCATCATGAAAAAAAAGCTTTATTTGAAACATCAACACCAATAAGAAAAGATTTAACTCAATATGTAAATGCATCAGGAACATTAAGCGCTAAAGATGAAATAACAATCGGAAGCTTAGTTGCTGGAAGAGTTGTTGAAATAAAGGCCGACGATAATGATTTTGTAAAAAAAGATCAGGTACTTGTAATTCTTGATGATGGTATAAATTATAGCGCTGTAAAAAAATTCAAAGCTGTAGTTGATGAAGCTAATGCAAACTTAGAATATTACAAAAATTTTTACGCCAGACAAACTGAATTATACAAAGCAAATCAAATTTCACAAGATCAGTTTGAACAATACACTCAACAGCTGAAAGTTCTTGAAGCAAGAGTAATTCAAGCTATTGGAGAACTTGAAATGAGACAACAAGAATTTGATAATTTATTTATAAAATCTCCGGCCGACGGAGTTGTAATTGCAAAAGAAGTTGATATTGGTCAAATGATAACATCAAGATTTCAAGCTACAGTTCTTTATAAAATAGCAAAAGATTTGCACCACATGGAAGCAAAAGTTGACGTTGATGAAGCTGATGTTGGGCTTGTTAAAGATGGACAAGAAGCAACTTTTACAGTTGATGCATTTCCAAAATTAAAATTTACTGCAAAGGTTGAACAAATTAGATATTTGGCAAAAATTGTCGACAATGTTGTAACCTATGCAACAATTTTGGATGTAGAAAATCCTGACCTAACTCTACGACCGGGAATGACGACAAATGTTAATATAAAAGTAAAAGAATCTAAAAATGCTCTTTGTGTAAAAAATAAATCTCTAAGAATTAATAGTTTGATCTTGGAAAATGTGGCAAAAAAACTTGATTTTGAATTTATAAGAATTCCCAATACCGATGCAAAAACGGAAATTGATCATGTCTGGATATTTCAAGATAATAAATTTAAACAAATAGCTGTTGAAATAGGAGCAAAACATGGCACATATTCAGAAATTATATCAAAAGAGATAGATGATAATTCGCTAATTTTAACATCTGTTGAAGATACTGAAAGAAAAAATGATGTATTAGAGCAAATTTTTAAACAACCGGGCTCTATAGGAAGTAAGAAAAAATGATAATTCTTGAAGCCAAAAATTTAAAAAAAATATATCAGATGGGTGAATCTGAAGTTCATGCTTTAAAAGATGTAAGTATCTCTATAGAAAAAGGTGAATTCGTTGCAATCACCGGAACATCGGGATCAGGAAAATCAACTTTAATGCATCTACTAGGGTGTCTTGATATTCCAACAGAGGGTGAATATCTTATTGATAATAAAAATGTTTCCACGATGAATCGCGATGAACTCGCTCATATAAGAAATGAAAAAATAGGATTTGTATTTCAAAAATTCTTCTTACTCCCTGATCTTACGGCAACAGACAATGTAGCATTACCACAACTGTATGCAGGAGTACCGGAAAATGAAGCTCGAGAAAAAGCTAAAAAACTTTTAACCATGGTTGATCTTGGTTCCAGACTGGATCATTATCCATACCAACTATCCGGCGGACAGCAACAACGAGTTGCAGTTGCAAGATCTTTGATAAATGAACCTGCTATAATTTTAGCCGACGAGCCTACCGGTAATTTGGATACACAAACCGGTGATACAATTATGGAGCTATTTTCAAAATTGAATAAAGAAAATAATGTAACAATAATTATAGTTACCCATGAATCTGAAATTGCACAAAAAACAAATCGCATAATTCAGCTACTGGACGGCAAAATTATCTCTGATAAAAAAATAAGGTAAAAAATAAATATGAATAGTTATCAGTTACTTTTATCCGCCTTAAGATCTTTAAATAAACATAAAATACGTTCACTCTTAACAACGCTTGGCATAATCGTTGGTATTATTTCCATTATTGCCGTTATGTCTATAGGTGAAGGCGCAAAATACAGGGTAAAAAAAGAGATAGAAGGCCTTGGAACAAATTTTATATTGGTAATCGGTGGAACACCAAAAAGATTAATGGCACAACGTGGAGGCTCAGGAAACCTTACATTAAAAGAGCAAGATTATACTGCAATAATTAATGAATGCGACGGCGTTGCAATGGCATCACCGGGATTACAGGGAAGTCAAAAAGTATTATATGAAGGAAATAATTGGCAAACTCAACTTGGCGGAGTAAATGAAGATTATCTTGAAATTAGAAATTGGGCACTTGAAAAGGGAGATTTTTTTGACAAAAATGCAGTAAAGTCTGGAAAAAAAGTTGCAGTTATAGGACAAACAGTAAAAAATGAAATATTTGGGAAAGAAAATCCTATAGGAAAAACTGTTAGAATTAAAAAAATCCCTTTTACTATAATAGGCGTACTGGCAGAACGAGGTAAATCACCTGATGGCCGAGACGAAGACGATATTATATTTGTTCCGGTAAAAACTATGCAAAAAAAACTTATGGGAATCAAAACGGATAAATATGGAGCAATTATAATTTCTGCAAAAGATAAAGATTCCATGAATAAAACCGCAGATGAAATAAAATCAATACTTCGTCAAAGACATAACTTATTACCAACGGAAGAAGATGATTTTACAGTGTTTACTCAAGATGATATCTCAAAAGCGTCCGATGCTGCATCCGGTGTTTTAAATATTTTACTTTTAGTTATTGCATCAATTTCTTTAATTGTCGGTGGAATTGGAATTATGAATATCATGCTTGTAACGGTTACTGAACGAACCAAAGAAATAGGTATTCGAATGGCAATCGGAGCTACAACATCGGCAGTCTTAACTCAATTTGTTTTGGAAGCAATTATAATTTGCTTATTCGGAGGACTTTTGGGAATTTTTTTTGGATCATCGATTGCTTATACTGTTGGACAAATTTTAGGCTGGCCAATATTTATATCACTAAAATCTATTGCTATTTCACTTTTTTCAGCAATAAGCATTGGCTTATTTTTTGGTTATTATCCGGCGAAAAAGGCGTCAAGACTTAATGTTGTTGAAGCTTTACTAGAACAATAATAATTGTCACCTAAAGTGATTTAATCACCTGAAGTGATTTTCTGCATAAAAATCACTTTTAACAACTTCATTGTCACAAAAAACTTTATATTTTAAAATTAATTTTTTAGGTTTATTAATTTCGATATAGTCAATATCATATATTTTCTGTTTTAAATCTAGTTCAACATCATCAAAATCATTAATTTTACAAATATGAACGCGACCAGTTAGCCTCAATACTTCTCCAGCTTTTATGAAAAAATCTCTTAAATAATCACCTACCAAAACATTTATAAACAAATCCACAGACTCAGAGATATTTTTTATAGATTTAATTTCAAAATTATAATTAGAAATGCAAGCCATTTTTTGTGAAAAATTTGTATCAGCGTTTACGCTTACTTCAGCATGCAATGCATTTTGTTTTTTTAAATCTTCTTTGTCTAGCAAGAAAAGAAAAAAATTTCCAACATTATAGTCAAAAACAATTTCCAATCTATCCCCATCAAATACACAAAAATTATCTTTAGAAAATTGCAAAGGCAAATTTTCAGATTTAAAAACATCTAATACTAAAAATTCAAGCTCAAATTTATTATTTTCATTTGATTCTATTTTTTTAGATTCTTTAAATGGAATATTAATCAATTTTGCTGTGTCAGGTTCGTTAAAAATTTGATACAAAATTAAAAAATCAAATCCTGAATCATTTATAATTTCTACATTTGAATAAATATAAAAATTGCCACAAATGAGAAATATCACACTTATAGCAATTTTTATTCTTATAAAACTCATACTCCCCCCTTATTAAATCCCTATTTTTTCACTCCCATAAAAACTAATTTTCTATCTTTTTTATTTAATTTATAACTATTTTCATGCAAAATATATTCAACAGCTTTTGGATATGCAACCCAATCAAAGCTTGCCCAATAAATAAGTTTTGAATTTTTATAATAACAACTGGCTTTAAACATTCTTATAAGTTCAACTTCATGCAAAGCAGCTTTTGTAACGAAATAATCAATATCATACTCGGTTTTACGTAAAAACGTTCTCCAATCAAGATCTATTATTTCAACATCTGATAAATTAAGTTTTTTGACTATAAAATCTAAAAACTTTTGTTTCTTTTGATTAACTTCTATCAAATAAACTTTTAGATTTGGATATGCGATTTTTAAAGGTATTGAAGGAAATCCGGCCCCAGGTCCAATATCGGCAATAGAATTAACTTTACTAAGATCTATAAAATTTTTTAAGATCAAAGAATCTCGAAAATGTTGGTTTACAATGCCAGCCGTATCTGTAATTGCAGTAAGATTAAATTTTTCATTCCATTCTTTAAGTAATTTTTCATACTCTTGAAACTGCTCAACCTGTTCCGTAGAAAGATTGTCTTGCCTGGCAAAATTGCTAAAAATAATCTCACTTGGCTTTTCTTTTGTATTTTTCATTATAAGTGCCTTTTTTTAAAATCCTGGATTTAAAGTTCTTGCTTTTGCTACATTATATTAAACGAATAAGAGTTTAAAGTTAAAGAATTTAATAAAAAATTCAAAGGGGGGACGAAATGAAGAAGTTTTTTTTACTATTTTTAATATTTGGTATAAATACAATTAACCCAAGCCCAAGGCTTATTTTTTACCTGGATCCGGCGCCAAGTCAAACTTTTAACCAGTTTAGTGAAGAAAAATTTAATCAATTAAGCGAAAAAACACCTTCGCAAATCAATAAAAAGCTTCTTGAGGGTGAATTTTTTAAAAATCGCACACGAATAATAGGTGGTTTTTTGGCAATTTATAGCGGTTATATAGATTTTTCAAATATCGACGGTCAAATATTTTTTCCATTAAAGCATACTGAGCAAAAACTATATCTGGTAATAACGCCTAAAATTAATTTAATAAATGTTAAAGGCAACACTTTTTCACATCAAGAAGTATTGCCAGAAGAAAAAGAAAATACAAAAATATATTTGTTTGAAAAAAAACAGGATGAAAGTAAACAATATTATTGGCAGGTTACAAATGCACAAATACCTGAAAACAATATAATTAACCCTTTATCTGCGGTTCTTTTAACTAAAGCAAAAAATATTTACGTTACGCTTGGAGATTTTAGAACAAATGATAATGCTCAAATGATTTTGCCAAGAAATATTTATGCCATAAATGATGATGAAAAGAATAATTTAATATTAAATTTCATGAGCATGAAAAGATATTTTGAACCAACACAAGCTGAAGAAAAGAGTGTTAGTAATATTGTAACAGAAAGATTAATACAAAATAATTAATACAAGCGTTGAATAAACATCTAAATTTAAATAAAAATAAAGCCTAAATTTGTTAGTGTGTCATCATTGCATTCGCAAAGCTTTCTAGTATTTTATAATATTGTTGTTTAATATTAGAGCCTACGTTTATGTAAACGATATTGTGTTAGCGCAATACTATTATTTTACATTCAATTTGAGTAATTTTCTCAGGAGAGTTTATGAATATTTCAAAAAAATTTTTATTTTTAATATCTTTTATATTTATCTTAAACAAATCTTACACAATCCCATTATTTGATGCATATCCAAAATTAGAAAATAAAATAGCACATATTAATTTAGGCGAATATCCAAGCCCAATAATAAAAATTGATACAAAAAAACATGCTTCTCAAAAAGATATAAATGCCCCTGATTATTGGGAAAAGTTTTCAGAGAGATTTAGGCCAAGTTTAAATTGTAAAAGCTTATATTACAAAGATGATGGTTATAAACATAGTAAAAATATTCCAACAGGAAACAAAATGCGAAAGCTTGAATTTCTATTGGCTGATGCAATATCTAAAGGCTACAAAACCGTTTGCACGCTTGGTGGTGCCGGTTCAAATCATGCACTTGAAACTGCAGTTTGTGCAAAATTGCTCGGATTAAATTCTGTATTAATACTTAACGATCAAAGAATTACAAGCATTGTTATAAGAAATTTGTCTTTAATGACAAAAGTTGCCACGCAGATTTTTTATGCAGATAAAAGTTTGAACACAAATGAAAAATTAGAAAATTATGGTTTAAACTTTTGCAAAAAAAATAATTACTATTTTATACCTGTGGGTGGCTCAAACGAACTTGGCACAATTGCTTTTGTAAATGCTGCATTTGAGCTTAAAAAGCAATTAATTGATCTAAATATTCCGGATCCGGATATTATTTATGTAACACTTGGAAGTTGTGGAACTGCTGCCGGACTAATTATTGGTGCTGCCGCCGCCGGGTTGAAAAGCAAAATTATTCCGGTAAGAATAAGTTCTACGCCTGAAGAAAAAGCTAAAAATCTTGTAGATTTAATAAACAAAACGGTTATTTATCTAAATTCTTTGGATAATAATTTTCCAAAAAATTTTGCAACGCTTTCAGGAACACAAATTAAATATCCCGGAGTTGATGTCGAAATTAATCACAATTTTGTAGGTGCCGGATATGCTGACATAACAAGTCAAGCAGCAAATTCTGTAATATTATTTTATAATCTGGCCAACCAAATTCTTGAGGGAACATACACGGGAAAAACTTTAGCTGCATTAATATCTGATGCAGAAAGAAATTTATTAAAAGATAAAAGTGTATTATTTTGGAATACTTTTAGTCATGGTTACAGTACCAACCTTTACGCTAATCATTTTTTTAGTTTTGATCCGAAATACTTAACGCCTAAAATTTTCGATAATGTATTTAATTGCAAAATGTTTTTCAAGCAAGTCGATTATGAAAAACTGCCAAGTGAATTACATTCTTATTTACCACCAGAACTACAAGATCACGAAGTGGATATGATTAAAAATTTGGACTCATATATGGATTTTTACTAAACTACAATAATCCGCGCAAAGCGGTAGCATTGCGCTAACCTACTGTCGCCCATCTAAAGTGGGCTCGTTTGAAATAATATTTATTACGTAATACAAATTAGCCTGCCAGTGGCATGGCGATATTATGGTAGAGGAAGGCTATCGCCTTCCGAATTTGGTGGATTTTTATTAACCTACAGTACTAATCTTTTTAACAATATTAGTCGTTGATAAACCAGCTTGATATTCAATAATTGCAACTTGCCCACCGCTCTTTTTAACAAAATCTGCACCGGCAACTTTTTCTTCTTGATAATCGCCGCCTTTTACCAAAACATCAGGTGAAAGATATTCAATAAGTTCTTTGGGTGTATCCTGCTCAAATGAAACAACAAAATCGACAATACCTAGTGAAGACATAACATGCATGCGTTCATATAGAGTATTAATTGGCCTACTCTGCCCTTTGTATCTTTTTACAGATTCATCGGTATTAATTGCAACAACTAAAATATCGCCCAACTTTTTTGCTTCATTTAATAAATAAATATGACCGGAATGCAAAAGATCAAAACATCCGTTTGTAAAAACAATTTTTTTATTTTGAGCCTTAATCCAATCAAGTTCAATTTTTAAATTGGTCCAATTTTCATAAATTTTTTCAGATGAATAAATATTCTTATCCAAAAGTTCTTCCAAACTTACAGCATAAGTTTTTAAATGTGATACAGCGACGCCTGCAGCAGTATTTGCAATTTGCAAGCATTTTTGCATATCAAAGCCAACAGAAAGGCCAAGTGCTAAAAATGCCAAAACGGTATCACCGGCACCGGTAAGATCATAAACCTCTTTTTTAAGCGCCGGAACAAAAATATCTTCATCTTTTGATACAAAATGAATCCCTTTTTCGCCTAACGTAATAATCAGACCGTCAATAGATAATTTTTCACACAAAATTTTTGCATTATGAGATATTGAATTATTTTTATCCAAACCATAAGCATCAAGCATTAGCAAAAATTCTTTATAATTTGGCTTTATATAATTAACGCCAATATATTTATCAAAATTTTTGCCTTTAGGATCAACTATTATTTTACAATTTCTGGATTTTGCAATTACTGAAACAAACCTAACCAACTCACTTGAAATTACACCCTTTGCATAATCAGAAATCAATATTATAGAATCTTTAACAATCAAATTATTAATTTTTTCTGTAATCAATAATAACTCTTTGTCTGTTAAATTATGCTCAGACTCGTTATCAATTCTTAAAAGTTGATGCCCACCACATAAAGCTCTTTTTTTACATGTGGTAATTCTCTGTTCGCTTTTTATTAAATTTGATGAAGATATTCCATTTTCAGATAGCATAGATGCTAACTTTTGACCCGCAAAGTCAATATCGTTTATAATGCCAACAATATTTACATTACAGCCTATATTTTTGCAATTTAAAGCAACGTTTGCAGCACCACCAAGGCACCATTCCATTTTTTCTTCTTTTAAAACTGGCACCGGCGCTTCCGGAGATATTCTGGAAACAGTTCCAAAGATATACTCATCAAGCATTACGTCACCAATAATTAAAATATTTTTACTTGAACTATTTTGTATAATTTTTATCAAATTTTTCATAATAAATCTTAATTTTTCAAACCCATAAACAGATAAAAACTGACTTGAGTTTGCCTTTAAAACAAAATGTGTCAACCTAAAAATAGTAATCTTGAAAATTTGTGTATTTAACAAATATACTTTAAAAATATTCGACCAAAATTAAGGGAGTATTTTATGAAATTACAAGTATCATTTGATTTACAAGACATAGACAAGGCAATTTTAATAGCAAAAAACATAGAAAAATATGTAGATATTTTAGAAATTGGATCAACTTTAATAGTAAAATACGGCTTAGAAGCTGTAAAAAAATTTAAAAAAAATTTTCCGGACAAAGAAATTTATGCTGATGTAAAATTAGTTGATCGAGTAGAAGATACAATTAAAGAATATACTCAAGCCGGTGCAAATTGTATCTCAATACTTGCCGGAATTACAAATAATATTATTCAAAATGCAGCACAAATTGCACACGAAAATAATTGCAAAATTGCACTCGATCTTGTGGATTCTCATTCTTTAGGTCAATCTGCAATGGATTCAAAAAGTTTAGATATAGACAGAATTATTTTTCATGGTCCGCATGAAGAACAAATGCTGGAAACGCTTCTAGAAGAATGGGAAAACGTAAAAGGCAACACAGATACTCCAATATTTATTGAAGGTGGAATTAATAAAAATTCTATCAACAAAATTTTGGAACTAAAACCTGACGGAATTATAATTGGTGCAGCAATTACCCATTCCGGCGATCCTGCAAAAGATGCAGAATTTTTCAGAAATATTTTAAAAAAATAGTCTTAATTTTTAAAATTACAAAAAACAAAAGATTAATATGAAAAAATTTATTATATTATTTTTAATAATTATTATTTTTTTAACAAAAATAAATTTTGCAAAAATAAATTATGTAAATTACAAAACAAATAACAATATAAAAATGCAGGAACAGAATATGAAAAATATTTTTATATATAAAGAAAAAATAGAACTAAAACCATCAGGACTTGGTGGGATAAGCGATTCTCAAATAGCAGATCATTGGAAACTTTACGTTGGCTACGTAAATAACGTTAATAAATTAAATGAAGATTTAAAAGAACTTGCAAATCAAAATAAAACAAACAGTTTAATTTATGCTGACAGAAAAAGACGTTATGGTTTTGAATATAACGGCATGATATTACATGAATATTATTTTGAAAATTTAACAAATAACAAAACCGAACTTTCAGATAATAAATTAAAAGAAAAAATTATATCAACATGGGGATCTTTTGAAAATTGGCTTGAAAACTTTAAAAATACAGGCAAAACTCGCGGAATCGGTTGGGCAATTCTTTATTCCGATCCAAATAACGGCGAACTCACTAATCATTTTATTCATGAACACCAAAATGGTGTAATTACAGATTTTAAACCAATTCTTGTAATGGATGTTTGGGAACATGCTTATATGGTTGATCACAAAGCCGATGGACGAGCGGCATATATCGAAAATTTTATTAAAAATATTAATTGGCCAGTTGTTGAAGAGCGATATAAGTAAAAAAATTTTTGATAAAACTCAACATTGTTATAATTTTTTTGTCATCCCATGCCAGGATATGGGATCCAGGTCTCTTTTTTCTTGATTTTTAAAACTCAAAACATTTCACATACACAAGATTTTTCACGATTCTGTAAATTTTTATCGCTAGATTTTGTAGATTTTTCATCACTCAAAGAATTTTGCTCAGAAAGCTCTTCATCTTCACTACCATAAATTTCCAATTTATCCAGATCTCTATCTCTAAATTCAATCTCATAAATATTTTAGTCATTATTTACACAAGAAAAATCTTCTTTACAATTGAATTCAAACTCATCAACTATATCCAACGCTTTTTTGATTTTTTTATTTCGAGTTAAATAAAAATCAATTTTGTCTAAAATTGATATGTCTTGGATTTTATAGTCATAAAGATTTAACTGAATAAGAGTAGTATTTATTTTTAATGCATCAACTATCGCTTGTGCCCCTTGATCTTTAATTTTATTGTATCCAAGATTTAAATCAGTAAGAGATTTATTAATTTTTAAAGCATCAGCTATCGCCTGTGCCCCCTCAGTTCCAATATCATTTTCAAAAAAATCCAATTCTGTAAGTGTTTTATTCACTTTTAAAGCTTCAGCAAATTCTTTTGCACCGTCATCTCCAATGTGATTTAAGCCAAGATCCAAACTTGTAAGTGTTTTATTTTCTTTTAAAGCTTTTGCTATTTCGATTGCAGCAACATCTCCAATAAAAGACCCTGAAAGTCGCAATTTTTCAAGCGTTTTATTTTCTTTTAAAGCTTTTGCTAATTCACCTGCTACTTCATCTCCAATGTGATTCCAGCTAAGATCCAAATTTATAAGTGTTTTATTTACTTTTAAAGCTTTGACTATCTGGTATACATATTCAGCTATAAAATAATTGCTGTAAATACTTAATCGCACCATCTTCGGATCATTATTTTTTAATCTTTCAATAGCTTCGTCAAAGGACATTTTATTTGCAAAAAGTGATATTGAAAAAAGTAGATTAACAATTACTAGAAATATTTTTTTTTGATTTTTCATAACCGTTCCACAAAATCATTATTTTTAAAAAATTTCACAGCAAAATTTTTCATATTTTACTGGTTCAACAATTAATTCTTCTAACTCAGAAAACTCTTAATCTTCGCTACTATAAACTTCTAATTTATCCAAATCTTTTTTACCTATAATTTTTTCTTCTTTATCCACATAATCCAACAAAATTAATTATATCGCGGATTTCATCTTCACTCATAGTTCTAAAATTTATATCTTTTGTTTGTATATTTTAATAAATAATTAGTTTGTTTTTCATCTAAATTCAAGTAATTTATTACTTGTTTAAGAATTTCTTCTACATTTAATTGTGGTTTTATTTCATTTTCATAAACTGGCCAATTATTACCGGATTCACTTCCATTAAAATCAAAATCCAAAAAATCTTCCCTTAATAAAATTCCGGCAGGATCATAATCTCTTTTATTTCTTTCTGTATATCCTGATATTTCTTTGATAATTTCATCTGATATACCGTTTCCCAAAAGATTCAACTCAATACGTGTTTCACTTTCTTTCAATGCCTGCGCTATCGCTCTTGCTCCCACATTTCCAATTTTATTGTGGCTAATATCTAACTCCATAAGTTTACAGTTTTCATCTTTCAACGCCTCTGCTACCAGTGCGACTTCCTTATCTCCAATTCTATTACGGCTAATATCTAACTTTGTAAGTTTACAGTTTTCATCTTTCAATGCCTCTGCTACCACTGCAGCTTCTCCAACTCCAAAAAAATTGTGGCGAAGAAACAACTCCATAAGTTTACAGTTATCATCTTTCAGTGCCTCTACTATCGCTGCAGCTCCTCTAGCTCCAATATGACAAAAGCCAATATATAACTTTGTAAGTTTACAGTTTTCATTTTTCAATGCGCCTGCTATAACTACAGCTTCTTCAATTCCAATTTTATTGCCGCTAATATTTAACCCTGTAAGTTTACAGTTTTTATTCTCTAATGCTCTTACTATCATTTCCACTCCGTAATGTTTAATTTTTCTATTGTCGCTAATATCTAACTCCGTAAGTTTACAGTTTTCATTTTTCAGTGCCTTTATTATCGCTACAGCTCCTTTAAATTTAATCCGGTTGAGACTAAGATTCAATTTCGTAAGTTTACAGTTTTCATCCATTAATGCCTCTGCTATCGCCACAGCTCCTTCATTTCCAATCTTATTGTAGCCAATATTTAATTCCGTAAGTTTACAGTTTTTATTTATGAGTGCCTTTGTTATCGCGGTAGTTCCTTCAACTCCAATATCATTAACCCAAAGATTCAAATTCTCAAGCTTACAGTTTTCATTTTTAAGTGCCTCTGCTATCGCAGCAACGCCTTCACCTCCAATTCTATTTCTGCAAAGATTCAATTTTGTAAGTGTTTTATTTATTTTTAAAGCTTCTGCTATTTTACATGCGCCACCAACATCAATATTTTTATCAGAAAGATCCAATTCAGTAAGTTCAGGATCATTTGCAGTTAAACGTTTAATAGCTTCGTCAAAGGACATTTTATTTGCAGAAAGTGATATTGAAAAAAGTAGATTAACAATTACTAAAAATATTTTTTTTAGATTTTTCATAACCACTCCACAAAATCATTATTTTTAAAAAATTTCACAGCAACCGCAACCATCATCATCACGCTCTTCATCAAAATATTTTTGCCAAATATTTTTATCATTTAATTTTTCATATTCTAATTTTTTATCAAATTCTTCTACTGTAGAACATATATCTTTGCAATCATGTTCATTAATATCATCATCATTATTTACACAAGAAAAATCTTCTTTACAATTAAATTCAAATTCATTAATAAACTTTTTTAATTTTTCATATTCTAATTTTTTATCAAATTCTTCTATTGTAGAACATATATCTTTGCAATCATGTTCATTAATATCATCATCATGATTTACACAAGAAAAATCTTCTTTACAATTAAATTCAAATTCATTAATAAACTTTTTTAATTTTTTATATTCTAATTTTTTATCAAATTCTCCTACTGTAGAACATATATCTTTGCAATCAGATTCATTAATATTATCATCATTATTTACACAAGAAAAATCTTCTTTACAATTAAATTCAAACTCATCAACTATATCTAAACCAGCATAATATTTATTAAAAAAAAATATCATTTTCCAATTAGTTAACCGATTTAATTCTTCAAAATATGCAGATTCCAACATAAAAAATTTGCCTAAATCCCACAAATCCAACAATAATCTTTTTTTTATCTTTCCGGGAAGTCCTTCTTCGATTTCAATTTTATCCATATATAAAAATTTTATGAGAATTTTCAAAGCCTCAAGACTTGCATCACCGCAATATGGCAAAATAGTATTTTTATTATCGATAATAAATCCACCTTTTGCCGCAGATTTAAATTCCTTAAATAGTCGTGTTTTCAAATCTAAAATAAATGAATGTACAAATATATCGCCATCCCAATGCTTAATTTTAAAATCTTTACTTTCTTCATCCTGATACAATTTTTCTAATAAATCTGTAAAAGATTCAGTAAATACAAATTCTTCTTTATCTACATAGTTGTTTTCTGAAGAAATTTCAGTAGGTTCTGTTGAATCTGAATCTGAACTATCTGAATTTATATCACTAGAATCAAAACTATTAAAATTTACCTTATTCAAATCACCAAAATCACACAGAACATTTGATATTCGTTCATTAATAACAACATCACAAATCTTACCTGTATTTATCCATTCTATAAATTCTTCAATAAATTCAAAATCCTTTTTCTTTGATTCACAATATTTTTCACATTTTTTAATTTCTTTTTTGGTTTTAAATTTATTACTATTATATTTCATTTCATATTCTAAAATTTTTTCATTTCCATAATTATTTATTAAAAATTCAAAAAATAATTCCGTTTCCTTGGAACCAAACCCCAAACGGCGTCCTGTTAAAAAATTGTTAATTTTCAATTTCACATTATCAATCTCAATATGGCCAACATTACAACAATTATAACTTTTGGGTAAAAATAAGATGATTTCTTCATTACGAATACTTTCTAAAATTATATCCCTTTTTTTATTAATTCTTCTATTTCGATCAAGATATTCATTTATTTTTTTTAAAATTTCAGGCCGAATAAAATTTTTATTAAGACTTAAATCTACAATGATTGTATTTTCTTTCAATGCCCCAACCAATAATAAAGCAGCCTTATCGCCAATATCAGTATTGTCCAAGATCAATTTTTCAAGAGTTTTGTTAGATTTTAAAACAGCCGATATTATTTTTGCGCCACCCATTCTAACTTTATTACCTGAAAGATCTATCTCTTTAAGCGTTTTGTTCCCATCAGCTAACAAAGCTGCAGCTATTATACGTACCTGCCTAAAACCCATTCCTGCAAATCTAAAGCTCAAACTTTCTAATGATATATTTTTTTTCAATGCTTGCGCCACTAATTTTGCATCTCCATTATCGATTTTTTTGCAAATATTTTTAAAGCGCAAATTTTTAATTGCTCGATCATTTAATGATAAATATTCAACAAGCTCATTAACAGTATCTACTTCAACACAACCTAATCCATCTTTGAAAATATTTGCAGATAACATATGTAAAAGGAAAAAAAATGTAATAATTACACTCTTAATAATTGCATTATTATTTTTCATAACCATCCCCAATTAAAATAAATAATAAGTTTTTTATATGAACATAGATTATATAAAACTATAAATTCAATTAAAAATATTTTTTGATGATTTATAAATAACTGATCAAAAAATACTTAATATTTTTTTATCAATCTCATCTTTAATTTTAGTCTTTTTAGACAACTTTCTTTTTGATTTCTTCTCTTTACCCTCAAACTGTAAAGAATAAAGTTCTTTCAATTCAACTAAAGAAGTTGATTCATAAGCACTTTTATCCGGTCTATAGCCCATAAATCTTGGAAATCGCAGTGCAAGCCCATCTTCATCTTCAGTCTTACCTGCAGAATGCAACGGTGATAATGTAATTTCATCAGCTCTTATAAGACAAACAATTTCAGGGCTAATCCAGGCATCAGGATAAAGTTCTTTAGCACACTCAACATTTTTAGGTCTATTAACAACTTTAATTTGGTCACACTTCTCTTTGACCTCTTTCAATCCCAAATCTGTAAGCCCGGTTCCAATTTTTGCAACAGTCTGAAAGATATCTTGTTTTTTGTTATAAATACCAACAAGTAACGCCCCTATGCCAAATGAAGCTCGTTTACCTTTGCCTTTATAGTAACCTAATATCACGCAATCGATAGTATCGTCTAAATGTCCCGACTCTTGGCGTTTTAGTTTTATCCAATTAAAATTTCTTTTTCCAGCCTGATAAAGGGCATTAGTTTTTTTTACAACAAGGCCTTCAAGTCCCAAAGATATATTTTCTTCAAAATATTTTTCTAGTTCTTTTGACGAATCAATTTTTTTTTCTTCAACAACAAAAACGGTATCTTCTTTTTTAGTTGTAGCAACTGTCAAAAGTTTTGTTCTTCTTTCTTCATGAGTTTTATCAAGAAAAGATTCTCCATTTAAATATAAAAGATCAAAAAAATACAATTTTAATGGAAAGTCTTGCGCAGTTTGTTCAATATCATATTTTCTTTTTCTTTTAACAGTTTCTTGAAAAGGCAAAAATGTTCCGGTATGAACGTCATAAGCAATAGCTTCACCTTCAGCTACCAAAGTTTTTACCTTTAAATCCAAAACTGCTTTTTTAAGATCCGGAAACATATCGGACATATCTTGAAGATTTCTTGAAAAAAAATTAACATGTGGCTTACTTTTAGTGTTATCAATATGCACTTGTAGTCTAAATCCATCAAGTTTGGGTTGAGCTACACATTTGCCTAATTTTTGAAAAATATCTTTTGCATTTGGCAATCTTTCTGCCGCTGCAGGACGCACAGGAATACCGGTAACAATTGTATGTTTTTTTAATTTTTCAAGACCATCTTCTTTTAGAACTCTAATTATCATGCCAATATCAACACAAACATTATAGGCTTCTTCAAGATCCAATCTTATAGATTTATTACCCGCATACATCCAAGAAAAAGCATCAAGCAAAGTCATATCTGAAAAGCCAAGTCTAAGTTTTCCCAAAATAATTCTAATTACATATTTTATAGAAAGTGAATCGAGCTTTTCAAAAAGCTCAAGTAACAAAATTTCTTTTTTTTCAACAGCACCATCGCCTGAAATTTTCAAAAAATCTTGAAGATAATTTTCTACTTCGTTTAAAGTTAATGGCTCACTTTTTCCGGATATATCATATTCCTGTATCAATAGCCCCAAATCGCCAAGCGTTTGCGCTCTTAAATTAATTACGTTTTCACTTTTGTTTAAAAATTTGGCAAGAACTTTGATCATGCTTTTTGATGCAAAATTAAACTGTGTTCCGATGTATGTCGGATTTAATTCACCAAGAGTTAAATAAGAAATTATTGCAGCCTGATTTGGAGTGGCAGTTTTGAATAAATCGGCCAAAAGTTTTGTCATTTCAGTTCTGGATGATTCTTTTTCGATAAGATCAAAAATTTTGGCAACTTCTATAAATTTCATAATTTTCCTAGCGTTTACTACGTTTGTATCTCGAACGGCGATAGCCGTTCGCTAACCCAATATCGCCCATCTGAAGTGGGCTAACTCGAATTTATTATAAAAAACAAAAAAGCCTGCCTCTGGCATGGCGTTACTGTGGTAGCGAAGGGCTATCGCCCTTCTCGCACAGCGCAAAACTGCTTTTTGCTAAAAATTAATTCTCACGTTTGTATTATTTATAATAAATTTTTTATTATAAACACACACTATCTAATTCATATTATTTAAACAGATTATATAAAATAAAATATAAAAAAAAGAAAATTAAGAAAATACAGTTTTTGGTCTGGCCTGCCATACGTAGCTTTAGCGAAGTATGGTAGCGACGCAGGGAATCGAACCCCGGACCTACGGATTATGATTCCGTCGCTCTAACCAGCTGAGCTACGTCGCCACACAAATCTTAAACGTTGATGTCTTTAATTTTAGTATTATCCAAAATAAAATCAAACACTGATTTTAAAAAATAAACACCTGAAATAACGGTTGCCAAAATACCAACCATCAATGTTACAGCAAAACCTCTTATTGCAGGTCCACCAAACTTAAATAATACAAATCCGGTTAAAAATGTAGTAATGTTTGAATCTAAAATAACAACAAAGGCACCTTTAAAGCCGTCATTTAATGCTTTTCTAAATGGTATGCCGTTTTTTAACTCTTCTTTTACACCTTCATATATCAAAACGGATGCATCTATTGCCATACCGATTGTAAGAACAATACCTGCAATACCTGACAATGTTAATGCAGAATCAAAATATGAAAGTAAAAGTAAAATCAAAAACATATTAAATATTAATGCTAAAACGGCAAACAAACCTGCAGTTTTATAATAAATAATACTAAAGAAGAATAATGCTAAAAGAGCAACTACACAGGCCATAATACCTTTATTTATTGAATCTTGACCCAATGATGCTCCAACACGAGTTTCTTGTTCAAATTTAATAGGAGCTATCAATGCACCCGATCTTAAAACAAGTGCCAAATCATTACCTTCTTCAGGTGAGAAATTACCGGTAATCTGGCCGGATGAACCAATTTCCGATTGAACCGTAGGTGCAGAGTACATAACATTGTCAATTATTATACCCAACTGTTTTCCAATATTATTTCCTGTCAACTCTTTAAATTTACTTGCTCCGGATGCATCCAAACTAAAGCTTACTGCAATTCTATTGTATTGGTCATAAGTTACTCTTGCATCAACAATATGATCTCCTGTTAAATCAGGAAATGCCGAAACCAGATAATAACTACCGGATTCTTCATCGGCCATTTGACCACGTTTTACTTTTCCTCTGACAATCATTTTGTCTGCAGGCAAATCGCCATCAAAATCATCAACTATTTCGCGTTCGCTTCTTGCAGTTTTTTCAACTATCTTAAAATCAAGTTTTGCCGTTTGAGTTATAACAGCTTTTACACGGTCCGGATCATCAACACCCGGAAGTTGTACGACTATTTGTCTATCGCCATGCTGTTGAACAACAATTCCTTCAACACCAAATCCGCTCAATCTATTATTTAAAACATTAACAGCTTGTTCAACTGAGCCCATACGAATACGTTGCTCTTCAGCCGAAGTTAATGTACAAACTACATTTGTATCTTTTACAGATGTTTTTAAAATAAAATCATCTTTTTTAATTAACGAAGCGCAACTTTTTGCATCATTTTCATCATTGAAAGATAAAACCAAATTTGAATCAATTACTTCTCTTTTTATCGGCCAAACTTTCAAATCTCCGGTTTTAAATATTTGATCCAAATTTTTATTTTCTAATTTTAATTTTGCATCAACCGCTTTTTCAACTTCTACACCCAAAACCAAATAAGTTCCACCTTGAAGATCTATTCCTAATTTTAAGTGCGGCATCGATATGGATTTATAAATTTTTTCTACAAAAGAAAATTTTTTGCCATTTTCAGTTTCCATTTTTTCAACTTTTTTCATATCAATGGAAAATAAAAAATAGCATCCAACAACTACTACCAAAATCCAAAACATAAATTTTGATAAAAAAAATCTAGCAACTTTTGAAGTCATCAAACTCTCCTTGCAATAATATCTAAAAACATAAATTTATTCCAAATTCTTAATGGCCTGCCATACGTAGCCTTGCTTGCCCGTCGAAGCTTTACGCGTAGACGGGGCGAAGTATGGTGCCGAGAAGGAGACTCGAACTCCTACGGGATTACTCCCGCTGCCCCCTTAAAGCAGTGCGTCTACCAGTTTCGCCATCTCGGCAGTCAATTCATATTAAAGAACATCACTAAGACATGCAAAATTTACCAGATAATTAAGCTATTGGCAATCGTTTAATTGTCTCTTTTTTTTAATTCTTCGGCTCGACCTTTAATGTCTTTAGCCATATTTTTAAAGAATAGCTCTAAATTAATATAAAAATCTTTTATATAATTTTTTGCATTTTCATAAAGACCCAAAATTTTATTTTGATTTTTTGTTTCATTTACAATTTCAGGTTCTACTTTTGACACTACAGGTTCAATAGACTTAGTTTCAATTACTTGCGTTGACTGCTCATTACCCTCATCACCAATTTCAGTATCATCTTTTTTTACTTTTCCAAAACTTTCTACAACCGTTGCTATAAGATTTTCAGCTCTCGCAATAAGTTGATTAAAAGAATTTAAGCTTTCTTTTTTTAATTTTTCAAAAATAGTTTGAACATCGTTTAACTTTTTTTGTAAATCTCTTTTCAATTCTTCAACTTTTTGCTCATCTAAATTTTCAAAATTTAATTTTTTTGCGTTTATTCCAATTTTAACAGCTCTCTCATATTCTTTATCAATAATTGCCAATACTTCTAAAATCTTGTCTTCCAAAATATCTATATTATCCAAACTATTTTTTATACTATCTAAACCATTAACGCTTTCGGTTTTTACTTGTTCACCAATTACATTTAACCGATTTTTTCCCTGAATAACACCCTGCTCAAAATTAAAATCTATCAATAAGCCATCTAAAAATTTATCTATTTTTTCATGATAAATTTCTCGAGCCAAATCTCTTTGTATTTTAAATTCTTGAATAATCGCATCTATTTTCGACAAAACAGATCGAAGCTCCTGAATATATATTGCCACGTCTTTTATAGATTTTTCATTATCAAACAAAGCATTTATAGATTCCTGCAACTCAATTTTTTTTAAGCTATCATTTGATTTTTGTTCTGTTGTTTTTGGTTCTTCTTTGGCAACTTCCTGATTTATTACAACATCATTTTCTTGTTTTACATTTTCAGGTTCGTTAGGCGCTGGAATAGTTTTTACTTCACTAACATTTTCAGACATATTATCTTGTTGGTTTGATTCGGATAAATCTCCAGATCTATCAACTTTAGCAGCTGGTTCAATAGTTGATTGATCATCACTTACAGGTCCGCTTTGTGATTTTTCAATTTCGCCAACTTTGGATAATTTTTCAGATTCTTGCGCCAATTCATTACTTTTATCAACTTGTTCAGGTTGTTTTACATCTTTTTGCGCTTGATTAATTTTTGACAAATCTTCTAAGGATGAATCATTTTCAAAATTGGAAGATTCTTGTGCTTCAGTTGTCTTAACTGTAGGCACAGTGTTATCTTGACTAAATATTAAATTAAAATTACAAAAACTAACAAAAAAAATTAAATAAATAGAATTTTGGTAAGTTTTCATTTTTATATATCTCCCTTTTATATATTAATTTGAAAGAAAATTATAAATTTTTGCAAATATATCTACAATATAAGAATAGAATTTTTGATACCAAGATCTATTTTGTTCAAGTTTTTTTAATGCCGCCAATTCAGCCAATCTCTTAGCTTCATCTTCTTGAATCTTTTTTATATCTTTCAATCTTTCAGTTCGATCTTTTATTATTAAGCCGTCTTTTTCCAATGAAGCAATAGATTCTGAAACAATATTCATTTGCGTTTTAATTAATTCAATAAAATTATTAAAATCTTGCCACAATGTTTGAGTTACATATTTTTTGATAGCATTAACTTTTTCTAACGAATCACCTTTGAGTTGATAATAAATTGTTCTAGCTTTTTTATCATCAATTATATTCCAAATCTCTTCGACCATCTGAGCAGATTTTGAAGATTCTTCAAGCGCCATTTTTTCTAGGTCATCAAGTTTTTTTAATCTGTCTCTTATTGACCTATCAAGATCATATATTGATTTAATATCCAAACGAAGTTGTTCTGATTTTGTTTTTAAATCTTTGGTTATTTTTAACAAATCATCAATTTCTATTTCGCCCTCAGTTGTAACACCGCTTTTAATTTGTTCTTTATAATATTTTTTTCTATGACTTAAATATTTTTTAATTCCTGCAAATAATCCGGCACTGTTTGCTTGATTAAAACCTTCTTTTTTATAAAATTCATCAAGCTCTTTATCTATTTTACTAAATTGTTCATTGTACTGACCGGGCATTGATTTAATTTCTGAAACAATATTTTGAATTTCATCATTTACAGCATATGAAGACTTTAGCCATTCTCTTTTTTTTAACCAATTCCCCTGAGTGCCAATTTTCTCTTCAGAAAAATTAACATTATCTATACCATTAATTTTAGTTTCTTTTTCTGATTCTTCTAATTTTTCAACAGTGTCAACAATATTTTCAGTTACTTCAGGAGGATTTATATCTTGCAAATTGGCATTTTCAAATTGTTGTTCAATAACATCTGCCTCTTGAGCATTTAAAAAAAATAGGAATAAAGCAGACAAACCTAATAACTTCATACAAATATTCATATTAAGAGCCCTTTTTTAAAAAATTACAACTCTATCTTAATTATATCTTTTATGAATATTATAGGGTTTTGGCTAGATCTTCAAGTTCTTTAAATAGACTCTTTATTAATTCATCTGCTTCTGTTGAAGTAAAGCTCCACAAAACGCCTTGATCCACTCTTGTCAAAATGGAGCGATCGGATTTGATATCAATAGTATCAATTCTGACCACATTCATTAACGGATGAACCATTGAAGGAGCTCTGACTACGCCGGCTCGGCCTAAAACGCTGTATGCAACATTTCCTTCACCAAGAAAGCATAACATAATCTTTTTTTGCCAAACCATATTGCGATAACCGGTATGTTCTTTATGAATTGTAAGCAATAAACTTTCATCGCCTTTAGGATAAATACACTGTACCGGAGTTGTATTTGGAACGCCCTTTTCTGAGAATGTTGCTAAAATTGCAACAGTTTTTTTTCTTTTTAAAAGATTAACTAAATCTTCCGGTAATTTTACACCAACGTGCTTAGCCATAACACCTCTAAATTTTAAAACAAAAATTCCATGTAAAAATATTTACAAAATAAATATTAAAATTTTAAAAATTATATTAACTTCAAAACAACTTCATTCTCGAGTAGTAAACCTTTTTGAGTAAGAGAAACCTTACCCCCGATTTGAAGAATTAAACCTTGTTTTTTTAATTCTTCTATACTATTTAAAAACTTAATTTTATCAGCACTCTTTAAAAAGTATAACATACTATGCAAGTCCCCCCCGTTTTTCTTACGCAAATCGAGCATCAACTTCTCTATAAACACTTGCTTGTCGGTCAATATCTCTTTTTGAGCGCAATTAAGCGGGTTTAAATTTATATTTAAAAATTTATTCAAATTTGTTTCATTTACATACCGTGCAGTTCCATCAAAAGAACTTGCTCCCAATCCAAGTCCTAAATACGGCTTTCTATCCCAATAAGCCATATTATGAAGTGATTCAAAGCCAACTTTGGAAAAATTTGATATTTCATATTGCATAAAATCATTTTTTTCCAGAAACTCTACAGTCTTTATGTAATGGGAAATTATTGTATCATCTTTTTGCAAAGAAATCTCATTTCTTTTAACTAAATCATACAGTTTTGTTTTATTATATAAAGTTAAAATGTAAACCGATATATGTTTTACCGGCCAAGAAACAACTGCTTTCAAGCTATTTTGCCAAATTTCATCAGTAACATCAGGTAGTCCCAAAATTAAATCTACTGAAATATTATCAAAATATTTTTTAGACAATTTTATAGCATTAATAGCATCTGAAACTGTTTGTCGGCGTCCAATTTTTGCCAAAATTTGGTCATCTAAAATTTGAACACCCATACTCAATCTGTTTATTCCAAAGCTTTTCCAAGCCTCAAGTTTTTCTTTGGTAATATCTGCAGGATTAGCTTCAATTGTAATTTCTTTGGCATCACTTAAATCAAAATTTTTATTTAAATTTTCAAAAAGTTCTTTTAATAAATCAAGTGGATATATCGATGGTGTACCGCCACCAATATAGATAGTTTTAATTTTTGAATTATTATCTTTAAAATATTTTAGCTGTGAACATAAAACATCATGATATTCTTTATCTTGATTTGTTTTATTACAAAAAGATAAAAAATCGCAGTAGTAACATTTGCTATTGCAAAATGGCCAATGAATATAGATATGTTCAAAATTATTCAAAATATGCCCCTAAATACCGCAATGCTGTCAATTTAAAAAATATATCTCAAAAGCATTACACTCTGCACTTGCCAGCTATGATAAAATTTTCGGTTGTCATCCCGGCCACCGAGCCGGGATCTCTTTTCATACATTCACTTCTTATAAATATTTCTATTCAAAATCCATTTATCATACTCTATATCATTTGAATTAAAATATTTTTCAGACAAATCATCCCATTCAGGATTATGTTTTTCTATCAAATCAAATTTCCATTTTTTATGCCAACGCTTTAACTGTTTTTCTCTTCTAATAGCATCGTCGGCAAGCTCAAATTGTTCAATATAAACTAACTTTTTTAGCTTATATTTTTGTGTGAAGCCTTTTATTATGCCAAGTTTATGTTCAGCCATTCGCCGTTTTAGGTCACTGGTAATACCAACATAAATAATGCCATTTGGCCGATTAGTAATAATATAAACAATATAAATTTTCATAGTTATAGCATTAAATACGAAAGTTCAAGAAAGAGATCCCGGCTCGGCGGCCGGGATGACACACTTCTTCGTAAAATCTTAATTTAGCAACGTTGCTAAAGACCGTCCCCCAATTTAATCCAAACTTTCAAACCAAAATTCTTTGTCATACTGCTTGTCAGCCATAGCTTTATGCATAAGTCGGATTTCAGAATCTGGTCCCACACAAAACTATTTTACAGAATTACCACAAGTTATCCATCGCATCCTGCAAAACTTTTGGAAATTTAATCGAACCATCTTCTTGCTGATATGTTTCCATAATTGCAACCATAAGCCTTGGAAGTGCCACAGCTGAAGAATTTAAAGTGTGAACAAGTTCAGGTTTTGAATCCGCATTTTTTCTAAATCTTATTTGAGCACGTCGGGATTGAAAATCGGTACAATTACTGCAAGAAGAAACTTCATAATATTGATTTTGTCCCGGAAGCCAAACTTCTATATCATAAGTTTTTGAAGATGCAAAAGAGCAATCTTGGGCTGCCAGTAAGCTAACTCTGTAATGTAATCCGAGTGATTGCAAAATTTTTTCGGCTGTTTTTATCATGCGAACTAATTCTTCATTTGAATCTTCCGGTTTACATATTGAATAAATCTCAACTTTTTCAAATTGATGAATTCGAATTAACCCTCTTTCAGTTGAACCATATCCACCGGCTTCACGTCTAAAGCAACTTGTCCAAGCAGCATATCGTTTTGGTAAATCTGTAGCATTCAATATTTGGTTTGCATGAACATTTGTTAAACTTACTTCTGCAGTAGGTATCAAGCAAAGATCGTCCTGCATTTTATAAAAGTCGCCCTCAAATTTTGGTAAATTGCTTGAATTTACAAGTGCTTGTTCTTTTACCAAGTATGGAGGAATAACCGGTTCAAAACCATGGGCATAATTATTTTTAAGCATTAAATTCGTTAATGCATAAATCATCTTTACTGCATCTTTTTTATAAAAAATAAAATTTGATCCGGACATTGCAGTTGCCGCATCAAAATCAAACCAATCTAATTTTTCATTAAGTTCAACGTGATTTTTAGGCTTGAAATCAAATATTTTTTTTGATCCAAATTCCCAAGCAGTTTTGTTTGATTCTTTATTTCCAGCCGGAATATCTTCTTGAGGTATATTTGGACAAGAAAGTGCCAATTTTTTGAACTCTTTTTCAATATCAATAAGATCAACTTCTTTTTGTTTCAACTTACTGCCAATTTCTATAGATTTTTCACGAATCTCTTGTGTGACACCTTGCTTACCTTTGGCAGCGAGTTCGTTTTTTTCTTTACGTAAATTTTCAATTTCAGCATTTACCAAACGAACAGATTTATCAAGCTCAATCAATTTTTCTATATCAAATTTAGGTTCTTTTTTTAAAATTAAGCTTTTTATTTTTTCAGTATTTGTTCTTAATAAATTTAAATCTATCATTTTAAGCTCCAACAAGCATAGAATTTTGCTCTAACTTTATTAAATTAACTTTTTCATAAATTGTTTTTGACTTATCATTAAGTGCATCAATCAACTTTATCAAATTAATCTTATCTTGTCCCAAAATTCCATTTGATAAATTTTGTAGTTTTTCCATGTAATAAATAAATAAACCCTTATCTGCATAATTTATAGAATCAAAAAAGACATCTTTTGTCTGACTTTGATATTTTATTAAAATCTTACAAATTTCAATTTCTACAGAATTAATATTTTTCATTTTACTAGAATGCGTAGCCAAAATTCGTTTAGCCATCCGTCCTAAAATGGTAATTGAAGCTATTGCAAAAATAATATTCTTAGTTGTATTGGATACATCAATAAATAATCTTGATAATATCACATTAGATATTGCAGCAATATCTGGAATTCTATTTTCGTAATCGTCTACTAAATTTATGGATTTTTGCAATAAATCAAATCCTGAATTCAAAGTTTCTTTTAATTTAGTTTCTAGACTATCAATATCTGTTAAAAAATTGCCTGCAATATCAATAGTCTGAGTTCCCAAATTATTCAATTTGCCATTTAAATTTCCAGTAGTTTCCAATACATCGCAAAAAGTTTCTAAAGTTTTATTTACAGCAAAAAGACCATTTTCAAATGTATCAAGAGTAAAATTAGCATCTTTAAAAGATCTATCAACCAATTCAGATGCCTGCTGACTATAGCCACCAGAAATAAAATTTAGAATTTTAGAAAAAAGACCAATAACTTCAGATTTTGACTCATCTTTTATACTATCTTTTGTTCCATTAATAATTTTTTTTAATTCTTCAATGGTAGAGCTATAAGATTTATTAAATTCAGTTTTTAATTCCTTAATTTTTTCTACATTAATACCATCTTTTAATTCTGAACTTAAATTTTGTAATGTTAAGTTAGTTTTTTCTGTAAATTTCGAAAAATTTTTTTGTATATCATCAATTTTTTCATTTATCTGTTCTTTTTTATCTAATATTTCAGTCTTATTGCTCTCATTGCCTTTATATTGTTCTGAAAAAATAGCCTCCGCCAAATCAAACAAATCATCTCGCGTCAATTTTTCTTTATTTTTTAAATCTTGATAAGCAGTCTCATCTTTAAATTTTGCAATTATTTTTTCAGCCTTATTTTTGATTCTTTGTTCTGCAGTATTTTGATATCTAAATTTATCTTTATTTTTGTAAATTAAATATGCCGAAGTGGCAATTCCAGCGCTTCCAGCAGTAATTTTTAGCCAATTTCTTTCAAAATAATTTGGCACATCAAACTCTTTTAACAAACTTTTAAAATAAATTTTAAGAGTTGCTATATTTATCCTGTTAGCTTCTATAATTTTATCCATCTGTTCTGAATCGTAATTTTTAAACAGCTCAAATTCCTTTTGATACCCATTCGTTCCGGGGTAAATATTTTTTGAGAAAAAAGAATTTATACAAAAATCTACTTCGCTTATTAAATCTTCGCTTGAATTATTTCTTGTAATTACAGATATAAGCTCATCGATTTTGCCCAAATATATAGAATATCGAATTTTTATTGCATCAAGCTTTTCTACTTTTTGTTTTACATTATCACTGGAATTAAAAACAAAATCAGCAACTTTATTATCAACTGTTGGTGAGTAATAACGCAACTCCCAATAATTTTTACACATAAATATTTTTTCAAGATTTTTTATAAATTGTGTTTTTAATGCAATCAAAGAATCGAGCGCAAGCTTATCGTTTGTAACTTGATTTATATTTTCAGTAGACATAGCAAAAGTATTATTTATTAAAATAAGACTCAGGCTAAAAACAAATATTTTAAAAAATCTTCTTTTCATAAACAACCCATTATGCTAAAAATTAATACTTATTATAAAAGATGCCTATTTTAAATGAAATTTAACTTTTTTCAAAAAAGGGCCAAATAAAAATGAAAAACGTAATATTTAGAGAGTATGACATAAGAGGTATTGTTGGTGAAGAATTTGAAATAAATGAAAGTTACTTACTTACAAAAGCAATAATAAGTTATTTAAAAGCAAAACAACCGGACCTAAAATCGATAGTAGTTGCAAGAGACGGTAGAAACCATTCACCTGCAATAAAAGACCAAGTTGTCAAAGCCGCTAAAGAGATGGGAATAAACGTTTTAGATATAGGTATATGTCCAACACCGGTATTTTATTTTTCTTTATTCAATACTGATGTTACTTCCGGATTAATGATCACAGCATCACACAATCCGGCACAATATAACGGCATGAAAATATGCTTAAATAAAAAATCTGTATGGGGAAAAGAAATACAAGAAATAAAAAATATTTGTGATACTCAAAATTTTTTTGAAAATAAAGATAATAAAATATGCAAAATAACATATAAAAATATTATACCTGAATATATAAACTGGCTCGCTCAAAATTTTGAGCATCTTAAAAATTATGACATAAATGCAGTAATCGATTGTGGAAATGCTGCAGGGGGAACTGTTATTCCGGAACTTATTAAAAAAATGAACTGGAAAAACGTTAAACCTATATTTGAAAATCTTGATGGCAATTTTCCCAATCACGAAGCAGATCCAACAAATATAAAAAATATGCAAACAGTTTTTAATTTACTAAAAACAGATTCAAATCTAGAACTTGGAATAGGTCTTGATGGTGACTGCGACCGCATGGACCCTATGACCAAATCGGGCTATCTTGTACCCGGAGATCAGTTGCTAGCAATTTTTTCACAAAAAGTCTTAAAAGATTCTCCCGGAGCAACAATTGTATTTGACGTTAAAGCCTCGGGTTCTTTAATAGAATTGCTAAAAAAATGGGGAGCCGTAGATCACATATGCCCATCGGGACATTCACTTATTAAAGATGCTTTATTTAAAACAAATGCAAAGCTTGCCGGTGAATTAAGCTGTCATTTCTTTTTCAACGATAGATACTTTGGTTATGACGATGGAATATATTCAATTTTAAGACTTTTTGAAATTTTAAAGGAAAATAATAAAAATTTAGATGACTTAATAAAAATATTTCCAAATAAAGAACGCTCGGCAGAAATCAGAATAAGCTGCAAAGAAAGTGAAAAAGAACAAATAGTTTCGCATGTAAAAAATATTTTTGCAGCAAAAAAAGATATAAATAATATTACAATAGACGGACTAAGATCTGAAGGAAAAAACGGCTGGGGACTTATAAGAGCTTCAAATACTCAACCTGCCATTTGTCTACGTTTTGAATCAAATACAAAAGTAGGACTTAAAAATGTTAAAAAAGAGTTTTATAATGCATTAGTGCCATATTTTAATTCAAAAGAGTTAAAGGAAAAAATTGAATTATAATAAAAATGTTGGACTGCATTTAAAACTTGAAGACAGTCTTTGTGCTTTGCTTGTAAAAGCACAAAAATTTAATGTTTTATCGTTTCAATTCTTTTTAACAAAAGAACATAGCTTTAGATATCCCAAAATAGATCCCAGAGATTTAAAAAATTTTTTAAAAATAAGTAAAAATTTAGAAAATATTTATATCCATAGCTCATATTGGATAAATCTTTGCAGCGGTAAATATATTGGTTATCAAACAAGCCAAAGAATTTTAAAAAAAGAAATAGATTTAGCAAAAAAATTAAATATTAAAAACATAGTTTTACATCCGGGTTCTGCTGGTGCATTTAAAAGCTCCAAGGATGATCCAAAGGCAAAACTTAGAGGTATCGAAAATTTAACCAGAGCTTTAAATAAATTGTTAAAATATGAAAAAAATATAAGAATTCTACTTGAAAATACTGCTCACGGAAACAGAACCGTTGGTAGCGATTTATATGATTTTAAAATAATAAAAAACAAACTTGATTACCCTGAAAAAGTAAAATTTTGTCTTGATTTATCTCATGCGTTTGCATATGGTTACAATATAGAAAAAACAGAAGAATTTATAGAAATTCTTGATTCAACTATGGGTATTAAAAACATAAAGCTTATACATCTTAATGACTCTGCCGAGAAAAAAGGTGCAAAAATAGATAAACATGAAGCAATTAGCAAAGGTACAATTGATCAAAATGTGCTAAAAAGCTTAATATTTCACCCAAAACTGCAAGAAATTCCAATTATTTTGGAAATTCCAAATCTACCTGATAAAGATATTTTTGACTCACTAAAAACTGTTAATTCTTGGTTTTAACAATTACAAAGAGCAAAAAAGATTGTTTTAAAAAAATTAAATAATTAATAAATATTAAAATTCTTACAATTTGCAACTATTGAACTTTTAAATTAGAATATTTTTTCTGTTAGTGTATTTTAGTCTGGTCTCATTTGACCATATGATTATATACTTTAAACTTATACTATAATTAAAATTTTTGGGGGATACAGATAATCACTCTATTAATTAAATTTTGATAATAAACGTGGAGATAAATATATGAAATTTAAAAATATAATATTAGCTTTATTTTTAGCCGTTAATATCGTAAACGCAACAGAACCTACACCGGAAGAAGTTGCTAAAAACACTGAAAATTTAATAAATATATTAAATGGAATTAAAGATAGCATTAACCATTATGAAGAATTGGAAAAAGAGTTTAAAACAATAAATCTTATAAAGCTTAAAAAAAGTTTGGTTCTTGGAACATCAAAATATCTTAAGGGTTACATAACAATAAAAGAGTTAAGTTCATTATCCTCTTTATCGAATAATTTTGATACAAAAAATAGTACTGAGCTTATAAACTTTATACCTGAGACAATAAATTTTATATTTAATTTAATTTTAACAAAAGCAACAACGCCAACAGATATAAAATCTCAAGAAGTAACGGCTTCTTTAATATATGAAATAAAACAAGAATTAAGTAAAAAATTTAATATAAATATAGATGATAAAACAGCAAATCCTGCAAACAACCTGTTTTTAAATAACAATGCAATTATTAATGCTATTTTAGCAAATCCAACAGTTCAAAAAATAATAGTTTTAATAAAAACAAACCCGGAAGTTTTTAAAAACTTTATATTATATATATTGAGTTACAACTTATCTGAATCAAGTATCATTAAACAAGATTTAGAAAAACTACTCTCAAATTGCTATTGTTTGAAAAATTAATATTCACATAAAAATATGGTAAAAATTGTTACTTTAAAAAAATTAATCACAATATCATTTTGTATATTTTTATCCAAAAACTTAAATGCCGAATACAAACACAAAGAAACTTGGCAAAATACTAATTTATTCCCGGCAATAAATGAAAATGCTCAAAGAAGTAAAGAACGTAGTGCATTACATGAGGCTGCACATTTAATAATTTCTGAATACTTTTTAGGCATTAGTAAAATAAATGAAATAACAATAAAAAATGATAGCACTACAAACCCTCATACGGAATTCAAAATTCATCCGGAAAATAAGCACGATATAAATATAATGCTTGCAAGTTACATAATAGAAGAAATGTTTTTTAATAATGCATCAACCGGAATATATTCAGATTTGGAATATGTTATTGAAGATGTATTAAAATTTTATCCTCAAACCGCCGGTCCAAATATCATAGAAATAAAAAATATTTTGCAAAACTATATTAATGAAACAAAAAATATAATTTTGCAAAATATTGATAAAATAAAAATATTTTCAAATATTTTATTAACAGAAAAAGACACTTTAAATAATGCCGAAATAACTGCTATTTTTAACAAAATCAATAATAATTTACTTACTATTTCGCAATAATGCATTCCAAGAATTAGGCCAAATTTCACTTAATATTTCGCCAATCACTTTTGCATATTGCCTAATTTCCCATTGTGCATCATTTGCAATTCTAAGTTTATAAAAAGCGTACCAATTTCTTAAATTTGCAGTTGCATAAAATTCCGTATAATTTCCAACAGGAACTATTAATCTTGCCTGTTCTCTACAAGCGCCCAATTCCAACAATTTATTATAAGCCGCTAAAGAATTTTCATAAGCTTTCTCTAAAATTTTTGTACACTCTTTTTGATTTTCAACTTCACCCAAACTTGCTTGCTTATTAGTACTTGCTTGCAATCTCCATATTTCAGGATAATAAAATTTCCCAACAGGATCTTGAGAATAACGCATTGAAACTTCATTATAAGATTGAGTTCGATGTCGCATCCACTGTCTTGCAACGATCAATGGTGTAACTATTTTAAATGTTGCGCTTTGATGTTCAAATGGCGTTAAATGAAAATTTTCAGCTAAATAATTCATCAAGCCTTTATCTTTTTCGGCATCCAAACCGGTTTTTCCGCTTGCCGCATGAGAAACTCTTGCAGAAAGAGCCGGCATCTGATCTATATTATATTTATCGCCTTCAATTTTAGATGTGGCAATTAATTCCACTATTGCATATGGATCAGTTTGTCCATATGGATAACGAACTTTAAGATTATTGATATTAGCAAAATTTTTATTATCTTTATTTAAAGCCTGTTCCATAAAATCTCCTAAACCGATGGCAATGTTATACCTCTTTGTTTCATATATTTTCCACCGCGCTGTGCATAAGTTACATCACAAGACTCTTCACCTTTTAAAAATATTACCTGAGCTAATCCTTCATTTGCATAAATTTTTGCAGGAAGTGGCGTTGTATTTGAAATTTCAAGAGTGACATGGCCTTCCCACTCAGGCTCAAACGGTGTTACATTTACAATAATTCCACAACGAGCATATGTTGATTTACCTAAACAAATTGTTAAAACATCTTTTGGAATTCTAAAATATTCAACACTACGAGCCAATGCAAATGAATTTGGAGGCACAACACAAACATCACTTTTAACATTAACAAAAGAACTTGAATCAAAATTTTTTGGATCAACAATTGAATTTAATACATTTGTAAAAATTTTAAATTCATCGGCAACTCTTAAATCGTATCCATAACTTGAAAGACCGTAACTGACAACTTTTGTTTTTCCCTCATTGATATAACGTACTTGTTTTTCTTCAAATGGTTCTATCATGCCATAATTTTTAGCCATATATGAAATCCATTTGTCTGCTTGAATACTCATATCACCCTCATAAAAAATTAAACAAATTTACTTTTATTTTTTGAAATATTAAACTTTGCTTTTAACAAACTTTAAAACTCATTCAAGGATAAACGCATGACAAATTTTAATCAATTTTTAAATAAAGAATTAAATGAGCCGCAAAGAAATGCCGTAATCTTTGAATCAGGTCCGGCAATTGTAATTGCTGGAGCAGGATCCGGAAAAACCAGAGTTATTACAACTCGTATAGCAAATCTAATTTTAAATAATAATGTCAATCCTCAAGCAATCGTAGCATTAACATTTACAAACAAAGCTGCAAATGAGATGAAAGAACGTATTTCAAAATTTTTAGACCAAAGCCTTAAATTGCCTTATATTGGCACATTTCATTCATACTGTTTATTATTATTAAGATCAAATCCAACATTATTAAATTTTACAAATTTTTCAATTATAGATGCAGACGATCAAAAATCTTTAATAAAAAAAATTATAAAAAAATATGGTCTTGAAAAACAATTTTCGACGACAGATATTTTGTATCAAATATCAAATTACAAAAATAAAGTGAATTATGATTTTGATGAATTTACCATACCGATAGTAAAAGAAATTTATTTTGAATATGAAGCTGAAAAACAAAAATCTCACAGTTTTGATTTTGATGACCTGTTGCTTGAAATTTTAAAAATATTTAAAACAAATTTAAATTTTAGAAAAAATTTTCAAAATAAAATTCGACATCTTTTAGTTGATGAGTACCAAGATACAAATATGGTACAACATGAACTTTTAAAACTTATGAGTACCGATGAAAATAATAAGTTTAATATTGATTCACTATGTGCCGTAGGCGATGAAGACCAATCCATTTATTCATGGAGAGGTGCTATGGCAACAAATATGCAAAACTTTCAAAACGATTTTGCTCCTGTAAAATTAATAAAAATTGAACAAAATTATAGAACCGTTACACCAATACTTGAAGCTGCAAATCATATTATTTTGAACAATAAAAATAGAACAAATAAAAAACTTTGGTCAGAAAAAAAAGCAAGCAATAGAATTCTTTCCATCGTCTCAAGATCGGGCAAACAAGAAGCTTATGCCATTACAAATTTCATAGAAAATTTGCCCAAAGAAAAAAGTCTTAACGAAATAGCAATTTTATACAGAACTCATTATCAATCCAGAAATATAGAAGAAGCTTTAATTGCAAATTCCATTCCATATAAAATAGTTGGCGGAATAAGATTTTACGAACGCAAAGAAATAAAAGATTTACTTGCATACTTAAGATTATTAATAAACCCTTACGATAAAATAAGTCTTGAAAGAATAATTAACTGTCCAAACAGAGGTTTGGGCGATAAGTTCGAAGAAATATTAAACACGGAATATATATTTAATCCATTATTTGATTTTAAAAAAATTCTTGAAAATATAATAAATAAAATTGAATACAAAATTACTGCTACAAAAAAAGAAGCTATTTTAAAATTTTTGGAATTATATAAAAAACTTGAAAGTTTTGAACGCCCAAGTGATATTATCGAAGAACTTATTGATGCAGTAGACTATTTTAGTTTTTTAGAAAAAGAATACGATCCTCAAGAAGCCGAATCAAAAAAAGATAACGTTAAAGAGCTTGTTCAATCCATTTATAATTTTGAAAAAGACAGTGTCAAAAATAATTTGCATGAATTTTTATATCAAGTCAGCTTGATGCAAGAAAAAAATGAAGCACAGGATAATGATCAAAATCAGGTTCAATGCATGACGCTTCATGCGGCCAAAGGGCTTGAATTTGATATTGTATTTATAACCGGATTGGAAGAAGGTGTATTGCCAAGCTCTCGATCATTAAATGAGAATAAAGAAATAGAAGAAGAACGCAGATTATTTTATGTAGGTATTACTCGAGCGAAAGAACGATTGATTTTAACAAGAGCTATTTATAGAAATAGTTATGGACAAATCAGCGATCAGTTAATATCCAGATTTTTAACAGAAATACCGGATAATTTAATTACGAATATCGATATTTGCGAAATGTCACAGTTACAAATAAATTCAGAATTTAAAAACTGGCTTCAAGTAAAAAGCAGTACCGTACTTACATTTCAAGACTTTGCAAACGATCTTGCAAAAAACATGGAGTTTAAAGAATCATCACATATTAAGGCTCAAAATAAACCTAGTAAAATATTAAAAGCTAAAACAAATAAAAATAAACAAAATTTTTTCTCAGCACAAAAAACACAAATTTTGCAAAATTCAATCTGGTCAAAAAATCAACTCGTATCACATCCTAAATTTGGCGTCGGTTTAATTAAATTTGTAGAAGCCGGAAATGATGGAAATTATAATTTAACAATAGCTTTTAAAATCGGTGAGAAAAAAATTTTATCAAGCTTTGTAACAAAAGTATGAAATTTCCCATAAAAACGGGTGTTTTTTGCAAAAAACACCCGTTTTTCTTTTATTTCAAATAGGATATAATTAATTACGGTATGTTTTAAATCTTTTAAGTTTAATGTTTTAAATAGGAGGTTATAAAAATGAAGAATTTAAAAACAACCGCTTTCTTAACGTCCGTTTTCTCTTTCATTATCATTTCCAATATATTTTCTATGGGTCCATCGGAAATATCCGAAGACGATATTGGCGATCCAAACCCACCGCAGGTTACAACTCAAATTGAAGAAAAAAATTTAAAGGTGTCAAAATTAAAAAAGTTTTGGCACCTTTTTTCTTTATCTTGCAAAGGGGCTACTGATGATCCAAATGATATAGATGAAGGAATATCAGAGGATAATTTTGGTGAAATAGATGATTCAAATATTAAAGAAGCTGTAAATCAAATAGAGTTATACTCAATGGGTGAAAGAACTACAAAAAGTTTTGAAAACTTTGATTTGAGTAATACTTTGCTGAATAATAAAAATTTAGCAGGAATTATTCTTATTATGGCAAATTTAGAAAATTCTAATTTACAAAATTCTGATCTGAAAGATTCCAAATTAGTAGCTGCTATTTTAATTCAAGCCAACTTAACTTCAACAGACTTTGAAAATGCAGATTTAAGCAAATCAGACATATCTAACAACGATAAAATTATTAATACTTCATTTGTATTAACAAAATTGAATTCGGCAAATATACAAAAGAGTAGAATTTTTAGTTCAAATTTTATTGATTCAAATTTGAATGATACAAATTTTTCAGGATCTTTAATCAAAAATTCAAATTTTAACAAAGCAATAGTAAATAAAACAATTTTTGCAAACACAATATTAGACAATTGTACTGTTATGAACATGATTATTAATAAATCAAATTTCAAATCAGCAATTTTATCAGGATGTCGCTTATCCTGGATAATATTTGATGATGTAAATTTCAAAAATATTATTTTGCAATCTGGAAACAAACCTACAATATTTAGACATTGTGAATTTAAAAAAGTTAATTTTCTTTTGGCATCACTAATAAATGTTATTTTCAAAAAATGTACGTTTTGGATTTTTGGTGAAAATGCCTGCAAAAACTTAGATTCTCTTAAACTCGTAGACAATTGTACGTTCTACAAATCAACATACAAAGGTGATTATAATAAAAAAATACAAACGGGCTCAACTGAACGAATAGAAATAAAAAAACAGTTAGAAAAAGATTTAAGTAGTTATGAAAAAACCTTTACAGATCCTGAACTATATTTCAAAAATATGTTTAGAAATTTTGGAGATGTACATTTTATTAAATCCGGAATAGGCAAAATCATTGATTATGCAACTGATAATTTTGAAGAAAAACTTGTTGATATTACTGGTGGGGTTGTTGGTGGACTTGTAAGTACATATACAGGTGGACTTATTAGTGTTGGAGCACAAAAAAGTGTATTAAATCATGAATTTAAATTACAAAAGGATTTACTTAACATAAAAGATCCCCAAAAATCAACCTTGGACACCTCAACAATAATAGAATTAAAGGAAACCCCAAAAATAAAACTTGCTGCAACAAAAAAAATATAATTTAAACATATGAGGTTAGTTTGTTGGTAAATGGAACAAACTAACCTCATAGAATAATTCATAGATGGAGGTTTTATGAAGAAGTTTTTAAAAAATCTTATATTAATTTTTATGATCACATTTTTCGAAAATGGTAATTGCATGGACAAAATTAGTTTTAATTCTAAAACGGGAGATTATCGTTTAGAAACTAAATTCTTTCAATTGAGCGATAATTGCTTTGATAGTACAAATATAAATCCAAATTATCAAACCTCAGAAAAAACTAAATGTTATTTAAATTTTTTTGATAAATTATCATCAACGGCAACGATAGCTAACTACAAAAATTTTCAAAATAATATATCAAATATTTTGGAAAATGGTTCTTTAAGTGAACTAGAAAAATCATTAGAAAATTTAAAATTGTATAAAGATAAACTTCAAAATTCTGATGAATGGCGTAATACGGTGTGTTTAACTAAAGCGAAACTTTCAAATAACAAAACAGTTAAAAGGAGTACCTTGGTTACACCTAGAAAATGGCTCAAAAAACACTTGGATATTCAAATTTTTGGTAGGCCAAGAACAGCAATTGAAAAAAAAGTTGAGTGTGAAATAGATATATTTAAAAAGAAAATTAAAAATATAAAACAACAAGAAACACAAAAACGTGAAATTTTAAATACAGAAAAATTAACTATTCCAGAACCTCTTAATATTATAAATAAATTCGAAGAAATAAAAAAAAGTAAACCTGAATTACCTAAATTTGAAGGTATCATAATTAATGAACCAATAGAAAATTTAACTCCAATCAATTCTAAAAATACTAGTGTTAATTTTTCTACAATTGATGATATGTCAATAGAAAACGTGACGATTCAGGATACAAATATCCAAGACACAGAAATAAATATTGAGCCAGAGCAACAAATACCTATGAAAATGGAAAATGATTATATTGATACTATAATATTGAGTGAAAATGAGGACATAGGGATTCCAAATGTAACTACACTTGAAACTGAATTAACAGATTTAAAACCAAATGAAACGGATGTATTTGTTTATGAATCTGAACCAATAGAAGAACCCAAAACGGTTGGAATTCATTTAAGTAATACAACAAGAAGATTTTTGGCTAATTCAAGAAATATTGCAACGTCAATAAATGGGTATCCTTCTCAGAACCTATTTGAATCTGGAAAAAATTTCTTTAGAAAATATTCACAAAGCTCTTCTGATAACAATAAAAAACTGGATGAAACTGAAAAATCAATTTATTCATCTAACTTATCAGAACAATTCAATTCTTCTAAAAATTCAATAAATGAAAAAATTGCGCCACAAGATTTATTCCAAAAAATAGATTCCGAAATTGATATGGATCAAAAAAATCTTAAAAACAATATAATTTGGGCTGAACAAGAAGTTAATGATTTTTATAAACAAGTAACTCAAGAAGATCCATTCGAACAAAAACACTTCTTAACCGATCATGCCAAAGATTATGCTCTTCATACATGTGAAGTTGTAAATCAGGGCTTGGATTTAGCCATGACATTTTGCAATGAAAATCAAACCGTTATTGCAAAAGATGCTACAGACCTTTCAACCTCTTTATTAAATGCAACAAAAATAACTTACAATATTTTAAATGCTATTGGTGATGGAACTGTTAATAGTGGTAAAAATTTTGTAGGAAGATATAAAGAAAATCCAACTTTAGTTTTAAAAGATGTTGGATATAGTGCTGTGATTGTTACAGCGCCTCAAATTGCTATGGCAAAACTTTTTTTGGATTTAGGTCAGTTTGGTTATATGACATTGACCAATACAGATACATTTAAAAAGTTAGCTATTAAAAAAATAAAAAATTTTTCACAATTGCCATATGAAGAAAAAATATCAAAATCCGTAGAAGTTTCAGTAGGATTTTTTTTAGATAATATTGTACAAGGCAAAGCCTTGGGCGTTGCAAAAGGACTTAAAGGATATTTCAAAAATGTTGCAAGTTTGGTTAAAACTGAAGTTGCTACATGCAAAGTGCTTAATGAAATTAATGAAAAAACTGATTGCCTTAAAAAAGCTGTAATGCCTGTTGCTAAAAGTTTTGTTGAAGGTTCAAATGTTGTCGGAATTGCCGAAAAACATGGTGTTGAAAAAGTTGAAGAAGCTCTTGAGACAATAAGCCAAAATCCAGAACTAGCAAAAATAGAAAAAAATCTATATAAAAATGTTGATATAGTTGTTAAAGAAGGGGTACGAAATAATAAAGAAAAAATATCCCAAGTAATTAAAAAAACTTCTACAGTATGGGATTATATAGAGGCAACAGATGAGATGTATCCTGGAACAAAAATTCCAAGATCATTTAGACTTAAAGTTAATGATATTGAATTATGGATTGCTCCAAATGCAACGAAACATATGAAAGAGTATTTAGATAGACTTCCAGCACGACACAGTTTATCAATTGAAAGCCAAATAATATTAAAAAGTTTTCATGCAGCTATTAATAAAGCTTCAAAATTTGGGCTTATCTATGGCGATGAAATTGTGATAGGCCAATGGGGTTTTGTATTTAGTCCACCTAGAGAAAATGGATTATTGTCTGTTGTAAAGCATGCTATTTATAGGCCGTAAATGCCAACATAAAAATAAAAGGAATTTGCTATGTTGAAATTAAAAACTATTAAAAATGTTACTCAAATAAATGTAAAATCTGATTATTATATCCCAATAGATATAGATTTTTACTTCAATCCTATAAATTGGTCTCCATCTATGTATTGGAAGACTGGTTACATGGGAAAAACTTTACTCGAATTATTATTGGAGCAAGAAAGTGGATTTATTAAATCAATAACTATGACCTTACTTCCAAAAATTAAGGTTATTCAACAATATTCAGCATGTGATAAAAATGCAAATACAAAAAATGGATCACCTGTATTTGATGTAAAAAAATATGGCAACCAATTTGTTGTTGAAGAGCCAATAAATTTTGAGGCAATTCTTTCAAACAATAATCTTTTTATTATCTTTTCAAATGACAAAATAAATTTAAAAGTTGCTAATGAAAGAGTAATTTTTGGCTTTAATGAAAAAAAAGCACTTTGTTTAATTGAAGTTAAAGACTTATCAGCAGAAGAAATTGAAAATCTAAAAATAAATCAACAATCATCATAAATATACTGATTTGGTTGAGGAAGCGCTTGAAATTATTAGCGAAAATCCAGAACCAGCAAGTGTTGATATAGTTAAAGGTTATCCATTGAATGGACCACAAGTTTCATTTAATATTAAAAAATTAAATTTTAAAAAGGACTAAGATGCTTTCTCAAGATGCATTAGACGAAAAATCCAAATTTATTATAAATAATTTGGAAAAAAAAATGAGAAAATTTGATATAAAAAACTTTATAGAAAATTATATGGCTGGGGAAAAGATGATGGCTTATGAAGATTTATGTACACAAATATATGAATTCGATACTAAAATTTCACATAAAGTTTTCGAATTAATAAAGGAACAATGCCTTTATTATGGAATAGATACTAGTTATTGGAAGGATTTAGAACAGCTTGTAGAGAAATAATTAGCCCACACTCTATTTTAATGTATGAAAATGGCCAGTGTAAACGCTGGCTATTTTTGTTGTAAAAAAATTGATTTTAAATAGACTAAAAATATTATTATAGTTTCAATTAAACAGGACTTTCTATGTTTAATAAAAATTTTAAACTCTTAATCTTTTCAGCAATTATTATAATTACCAACACTTTAAATTCTTATCAAAAACTCGAATTTACACAAGCACAAGAAACTTATTATACAGAACATAATAAAGAATTTTTATATACAATTTTTTATGACTATCCTAAAGAAGTTTTTTCCAAATATGATACATTTCCAATAATTGGAGCTGCAACTCCATACATTGCATTATTATATTTCTTTATAAAAAATAAATGGTATGAAAACTATTTTTCTTCTTTAAGAGACGATGCAATTATTTTAACTATAATCACACTTATAATTACATTAATTCCTAGTGGAATTCTTTATTCGTTAACTGAATACTTTACAGAGGGAATCTCACAAAAGGACAAGATTCACAAAACCATAAAATGGTTTTGTGATAATTATGATCCAGATTTAAATGCGAATATAAATTTAAATTTTAAAAAATTTGTTCCAGAAGATAAATATGAAATTTTTGATAAAATACATGAAGAATACATAAAACTTGAAAATAAATATATAAATGACAATTTAGAAAAATTTATAAAACAAATCATTAATTATTCAACTCAGAGTTCAAATTCAAGCAAGACAACAATAAAAATTGCACCTTCATTTCATACGAATCTTACAAAGACAAAATTAATATCTTACTAATAAAATACTTGATAATCACAGGTTTTACATAAATAACAAAACCTTGTTTTCAAATTATACATGCAAATTAAATGAATCAAATACTGTTTTTATATTTTGCAAACCAAAATCAAATTCTATAGAATTGTTCCTGAATAAGTCAATTAAGGTACACCAGCTTTGACAATTCGAGAAATCAACGATTCTAACAAATATAAAAATTTAATTGTTAAAATAGCCGGTATAAAAACCTGTTATTTTTTGTTGTAAAAATCTTTATTTTAAATAAACTGCGATTAATAAACATTACATTAATTGAAATGATTTTTCAAAAGGAATATATGTTAAAATCTAAAATAAAAATAATTTTTGTAACACTACTTTTGGCAAATGCAAATTCAATTTATGCAAATTTAAATTCAGAACTGAATTATCTTAAAATGGAAAAAATTCACTATCAACAAAACCCATGGGATTTCGTTGACAATTTACTAATTCAATATCCATCAAAAGAATTTTCAACTCTAGAACTAATACCCAAATTAATAGCGTTTACCCCTTATATAGCAGCATTAACATATATATTTTATCCCAAAATAAAAGGGGGGCGCATAAATGAAGAAGAAGCCGGAGGGTTAGCGTTTATTGGGATCATCGTTGTACCATTTGTTTACCTTCTGTATAAAGGAATGAATAAAATTGTACATAACACAGTCTTAAAAAATAAAATTGTTAATATATTAAAATGGTTTTTTGAAAATTATAATAAAAACCCAGAAAACAATTTACATATAAATTTGAGAAATTTTATGCCGGAAGAATTATGTGTAACGTTTGACGACATGTTTGATCAATACAATAAATACGGTGAAAATTATTTGAACACAAATGCAATAGACATTGCACTTAAAATAAGAGAAAAAGTTATATACGAAATTAAAAAAGAAAAGTACAACAAATACATAATTAATGATTCCAGTTATCAAAGTTCGTTAACTTCGATATATTTCACGCTCTGGTGGGATTTTGTAAAAAATATATTTACAAAATCACCTGTAATATAAAACAAATAAAATTAGATACCCAGGCATGTTTGTCAAAGCCTGGGTAAAAACTGAGTCATATATTGTTTTTATATCTTTGCTTGAGTCGTAGTTTGATTATATGTAAACGGAATTGCCTTATTGAATTCCAAAAGCATTTGATTAATATCGTAAGTTGTCTTACTTCTTAACTCCTCTCTTCCCCAGTCCCCAACTTCAAAAGTAAGTTTTGCACCCAATGGAGTGCCTTTATAATTTAATTGACCTCCATCAGCAAGCATTTTATCAATAGAAGCCAAATCTGCGCTATAATAATCAAAATCTTTTCCTACGATTAAATTATTTGGTAGCTTAACGCCACGTCCCGGTAAAACATAATTTCCATCTTTTCGTTTTATAATTTCATAAAGTTTTCCCTGTAAAGTTGGATTTAAACTCAAATATGGTCCCGCCCAATTTTTTGGAAAAGCCAAATTTAAACACCCAACTTCAGATCCGGAAAATTTTTCAACATTTAAAAAATCTACATAATTGCATTCATTCTCAATGCTTAAAATATTGCATTCTTTATCTATTTTATTTAAAGAATCAACAATGTTTTTTATATCCATTGTTATAACTGATGTAATAAACTTTGGCTTATCGTTATATGTAGTCCAAAAAAATAAAACAACTAAAAGTGATAATAAAGAAACACTAAAATATGGAAAATAATTTTTGGATTTTCTTAAAAGTTTTTTATGCCAAGATTCACTATTTTTATGTAAAATACCAAAAATTTTGTTATTATAATTCATATCCCTTCCCCCTTCTTTTAAATTATATCTAGTAGATAATAAACAAAAAAAGACCGAAAAGTGAACAATTTAAAAAAATAAAATAAAAACAGTTTAATTAACAAGCATAAATTTTTATTAAATTTACTATCAAATGATCCAAAAGATACAATCCTACACAAATAAAGATTAGCCCTGAAATAAAAGATATTATACTTAATTTCCTTTTACTCAAAGAGCCTCCTATTAATGATGCAAAAAAAGAAACTGTCGTCAGCACAGTTAAAGATCCCAAAGAGACAAGCGCGCTTGCTATAAAAATTTGATTTAATGGTAAAGAAAAAGCACTTTTAGGTAATATTTGAGCGCTAATTAACATGAAAAAAAACAAAGCCATTGGATTTAATGCCGTTAACAAAAATGATTTTATTATAGTAATCCATGCACCAAGCTTTTGTTCATAAGAAATATGATTTTCATTTTTTAAAGCCTTTCGTAATGAATATATACCTAAATAAATCAACAAAAAGCCACCTAAAGTATCCAACAAAAACATAAAATTTATATTCTCTTTAAGAATTGCTAGAACACCCATTAATCCTAATAAAAAATAAAATCCGTCCGCAATGCAAGCTCCAAGACCTGTTGCAAAACCGTACCAAAAGCCATAAACGGCACCACGATTAAAAGTCAAAATAAATATAGGACCAAGAGATGCCGATGCCAAAACTCCAATTAAAAAACATCTTAAAAAAATTGTAAATTCCATAAGAATTCCCCCTCTTTTTATTCAAAACAAAAATATCCTGCGACTTAATTATCTGATATATTATAATATCCTAAAACATTAATTTAATGCAAAATAAAGGATTTTTAAGTGAATAAAACTATTAAATTCGGAACAGACGGCATAAGAGGCGACGCAAACAGTTTCCCATTTGATACACAAAGTTTAATAACACTGGGATATTCAATTGCTCAATGGAGTATAAAAAAATATAAAAAAAGTAATCCCAAAATTTTGATTGGGCATGATACCAGAGAATCATGTGCCGCAATAAAAAAAGATTTGGAAACAGGTCTATTAAATTTTGATTTGGAAATTTTGGATGCCCAAATAATGCCAACACCGGCCATATGCAAAATAATAAACACAGATAAATCGTTTGATTTTGGAATAATAATTTCTGCATCACACAACAAATATCAAGATAATGGAATAAAACTGGTCGATGCAAAAAAAGGCAAACTTAGTTTGACTGATGAAAAAATAATTGAAACAAATTTTAAAAATAATTTTAATAATATTAAGATTGGAAATCTTAATAAATCAGGATCTATCAAGCTTTTCGATAACTCAATAGAAAAATATATAGAAATATTGGAAAATAATTTTTCAAATAAATTATTATTAAATAAAAAGATAGTTTTAGACTGCGCAAACGGAGCAACTTACAAAATAGCCCCAATTATTTTTCAAAATTTGGGTGCTCAAATAATTGCAATAAACACAACACCCAATGGCAAAAATATAAATGAAAATTGCGGATCTTTACATATTGAACAATTAACAAAAAATGTAATAGAAAATAAATATGATTTTGGTTTTGCATTTGATGGTGACGGCGATAGAGTTATTGCTGTTGATAAATATGGAGAAAAAATAGATGGAGATCAGATAATAGCAATACTTACAAACCATAAAAAAGCAGCCAATTTAAAAACTGTAGTTGGTACAAGCATGACAAATTTAGGATTGGATTTGCATTTACAAAAAAGAAATATAAATCTTGTAAGAACCGATGTGGGCGATAAATATATAGCAAAAGAATTAAGAGCAAAAAAATTATTTTTAGGTGGAGAATCATCTGGACATATAATAATGACAGACTATTTAAATGTCGGTGACGGTATATTTACAGCATTGAGAACAATAGAAACTATAATTGAAAATAATATTTTAAATCCAAAGCAATTTAATTATGCTCCTCAAACTTTAATAAATATGCCTGTAAAAGAAAAAAAAGATTTAAATATTAACCCAATACCCCAAATAATAGAAAAATATAAAAATATTTTAAAAACCGGACGTATTTTGATACGTTATTCCGGAACAGAAAATATTTTACGTATCATGACTGAAGGTGAAGATGAAATTATAACAAAAAACATTGCTCAAAATATTGCTCAAGAACTTGATAATATATTAAATTAAAGGGGACACATGAATTTTTTTGATTTATTAAAAAAAGTACTTAACACTATAAAATCACTTTTTATAAGCGGTTTTATAACAATTTTACCAATCACGGCCACTATATTTTTCATACATTTTTCATATAGTTTACTAAATCGATGGCTAACACCTATAAAAAAATTAATACCTATTCAGTATCAACTAATCCCGGGAATTGAATTTATTTTAATAACAGGATTAATATTGCTTATAGGCGTGCTATTAAAATTATTAATAGTTACACCTATCATACATGCATCTGAAGAGCTAATAGGAAAAATACCTTTTATAAAAACAGTTTATTCTGCAGCTAAAAGTCTTGCCGTATTTTTTGATGTTCCGGATTTAAAAAAATCCGATAAAAAAGTGATTTTAATTCAATATCCAAGAGATGGCTTTTATCATTTAGCATTTCAGCTTGATTCTGCTGATGATAATTTTGCAAAATTAATACCTGAATCCAAAAAAGTAAATTCTGAAATAAAATATTTTAAAGTTTTTATGCCAAATTCCCCAAATCCAGCAAGTGGATATTTTTTCATATTGCCTGAAAATGAAATATATCCAACAAATTTGTCATTTGAGGAAGCAATAAAATCTATTGTTTCTTGTGGAATTATAACCCCAGAAAGTATGAAAAAATCAATGGATATTAACAATCAATATGATATTTGAAAAATACTTTTTTAAAAACTATTTTAAATATTTATTCTTAATAAATTTAAGTTTTACACTACTCTTTAATTTTATAGAGTTTTTTGAAAAAATGGCTCGAACAAAAAACGTAGGTATTGAGACTATTTTGCAATTCATTCTATTAAATTTAGGACCATCATTTTTTGAATCTATTAAAATTAGCAGCTGGCTTTCAGCAATAATGGTTATAAAAGAATTTCACGATCAAAATGAACTGGAAACATTTAAAATACTAAATATAAATAACAAAAAATTATTTAATCTATTTTTAATATCCGGAATAATTATATCTTTAATTTCTTTTATTGGACGTGAAAACATAACTTTAAAATTACAAAATAAATCTGAACAATTTAAGTTTAAGCAACTAAAAAAAATAAATCGTGAAAATTTAACAAATAAATGGCTGGAAATAAAATCGCATAAAAATAAATTGCATAAATCTTATTGCTATTTTCAATCTTTAAATTTAATAAATAATACCGGAACAAATATAATATTACTTGATATAGACGAAAATTTTAAAATATACAAAATAATAAATTCTCAAAAATTTCAAATTAAACCAAGCAGAGAAATAATTGAACTTAAAAAGCCTAATATCGTAAAAATAAATAGTAACAATTACAAAAATCCTAAAAATAAAATTTTACATATGCCGAGTTTTTTTTCACAACTTAAAATGGAAGATAAAATTCCACCACTTTCATTATTTTTAAAAAATATTTTTTTAGAAAAAGACTTTTTACCACAAAATATCTGGTTTAATATGATTTCTGAATTATTAAAAAGAATATTTTTTTATCTACAAATAATTATTTACCCGGTTTTAACATTTTGTTTATTTATACTTTTTGAGAACTATTTAAGATATAAATGGACCATTATGTTTACACCATATCCCATAATGTTATTAACCGATTTGTTAACCAATTTTTTGGCAAAATTCAATTTGAATCCAATAATTTTACTTTTACCCTATCTTCTTATATTTTTATTTATTTTTTTTAGTATAAAATCTATTGAAAAAAATAATTTATAAAATAGACTTAAACTTCGTTTGTTATCTTATAAACTTTTACTTGGGAGACTCTTTGTGAATAAAAATAAATTATTATATTTAATGTTATTAAGTACGTTATCATTAAATATAAGTGCTACTGAAACAAATATTGAAGAGATTAAAAATAAAGCTTTGAACTATTCCAATGGCTGTTTGTTTTTAAATGCTACTGAAAAAGATCCGGAGATTTTAATTTTAGATATGGATATAAATACTTATAGAAAATTAAAACTTGGCTATAACGATCCAGTGTCAGGCAAAAACGCTCACATTAAAAATCCGGTTCAATTAGAAAATATAACCGTAATAAATGAATCTATAAACAAATATGCTTCAAATTTAAGAATTCAAAAAAAATATGTTGGTGACAGAGATACTGTTTTGGGAAAAGCATTGGAAACTGTATTTTTACCGGAAACATATTACCAAGGCAAAGCAATTATAGATGAATACAAAGCACAAACGCCTATGTTTTGGGTTTTAAAAGACGAAGCACAATTGGATGCTATTAAAAATTATATGATTAATAATATTGGCGAAGAAATTCAAGAAAAAACACTATTATTAATCAAAGTTTTAAATACAAGAGAACTTGCTAATTTAAGTGCAGACAATTTGGACTTTTTAAATAAATATTTTTATATGTTTCCAGTAACAGATACAGATGTAAAGAAGTTTTTTGATAAAGCAAAATCTGAAATAGCAGATCGCGGTTTTGATATGTCGGATGCAAAAATAGTTGGCGACACAATACGTGAAAATGTATTTGGTGCTGTTGAAAAAGAATTTAAAGATTACAAGGTTGAAAATTGGGCAAAATATTTAGGCAGTGCAATAGCAACGGCAGTTACCATGGAAATAATTTCACCTGTATTTAAATGTGCTAAAGAACGTGGTAAAAAAGTTTTATCAAAATATACCGGTTTAACCTTTGTTTATGATAAAATAAAAGGCGAAAATAACTAAAAAACAATAATAAGTTTTTCTAAAGAAAAGGGGCTGTAAAATTTTGCAGCCCTTATTTCTTTTTTAACACGAATATTGTTTAAGCAAAATTAACTTAGAACACAAATATAAAATACACTTAACAGGTCTTAAGTCCTATCATATTGCCACTCAAAGCATACATACAATAAAATCAGTTTTATGCGTTTGTCATCCCCGACTACGATCGGGGATCTCCTTCTCGAACATTCACTTTTACTATATAAAATACTATTACGATAAAAAAGTAGAAAAACTTATAAAAAAGTGAATGCATACAAAAGAGATCCCGGGTCAAGCCCGGGATGACTTATCCACACACATTTTATTAAATTAACGATAAACTAAGATTTTGGATGAAATAAAAATTAGATTTTTTTATATATTCAATAAGCTATGTCGATATTTATTATCGTTCAAACAAAGCCAAAAACTCTTTATTTCCACTTGATGCACCAAGAATTGGTGATTCAATAACACCAACAGCTTTAAATCCAAATTCTTGCATACCTAATTTAATCTTTTCAATTACTTCTTGATGTACTTTGTCACTTTTTACAAGACCATGTTTTCCAACATTCTCTTTACCTGCTTCAAATTGTGGTTTAATTAGAGTAATAATTTTACCACTTGGTTTTAACAGTTTAACTACTGCCGGTAAAACTTTTAAAATAGATATAAACGAAAGATCAAGAGTTACAAGATCAACTGACTCAGGCAGCTGTTCAAGATTTCTTAAATTGGTTTTTTCCATCAAAACCAAACGTGAATCACGTAAAACCTTTTCATGAACTTGACCAAAGCCAACATCGATTCCATAAATTTTTTTGGCTCCTCGTTGTAACATGCAATCGGTGAACCCACCGGTAGAAATTCCGGCATCCAAAATTACTAAATCTTTTACATTGACATTAAAATGATCCAAAGCATGCTCAAGCTTAAACCCGGCACGGCTTACAAATTTTGGTTCATCAACAGTTAATAAAACATCAGCCTCTTGAACGATCTGCGTTCCGGCTTTTGTTTCAACTTTACCATCAACCAAAACCTTGCCCTGCAAAATCCAACTTTGTATTTGATTTCTGGTAAATTGTGGGTATTTTTCTTGAACTAATAAATCTAATCTTTTTTTTATTTTCATCTCAAAATTTAATTCTCCACAATCTTTTTAATCAAATCAGATTTTTTATAAAAATATCTCGATGCGAGAGCATCTTCATCATGCAAAATCTTTTGTATAGAAAGCGCTGCAAACATTTTATCTGCAGTCTTTATAGTTAAATAACCACCCTTTTTGCACTTTGAAGCCAAGACTCTGAACTCTTTTAAAGTTTTAACCTCTTTACCGTTTATTTCATTGATAATAGCACCTGCATGTAAAATTCTTGCTTTTTGGGCCTGAGAATTTGGCAAAATATGTGTAATAATTAGAGCCGGTTCATGCTGATTTTCAGGTTTTACATAATTTGCAAGAAATGGATCACTTTTAGCAAATATTGCTATATGATTTAAAGTTAATGGCATAACAACCATGCCGCCAATAACTTCATAATCAATTTGATCAGCCTCAAATTCATGATAAATGGCTCTTACAGGAGGTAAATATTTATCATCAAGTTTAAAATGAAAATCTTTTCTTTCACCACTTCTATAAATTACAAAATAAATATCATCGCCAACTGTAAATCTATTTAAAAAATCAAGAACAGAAATTTTATCTTCACTCCATGGTACGGATATTTCACCGTAAAGATCCAATTTGTATCCGTTTACTTCGTAAAGCATATCATTTTCTTTAACGCCAACACTCTTTAAAATTGTATTATCATAGACTTCCGCTATATACCATCCTCCAGGTTCAGGATTTTTCAAATATCTTACAATTTCCGGTGTGGCAACGGTAAATAAACATCCAAGTACAGGCTTTCTTACAAGCTTAATTTTTTTCATATCTTTGATAGCACTTTTAACTTCATTTATTGGAATTATATAACCAACATTTTGTGCCCCAGGAATACCTGCAAAAGCTATTCCCATTACATTTCCATAATTATCAAGGGTAGGGCCACCTGAAATTCCTGGATTTAACGGTGCTGTTATTTGTATAAAACCAGCCGTTTCACGACCACTTACAATCCCTAATGTACTTTTAAGCCGTTCTTGTCCCAAAGGATATCCTAAAGCCAAAACTTCTTGTGTGCGTAAAACTTTATCCGAATCACCCAATGGTAAAACGTTAATTTTTCCAAGTTCTTTTGTAACTTCTCTGTAAGACTGTTCGGTTAATTTTAAAAGAGCAACATCTTTATCCGGACAAACACCAATTACATCTACGTCAAATTGTTTTCTTCCAAAAAATGGAATTTGAACCTTTACACTGCTTGCACCGGCAACAACATGATGATTTGTAACAATGTATCCCTGTTCATCGCTAAAAAATCCGGAACCGGCGGCGGCGCTTTGCTTTGGTGTTTTATATGGTTCCACCCAATTAAATTCATCAACCATTGTAAAAACTTGAACAACCGTATCTTTTACTTTTTTTTGAATATCAAGCCAATTTTTTGAAATTATGGAATTATCCGCTCCATTTTTTAATTTTGCTTCTCGATCTTTTTCGATCTCTTCACTTTTTTGAGCAACCAAGAATTCTATATATTTTTCCAATTTATGCTGTTTTGTACTAAATTTATAAAAAACAATGGCAACAGGAATAATTATTACTAAAAAAATAATTATAAAATTTTTCCAAAAAACAGAGCTGTCTTCTTTGTACATAAAATCCCCTTAAATTTATTGTTTATTTAAAAATTATAACAAAGAAACTTAATTTAGCTAAATTTTAGTGGTCAAATTTAACTTAAAATTAAAATATACGGCACTAATAAAGTAAAAAAAGAATAATAAAATTAAAGTTCCATGAAACTGCATTACAAAAGAAACTGCAAAAATTGTAAGCAATAAAAATTTATACCATTTTTTATAAGGTTTTAAAAAATTTTGCTTAAATGCCGGAAATTTTACTTTACTAACCATCAAAAAAGATAGTATTAAAGATAAAATTAAAACTATTGGCAACATATAAATATCAATTTTATCATACATATTTAAATAAAATGCGACTAAAAAGCATCCGGCAATTGTTGTAGGAAGACCTAAAAAAAACAAACTTTGTTCGTGTGATATAACGTTAAATCGCGCAAGCCTTAAAATTCCGGTTATAAAAAATATCGCACTAATAATTAAACCTAAAAAACCTAAACTTTTTAGCTGCCAAAAATAAATCAATAACGCCGGAGCCAAACAAAAAGAAATTGAATCTGCCAGTGAATCAAGTTGTAAACCAATTTCGCTTGATACGCCAATAAATCTTGCCAATCGTCCGTCCAATGAATCCATTAATGCCCCAAGCAGAATAAAATATGCAGCCGGCATAAAATCGGATTTTGAAGCAAATATAATAGAACAAAAACCAAAAAATGCATTTGCTATTGTAAAAATGTTTGGCAATAAAGATATACTTTTTTTAAAAAATAACTTTCTTTTAGATTTTAAATTTCTAAATTGTCTTATCTTTTTATGGGCAAAAAGCACGATAGTCTCCCAATTACTTGGCCACACTCACCCTTGCATGCCTAATGACTTTACCATTTAAGGCATAACCTTTATTTAATACTAAAACAATTTCTCCGGTTTTGTGAGATTCCGATTCAACTTGCATCAATGCTTCGTGAAATTCCGGATTAAAGTCACCGGAACAATCAACTTCTTTAATATTTAATGCGTCCAAAGTTTTTTTGAAATTTTTATAAATAATTTCAAAACCATCTATCCATGATTTATTTTTTTCATCAACGTTAGACTTACTTAATTCAACAGCCCGCTCCAAATCATCAAAAATTGGCAAAATATCTTCAATAATGGCAAAACGAGCAAGATCTTCCCATTCAGATCTTTCTTTACTTACTCTTTTTTTAAAATTATCAAAATCGGCATTGACTCTTAACAGCTGATTTTTAATTGAATCTAACTCAATTTTACAATTATCAACTTGGACATTATTATCAGTTTTGATATTATCCTGTTCATTATTTATATTATTTTCTTGATCATTTATCATAAAAGCCCTGCATATATCTAATAGTTTATTATAAATATTATGTATGTATTTTAGCATATTAAAAAGTTCAAGAAAATGGCCTATTTTATTCCCAAGATATCTTTAATCCAGTCAAAGTTTAAAAATTCGAACATTTTACCTTTGGAATATGAATATTTTGGCAGTTTTCCATCGGCAAATTGAATTACTCCATTTTTTTCAAAACTAAACTTATCAAAACCGGATTTTTTCTCAGTCATTAAATAAAATGGTATATACAAAATCCATTTAGCTATGATTTCAGCATGCATTTGTGTGTGACCAGGTTTATTAAATAATCCAAATAAACCGGTATTTTTAATTCTAACTTCTAAATTTACAGCGCGATCATGTTTTGGTTCTGGTAACAATCTATCTCCAACCAAAGCTTGAATAATATCCCATTCTGAATACATATTAAATAAAAACTGTATAGTATACATATTAGCCCAATAATCAGCGCCACATGGTGTACCCAAAATATAAGCTTCATCTATTAAAAAATCTTTTTTTAAGCTTTTATTTAAAAATTTTAACTCTTTGTACGCCTTAACTTGCGCACATGCTTCTTCGTAATATTTTTGATCCCAATTATCCAAAGCTTTTGAATCAATATTTCTATCTAAAATAATTATTGGCTTATTTGCGTCTTGAAGACCTTGTGCTACAGCTAAAAGTTGACTTGCTGCTTTTATTACATGACCACCATAGCTGTGACCTATAAGAATAATTTCGCTATCTCCTTGATTGGCAATATCAATTACTAATTTTGCAAGAGCTATTGCAGCTTTAAATCTTTCTTCATGAGGAATTCCACCAAGAAATTGCTTCCATGTAAAAGATATAACCTCTTCGCCCATATTTTTTGCAGCAGGCACAAGTGCTTCGTAAAAATATCCACCGGGTTTATACCAAGACATGTCATCACCAAACGCACCATGAGTAACAATAATTTTTGAATATAAATTACTACATATAAAAAATATAATTATAAAAATATTAGTTATTATTTTATTCATAAAATATCTCCCGATTTTTATTTATTTGAATATTAATCAAAAAACATTACAATAAAAATGTATATTTTTTGATTAAGTTATATTAAAAATAAATATTAGATAAAAAAAAATGTTTAAAGAAGATATTTTAAAAGTTGATAATCTTAGTGTAAAAATAAACAATTCTTTAATTGTACATAATTTATCATTTGAACTAAAAAAACAAGATGTCCTAGTAATTTTAGGGCCAAATGGCGCAGGTAAGTCAACCCTACTAAGAGCTATTATTGGATTAATTCCATATACAGGTAAAATTTATTGGAATACGCAACACATAAGTTACTTACCCCCTCAAGAATTTTTTGAAAGAAAAGATCTTCCACCGCTAAGCATAAAAGATTTTTTTCATTTTAAAAATACAAATGACCAAGATATTAATGGAATATTAAAAGCTGTGGGAATAAAAGAAAATATACTAGATAAACAATTTAATCAATTATCTACAGGTCAATTTCAAAGAATGACGATTGCTTGGGCTTTAATAAATAAGCCAACAGTATTAATACTTGATGAGCCTACCTCTGGTATCGACATAGGTGGCGAAGAAACTATATATACCCTATTACATAAATTTTGGAATTTGTGGAAATTAACAATTATTCTTGTTACGCATGATTTAAGTATCGTTTGGGAACATGCAAATAAAGTAATATGCTTAAATAAAAAAATATTATGCATGGGAAAACCGGATATGGTATTAACGCCTGAAAATTTAAAAAATCTTTATGGCTCTGAAATAAAATATTACAAGCACAACCATCATGAAAGTTAAGTATGGAACTATTGTTTAGTATAAATTTTATATTAGCCTTAATAATTGGAATATTTATTGGAGGGTTATCTGGATATATTGGCTCCATAATGGTTACTCAGAAAATGGCTTTAATGGGAGGAGCTCTTGGACACTTAGCATTACCGGGAATAGCATTAGCTTTATTTTACAATTTTGATGTTTCGATTGGAGCCTTAATATTTTTAATTATTGGAATAATCATAATTTGGGGATTACAACAAATAACAGGACTATCTATAGAAGCAATAACAGCCGTTGTCTTTCCTGTAACAATGTCCACATCATTTCTATTCTTGCCACAAAATAAAACCGCAACCGCTTTAATTGGTGATATATCTTCAATAACATTTAAAAGTATGATATTCATATCATTAGTATCAATTTCTATATTTTTAATAATAAAAAAAATTTACAAAAAACTAATTCTTATAACAATTTCAAAAGACATAGCAATTGTTAATGGAATAAATATAAAAAAATATAACTTCATTTTTTTAGCTTGTATTGCAATTACAGTTGCCCTTGGTATCAGGATAGTCGGCGGATTAATGACAGCAGCATTAATTGCTATTCCAGCAAGCTCAAGTAAAAATTTAAGTCATACGCTTAATCAATACTCTTTTTTATCAATGTTTATAGGAATGATATCAAGTTTTCTTGGCATTATACTTTTTAAATATACAAATATTAGTGCCGGGCCAATGATAATAATTTCAAGCGGTATAATTTTTTTAATCTCCATTTTTTTAAAAAATAAAAGACAACATAATCTTATTTAAATTTTATAACTAAAACGGTAATATCATCTATAGAATCTCTTTTTCTAGCAAATTTACATAATTTTTCTGCTAAATTTTCAAAATTAGTATTAAGCATTAAATGTAAATTAATTAACTCTATGCATTTAGAATTTTCAACTTTATCCCAAAAACCATCTGTAGCTAAAACTAAATATTTTTCTGTTCCTGTTAAATCTATTTCTGTAACATCACAACTGGCATCAAACCCATATTCCTTAAAATTAAAATCTCCAAATGCACTATCTAAAGAGAAATATGTAAAATGATCCTTCAAGTCTTCTATGCCAATTTGATAAAATTCTCTTTTATCATAATTTTCTAAAGAAAAATTAGATTCAAGATCTTCTTCAGAATATAATTTTTTATCCAATCCATAATAATAAGTCTCTTTAATACTCTGATCTTTAAACATAATATATTTTTCAAATTTATTCATTTTATTATCTTCTTTATTAAAAAAACCAATTGTATGCCGAAGATTAACACCATGTAAAAGCATTATTCTCGTTCTAATTGAATCCAATGAAGGCTTTTGATCTGTTGTTGCAAAAATTATTTTATCGTTATTATCAAATAACACAGATCTGGAATCTCCTACATTAGTAAAATAAATTTTTTTATCAATAATAAATACAATATTAGCTGTTGATCCCATAGAAAAGCCAATATTTTGTTGTTCTAATTCATAATTAATATCTGAGAATAAAAAATCACCAATAATATCATTAATATCTAGTTTTTTGAATGTACTTGATAATAAATATTTAAAAAAAAAATTTACAAAATTTTCTTTTAAATATTCTGCAACCAAACTACCGCCATGACCATCAAAAACACCATATATATTTATTTTTTTTTCCAAATCTTCATTAATAATAAAGCGGTCCTCGTTTTCCAAACTTTTTTTAAAATTTTTAAGTGAATAATATGAAATGCTTAAAGCATATATATTAGATGTAATATATAAACTGAACAAAACAATATTTATACATTTCATTTATACATCTTTCTTTATTGTAAAAATATTTTAAACTGAAAAAGTATAATAACTAATCTTTTATACTTAAAATTTATTTTTTAAAAAATAAAATACAAAATCATAGGAGTTTTATATGGGAAAAAGAGGCACTGAAATTATAAAAGTAAATGCAACTGAACTTGTAAAAAAATTAAATAAGGCATTCGCCGATGAGTGGTTAGCTTATTATCAATATTGGATTGGAGCTCAAGTTGCAAAAGGACCAATGAAAGAATCTATAATTGCCGAGTTAAATCAACATGCAGCTGATGAATTACGTCATTCACAAATGCTTTCAACCAGAATTGTACAACTTGGCGGCACTCCAATATTGGAACCTAAAGATTGGTATGTTCACACTAATTGCGGATATTCAGCACCAACAGATCCTCATGTTAAAAAATTACTTGAACAGAATATAGATGGTGAACGTTGTGCTATAAATATTTATCAAGAATTGATAGATTTTACAAAAGATAAAGATATTTTGACTTATGATATAGCTCAACAAATACTTGCTGATGAAGTTGAACATGAAGACGATCTTGAGAATCTTTTGGAAGATATAAATTTAATCTAAATAATTTCAAAATCAAATTAGGATCTTAATTTTGTTTTAAGATCCTAATTTTAATCATAAAATTCTTTACAATTTCAGTTAATTTATTAGTATAATCTTCTCTCTATAAAAAATTTAATATTTATTGGATCGAGATTTTTTTTATGTACAAAATTTTTAAAAAATTAAATTATTTGTTTATTTCTGTAATTATCTGTGCAGTTATGATTAATATAAGCCTTTTGGCTAATAGTCAAATATGTAATTCAGATTATCGCGAACCATTAGTTAAAATAAAAGAAACAGATGATGGACTTGAAATAAAGAGTTTATTATATGGTAAAGTAAATCTTAATAAAAAATTTACAAATGAAAAAGCAATTATAGAAATAATTAGTCACCCGTACATTAAAAGATTATTCAGTATAAATCAATATGGGCTTAGTGTTTATGGTTCTCATAAAAATATACTTTTCAATAATGAATACAATATAGAATCTTATTCAAGGGGTGATCACAGTATAAATATGGCAGTAATTTTATGCCATCATCAACGGTCTTTAAAGGAAATTATTAGTGCAATTTTACATGATGCAACGCATACAAAATTTTCTCATCTGGGAGATGCTTTAATTAGAAATATTTTGTGTAATAAACAATTAAACAATGACCCAATTATTTCAGAAATGTCTAAATTCATAGTAAATGAAAAGAATGTAACAGCTATTCAAGACATGATATTCGAATGGTTTTTTGATAAAACAGGAATTACCGAAATTCTTAAAAAATATGATATCGAGGTAAAAGATATTCTTATTGAAAACAATCCTGTTGTTAAACAAAAAGCGCCAAATATTTGCGCTGATAATTTAGAATATACTTTAACAGGATGTTTTTTATCCGGAGACATAACTAAAGAAGATGTAGATAAAATAATAGAATCTTTGACTATAGACGAAAAAGGCAATTGGACATTCAATGAAAATGATCTGGATCTTGCAACTAATTTTGGTGCCACGGCAATGCTATTTGATTTGAAAAATGCAGCTTCTTACTGGTGCCAATTAGTAAATTATTATGGTGCAATACTTTTGGAAAAAATTATAGAAAAAAAAGTAATAACTATAGAAGATTTAATCTTTGCACCTAAAGTAACAGATACAGCCATCTGGGAAAAAATAAAAAAATATTCATATAAAGATTCTGAAATTAATGATTTATTAGAAAGAATCGAAAAACCTGATAAATATTTTTACAAAAATAATAATGAAAATATTGAAAATAAATTTGTTTGTGTAAAACCTAAACTTAGATTTCTTGATCCATTCATAAAAAACCAGGGATACTTAACAAAAACAAACAACGATTTTAATGAAATATTTTCATATTACTTCGAAAAATATACCAAATGCGGTTGGTCAGACATAGTAATATCTGACGATAAATTCAATCTTCCTGAACATATTGATGGATATTGATTTATAAGTTTATATTTTTTCCAAAATCATAATTTGGATTAATAAACATTGTCAAATAACCTCTATCGAATAGAATAAATTTAGTAATTTTAATAGCCTTTAATAAATTATAAATTTGTTCTATTCCATCTAAAACAGATCCATAATAATTTTTAAGTTCAATTTCAATAAATTCACCGTGTTTATCAAATTTGTCTATTGAGAATTCAAATAAATTTTTATATAAAAAAATTTCACGAGTTTTTTTTATCTCTATAACGTCACTAAATCTTGAGTTTTTTAAAATTTCAATAAATTTAGAACCATCATCAATTTTAGTTTCAACTTCATCCACACTTAAAGTTTTTCCAGAATCATCAATTTCACGTTTTTTAAAACAAATCAAATTATCTTTATCAGATAATCTTAAGCGTAAAAAATTTAAAGCCTCTTTATATCCAGTTTTTGACATTGAATAAAACGAACATTTTGGATTATCAAAATAATAATCTGTAATATTCAATGAATTAATATACTTTGCATTTTCAGTTAACCACAAATTTAATTTTTCGCTATTAGTTTTATCCAATTTTAATTTTATCTCTATCTCTTTTTGCATAAAATTCTTTCAACTAAATTTATTATTTACAATTATTTTTAAAGTTCTATTATTTTTGAAGAATAATCAACAAAAAAGTGAAAGAGTAGATTAATGAACAAAATAAATTTAAATGAAAATTATCTGTTTTCATCTGAATCTGTAACCATTGGGCATCCTGATAAAATATGTGATCAAATTTCAGACGCTATATTGGATGCATATATATCTCAAGATAAAAATTCAAGGGTTGCATGTGAATGTTTAATTGCAAAAAATTTATTAGTCATAGCCGGAGAAATAACTTCTAATGGTAATGTTGATATAAAAGAAATAGCTATAGAAACTTTAAAATCAATTGGATATACAAATAAAGAGTATGGCTTTGATATTGATGCCTGCAAAATAATAACATCCATTAGCAAACAAAGTCCTGACATTTCAATTGGTATTAATAAAAAAGAAAATCATGAGCAAGGTGCCGGCGATCAAGGACTAATGTTTGGATATGCTTGTAATGAAACAGAATCTTTTATGCCTTTACCAATAGATTTGGCTCATAAGCTGACCCAAAAATTAACCTATTTGCGAGAATCAAAAATATTGCCTTGGCTAAGACCGGATGGAAAAGCTCAGATAACTGTAAAATATTTAAATGGAAAACCAACTGAAGTAACACATGTAATTGTTTCAACTCAACACAACCCAGAAATTTCTCAAGATTTTATTAAAAAAGAAATAAAAGAAAAATTAATTTATGCGGTATGTGAAAAATATCTGACAAAAGACACAAAATTTTTTATTAATCCAACCGGATCATTTGTTATAGGCGGACCTGAAGGAGATACTGGGCTTACGGGACGCAAAATAATTGTAGATACATACGGCGGAGCCGGGCGACATGGTGGGGGATGTTTTTCGGGTAAAGATCCATCCAAAGTAGACCGAAGTGCTGCATATATGGCAAGACATATTGCAAAAAATATCATTGCTGCAAAAATTGCTGAAAAATGCGAAGTTCAAATAGCTTATTCAATAGGCGTTGCTAAACCTGTTTCTATTTATATTAATACTTTTGGAACAAATTTAATAAACAATATTGACGATAATTTTATAGAATCTGCTGTAAAAGAAATTTTTCCATTAAAACCTGCGGATATAATTGAATATTTAAATTTAAAAACACCTATTTATAAGCAAACCGCAAAATTTGGACATTTTGGCGAAAGTACAAAAAATTTAAGTTGGGAACAAATAAATAAAATAGATGATTTAAGAAAAATGCTAAATAAGCAACAAACCAATAAAATATATATATCCAACAGCCTGAAACAAGTTGCTGGATAATAATATATTTTTCTTACACATAGAAAAGGTCTAATCTTTAATAATTGATAAATTTCAAAATTTAGAAGCAAAATAGCTTCTATTGCCATACCCTTTTGATAAAAAATATACATAAAAGTATGCTCAATTAGTAGTTTTTACTTAAATGGGGGTTATTAATATGGCATCAATTTTATGTCATAAATTTTGTAAAAAAATTATATCAATTTTGTTTTTTGCGTCAACAATAGTATTAAGCAATGCTCAAGAATCAATTCTTACTAAAATTATTAATGATACCTTGGCAAAATACAATATAGAAAATAAAAATAGCTTTTATGGCAATCAATTAACACCAACGATAGCACACATACTGAATTTAAAAAAACCTATATTTAATTTTTTAAATTCAGATTATGTAGCAAACTACCTAAATACAACAATTAATTACATAGGAATAAACACAATAAAATCTATTTTAAATGATGCATTGAATAAAGAATTAAAATTTAAAGATAACAGCTTTGTTTTTTATCATGCACAAGATAGAGTATTTTTACTTTACCAAGATCTTTGTAAAAAAATATACAAAAAAATGTATAAAGAAACTATAAATTCATTCATTTTATTAAGAATACCAAATAAAGAATCCAAAAAATATAAAAATGTCATGGAATTTCTAAATAAATTTAAATATAATATTAATGATGATTATGATGATATTAGAACGCTTATATTGTCGGTTAATCCATCTCTTTTTGGAAATACTTTATATGACCCAAGTGGAGAATCATCTTTTGGATATTTTTTGGAATCAGCAAATGCAAATTATACAAATCATATGATGCTAATAAAAAACATATTTGAATATTTTGAAATACAAAACTTATATACAAAATACCTAGGAAAGCTTCATGAAATATATTATTTATTATCTAACGAAGAAGACGATATGACGGGAATATTATTACAAATATTTATACCAAAAGAAATTGTAAATAACTTTGTTTACAAATCAAAACCATGGGGAATTCCATTTGACCTTGATTGTAATGTAAGTAGTCACTTAAATATTTATAATTCCCCAAAAACATTTTCTGATAAAGAAGATGAAGCTGAATTTGACCAAATACAATATAGAATATTAATAAATGATGAATTAATGAAAAATAAATCAGCTAAAATCTTTAGATATTTAAATAAAAATACGCCAAATATAATTACATATAAAATGAAATTTAAAAATTTAATTAAAAAAATAGAAAAAGAAATATCGACAACTCAAATAAAAGATAAGTCTATACTTAAATTTCCAATAGATATGGTAAAAAAAACATTAAAAAAAATAACAGAAAAACTAAAATCTTAATAATCTAGAGATAAATTTATAAACTCTTTAATATTCATTTGCTTTAAAAAACATAAACCATCAATATTTTCGTCGTTAATTTTATTACTAAATTTATTATTAAAATTAATTAAGTTATTTTTCATAATTTCAACGGCAATATCTGCAAAATTGCCTGAATATTTTGAACTAGGGAACATTGCATCAATTTGAGTTTTATAAGAATTTATAAAAGTTTTTTTTAATAAATCAAAATCTTGATTTGTAACTGGAAAAAAAATATTTGCCTCTTGGGGTAAAAATTGACACCATACATTTCTATATCCAATTATAATTAAATCTTTTTTTAAATTTTCAGAAAATAATTTAACGGCATTTTGAATAACTTTAAAAGTTTTATAGTGTGTTAATGGAGCACTATTTTTAGGATCAATTGCCACGGTTATTATATCCGGATTTATATTTAATAAGAATTTATAAAAATTATTAATATCTTGAGATAATTCTTCTGTTTTAGATCTATAGAAATTTGCTCTAAAAGCAATAACATTTTTGTTACTTATTTTAAAATTATTCCAAACGGATTCTTCTTCTGCTTCTCGAATAATTCCCTTTAAAAATTCTAATTCAGCATTTACATTATTTTGTTTTAAATTTTCCAATAATTCTTCAATTTTAGTTAATAATATACTTTTATAATTATCAATATTATCAACTAAATTATTAACTACTTTTTTTTCTAAAAAATTATTAATTTCATTATTTAATAAATTATATTTTATTTTTTCTAAAATATTTTCTAGATATAAATTTCTTACTGCATTAGAGCCACTGGTCATAATCAAAAAATTATGTCTATTTTGAGTGTTTTTTAACAACCAATTAATATATGGCAAATAACCAAGAGTTACATCATCCGGATGAGGCGATGTATGTAAAATAGTTTTTTTATCAAAAAAGTAATTTATAGAATTTGTAAAATTAAAATTAAGCATTTAAAGCCCAAAATCGCTACATTTTTTTACATAAAATATTTGTCTATAAATAATAATATTTAACTTTTTTTATTAAAATTTGATTCATCCCCCAACCCCTTTAAATAATCAACCTCTTTTTTTGTTAAAAATCTCCATTTTCCAAGCCTTAAGCCTGTTTTTTGCAAACCGGCATAATAAACTCTATCCAACTTTTTCACACTATATCCTAAATGTTCAAATATTCTTCGGACAATTCGATTTCGTCCGCTATGGATTTCGATACCTAAATTAAAACCTTTTTGTCCCGGTATATAAAATAAATTATCAACAAAAATAAATCCATCATCCAAATTTAAACCATTTTTTATAAGCTCAAAATCATCCTTTTTTAATGGCTTATCTAAAACAACTTCATAACCTTTAGAAATTTCATACTTGGGATGAGACAATTTTTGAGTCAAATCACCATCATTTGTTAAAATAATTAATCCGGTAGTCATTCTATCTAAACGACCAATAGGATAAACTTTACCCACATTTAAGTCTTTTACTAAATCCAATATAGTTTTTCTTCCTGATGGATCAAAAACAGTACAAATATAATCTTTGGGTTTATTCAATAAGATATATTTATATTCCGGAATATTTATAACGTTATCACCAAATTGAACTGTGTCATTTTTATTAACAACATAGTAAAGATCATCTACAATCTTGCCATTAATTTTTATTTTTTTAGCCTTAATTAATTCTGCAGCTTTTCGTCTAGAACATATTCCGGCATTTGGAAGAAATTTAAATAAATACATATTTTTTCTTTTTCGAAAATAAATTAATCCACATATATAAAATGAAATAATAAGATAAATTATCCGCTAATATAGAAAAAAATCAATTTTCATATCTTAAATTATCAACATATGTAATATTTTTTTCAAATAACCATTCCTTAATATCATTATTAAGTTCAGTTTTTATTGCTAAGCAAACACTCAAATCAGACAATAAATCAATAATATCAAGCCATTTCAACAAAAATATATCTGCAGCTTTACAATTTATCCAATTGCACTTTAATCTAATATCTTTATATAAAGTTAAATCACCATTTATTTTTAAATAAAAAGATCCATATTTATTATTTTCTATTTCTAAAGTAACTGTCCCTAAATTTATAGATTTTTTTAGAAATTTAATAAAATCAATCATATTTTTTTCTTTAATTAACTGTTTTTTATTTTTTTTGGAATTAAATTTTCCGGACTTAGCCTCAACACAATAAAAATTTGTTATAACATCAAATTCTGTAGCCGTTAAAAAAATATTAGAATCACCTAGTAATATCTTTACAGGAACGCTAGGATTTTCAAGATATCCAATTTCTATTGCCAAATTTAATCCACGTACAAAATCATTATTTCTTCGATTAAAATACAATGCTGATTCAAGCTCAAACCATTTTCCATGATCTTTACGTTTTTCAGAAATTATTTCAGATAAACCTAGCAAATCTTTATCAAAAGTAGAATTAACCAATTTATAAATTTGAGAATTGCTAAGAGAATATAATTGAGTAAAAAAAAAGAAGGTTACAAAAAAACCTTCTTTCAATACATTAAATATGCAAAAATCTCTTATTTTATATTTATTAGAACCTCGATATTTCATGATGTCCCTTCCCCAAACTAAATCCCCTAAAAAATATGCTAAAAAACATCAAAGAAATCTTGTAATTTATATACCCTAAATAAATATATTCTTTTTTGGCAAATAAAATCAATCCAAATAAATAATTCTACTTATCTAGCTATAAAATAAACAAATATGTAAAAAATTTTAAATTATCATAAAAAGAAACTAAATAACTTATGAATAAAAATAAGAATGCAATAAAAAAAGCCCAGAAATTACTCTGGGCTTAATTTTAAATCCTGGCAGTACCTATTTTTCCGGACCGTCTCCAGTCAAGTATTGTCGGCGCAACAGACTTTACTTCCGTATTCGAAATGGGAACGGGTGTTACCCTATTGCTATCGCCACCAGGAAATTTTATTTCAATTTTCAAGTTTTGGCCTTGCTCGCTTATCTTATCAAAGATAAAACAAACGAGCAAGATAAATTCAAAATATTTGTAACTAATCTCATTATGGTTTATACATAGTTTTTTATGTAGCATAGATAAAACTATCGATCTATTAGTACTGGTTAGCTCCATGCATTACTGCACTTCCACACCCAGCCTATCAACCTTGTAGTCTTCAAGGGATCTTCAATGTACTAATCATCAAATTCTCCAGGCGAACCCAAAAAACCGAATCTTAATACGGGATATCTAATCTTGAAGTAGGCTTCCCACTTAGATGCTTTC
>LDIX01000004.1:74729-143076 GCA_001468925.1 candidate division TM6 bacterium UASB340 | reverse complement strand
AGAACTTACATAACCAAGTTTACTATCTAAAGATAATATTGCATTACTATTATTATTGATGCCTGTAATTAAAGCAGAGCTGTTGTAACTAATTAAGTTGTTATTATTTATAGTAGCGTTACTTACATAACCAAGTTCGCGGTCTATAGAAACTATAGCATTAGAGTTGCTGGTTACCAATTCCGTAGGGGCTTCGTCTTCAAGAACAGTGTCTCCAACAAAACCACTAGCAGTTTTTATATTTGCGACCTTTCCACTTGTTGCATAAATGGATCTTCCGGGCCAACCCTCAATTGTATTCGGAATTATGGCAAGTTTTGTGCCGGTATCTTGTAAAACTATACTTGAGCTGGGACTATGAAATTTTAAAGTGCCGGAAAATAATAAATTTTTACTTGTAAATATTATTGATAATAAAAAATATAAAACTGAAATAAAAAAAATATTATTTCTTAAAAAATACTTCAAACCGGCTCCTTTTTTTCGATTAAATCTTAATTTTATTTACAGTTGCTTTTAAACTTTTATTTAATTGCTAAAATATAGATTGGCTCTCACTTAATTGTTTTAATTATAAGGCATTAATGTATGAATTTAGTCAAGAAAATAAAAAAAGAATTTTTTAACGCTATTTCAAATCTATTTCCTGATAAAAGTTTAGATTTTAATTCAGTGCAGTTTACTTTAAATGTAGATAAAAACAGACAAAATTTTGGAGATTTAAGTTGTAATTTTGCTCTTGTTTTGGCTGGCAAGTTGCAGCTTAATCCAAAAGAGATAGCTTTAAAAATCGTTAATGCGTTTAATTCAAATTTATTTGATAAATCATTTAAAGCTTATATCGAAAAAATAGAAATAGCCGGTCCTGGTTTTTTGAATTTAACATTTACAAACAATGCTTGGCGCGAAATAGTAAAACAACTTTTTGAATCTAAAGAAAACTTTTTTAAAAATGACAAAGATCAACTTAAAGTAAAATATTTAATTGAATTTGTGAGCGCCAATCCGACTGGACCATTACATCTTGGACATGGTCGTGGTGGAATAATTGGTGATACATTAGCTAGAGTATTAAATTTTTTAGGACATAATGCTCAAAAAGAATTTTATATAAATGATGCTGGTAACCAAATTCAAAAATTGGGAGGGTCTTTAAAAACTAGGTGCCAACAAGAGTTAGGGTTGACTGTAGAATTACCTGAAGATGGCTACAAAGGCGAATATATGATTGATTTGGCTAAACTTGCCGTGAAAGAGTTTGGTCAAAAGTTATTGGATAAAGATGATAAGTTTTTTTCTGACTATGCAAAAGAAATTATGCTTGATTTGCAAAAACAAGATTTAAAAGATTATGGCATAGAATTTGATAAATGGTTTTCGGAGCGTACTTTACATGATTCCGGCTTGGTTGAAAAAGTTATTCTGGAATTAAAAGAAAAAGATCTTGCCTATGAAAATGAAGGTGCTTTGTGGTTCAGAGCTACAAATTTTGGTGATGACAAAGATAGGGTTGTTCGAAAAAGCACCGGAGAACTTACATATATTGCTGCAGATATAGCTTATCATAAAAATAAATTTGAACGTGGTTTTGATAAATTGATAGATATTTTAGGTCAAGATCACCATGGTTATGTAAATAGGCTTAAAGCTACAGTTGATGCGCTGGGTCTTGATTCAAATAACCTTGATATTGTTCTGTATCAGCTCGTAAGCATTAAAAATGCAGGACAAGCTGAGCGTATGTCAAAGCGTGCCGGTAAATTTACAACTTTAAGAGAGATAATAGATACGGTTGGAAAAGACGTAGCCAGATTTTTTTATTTACACAGAAAAGCTGAAGCACATTTGGAGTTTGATTTGGCAGTTGCATTAAAAAAAACAGACGAAAATCCTGTTTTTTATATTCAATATGCATATGTGCGAATTAATTCGATATTAAAAAAAGCTGAACTTGAATTGGAATTTAAAGATTTTGTAAATAATTTAATAAATAATAAGATATCTAAAAAAGAAGTTGATGTTTGTTTAAATAATTTATGTAATCAAGAGTTTGATGTCATCAAGAAGCTTTTGGCTTTTGGTGAAATATTGATTTCAATAGAAAAAACATATCAAACACATTTATTGTCTTATTATATGGTCGAGTTGGCAAATATTTTTCATGCATATTATTCCGGTAATAAAGTTATAGATAAAGAAAATATAGATTTAAGTAAGGCAAGAATGTTTACATTAAATTTAGTAAATATGGTTTTTGTCTGTGGGCTTGATTTGCTTGGTGTTGAAAAACCGGAGCATATGTAGGTGGGTTATGTTAAAGATTTTATTTATAGCAATTGGTAGAATACTTGGAACTATATTAAGAAGTTTTATGGCTCATAATATTGCTTTATCGATGTCTTTTAATATATTGCTTATAAATTATTTGGGTTCTTTTTTAGCCGGTGAATACAAAACCGTAATTTGGTATATAATTATAGGTAATATTGGTGCTGTTGCAGCAACATTGGCGGGTATATTTTTGGTTAAACATTTAATGTTTTTTATAAAAAGTTGATTATGGCTTATAAAGATTTAAAAACTATAGATTTAAAAAATTTTAAACAAACGCATATTAGAAATTTTTCCATTATTGCTCATATTGATCATGGCAAATCTACGCTTGCAGATCGTATGTTAGAGCTTGCCGGAACGATTTCCGATAGAAATAAAAATGAACAATTTTTGGATAAGCTTCAAGTTGAAAAAGAACGCGGTATAACTGTAAAAGCTCAAACGGCATCTCTTTTTTATGAATATGAAGGTCAAACTTATTTATTAAATTTGATTGATACTCCGGGCCATGTTGATTTTAACTATGAGGTTTCAAGATCTTTGTATGCTTGCCAGGGAGCATTATTATTGGTAGATGCGGCGCAAGGTGTTCAAGCTCAAACTATGGCAAATTTCTATCTTGCTTTTGAGCAAGATTTAATAATTATTCCCGTTATGAATAAAATAGATATGATTAATGCTCAGCCTGAAGTTGTTGAGCGTGAATTAAAAACTGCTTTTGATATAGATAAATCGGAAGTTTTACGTATTTCGGCAAAAACAGGTGTTGGAGTTAAAGATCTTTTTACTGAAATTGTAAAACGTATTCCTGCCCCAAAGGGAAATGAAAGTAATCCGCTAAAATGTTTATTATTTGATTCCTGGTATGATGAATATCGTGGGGTGATTTGTTTAATTGAAGTTATAGATGGATCGATAGCAAAGGGTGACAAGATTGTATCTGCGCACTCAGGCCTTGAATATGAAGTTTTGGATATTGGATTGATGTATCCGGAGCCAACCGTTACCGGAAATTTATTTACAGGTCAGGTTGGTTTTTTAATTTCTGGTATGAAGACAGTTAAAGAAGCTCGAGTTGGCGATACTTTTTATCATACTAAAAAACCTGTTGTAGCGTTGCCTGGTTTCAAACCTGCAAAGCCTATGGTTTTTGCTGGTATTTACCCGGTTGATAATTCGGATTATGAAGATGTTCGTGATGCTATTGAAAAATTAACATTAAATGATCCAAGCGTACATGTAGAAAAAGAGAGTTCCGTGGCTCTTGGTCTTGGATTTCGATGTGGCTTTTTAGGGCTTTTACATATGGATGTATTTAAGCAAAGACTTGAACAAGAATATGGACTTACAATTATAGCAACTTCACCTACTGTGTTGTATAGAATTAAACAAACCGATGGATCTGAATTTTCAATAGAACGAGCTTCAGATTTTCCGGAAACTTCCAAAATAGATATCATCTATGAGCCTATGATAAATGCAACAATAATTACCCCAAAAGAATATTTAGGTCCTATTTTGCAACTATGCCAAGAGCGTAGGGGTGAACAAACCGATATGACATATCTTGATGAAAATAGAATTATATTAAGATATAAAATGCCTTTAAATGAAATTATTATAGATTTTTATGATAAATTAAAAACATATTCATCCGGATATGCAAGCTTTGACTATGAACCTGCCGGATTTCAGGATGCAAATTTGGTAAAAATGAATGTGCTTTTAAATGGTAAAGCTGTTGATGCATTATCTGTTATTGTGCATGAAGATAAAGCTTATTATTTAGGCCGTCAGCTAACACAAAAATTAAGATCAGTAATCCCAAGACAAATGTTTGAAGTTGCAATTCAAGCCGCAATAGGTGCAAAAATTATAGCTAGAGAGTCTGTTTCAGCATTAAGAAAAAATGTTATAGCAAAATGTTATGGCGGTGATATAACAAGAAAGCGCAAGCTTTTGGAAAAACAAAAAGAGGGTAAGAAAAAGATGAAACAGGTTGGTAATGTTGAGCTTCCTCAAGAAGCTTTTTTAACTATTTTAAAAACAGAAGAGTGAGGTTTGCTGTATGAAAAGACGTAAGGGTTTTTATTCTATTTCGGTAGTGTCAAAAATGTTTGCGGTTCATCAACAAACGATAAGAATGTACGAAAAAGAAGGTCTTATTTGTCCTAAAAGAACAGAAGGAAATACTCGACTTTTTTCTGAAGAAGATGTAGACAGATTGGAACATGTTATAAATCTTACGCATAAAATGGGTGTGAATATTGCAGGAGTTCAAATGATATTAAAACTTCAGGGCAAAATGAAAAAAATGCAAGAAGAGATGAATAAGCTTTTTGAAACAGCTCAAGTACAGCTTGATGCAGAAAAGAATCTGATAAAAAGTGAAATGGATAAAGACGGAAAAATACTTTTGGATATGAAAAAAGAATGCGGTTGTGATGACGATAAAGCTACTGATAGTGATGACCATGATTCAAAAGATTTTAATGATTGGGAAATTGAATACGAAGATAAAGATTAGACTTAGGAGTTTTATATGTTTTGGAATCAATTGAAAACAGTTATATTTTTAGCTTCATTAAGTGCAATTTTATTTTTAATTAGTTTTTGGATCGGCGGTCGAAACGGTTTAATTTTTGCATTTGCAATATCTATTTTTATGAATTTTATAACCTATTTTTTTTCAGACAAAATAGTTTTAAAATTATATAAAGCTGTTCCTTTGGATGAAAATAAATACAAAAATATTTATGATATAGTTCATGAGCTTTCAATAAATGCTAAAATTCCAATGCCTAAACTTTTTTATATTGACAGTTCAATGGCGAATGCTTTTGCTACCGGAAGAAATCCGGAAAATGCTTCAGTTGCTGTTACTAAAGGTATATTGGAAATTTTAGATGAACATGAGTTAAGAGGAGTTTTGGCTCACGAATTATCACATATAAAAAATAGAGATATTTTAATTGCAACAATTGCTGCTACAGTAGCTATGGCAATTGCGTATTTGGCAGATATGCTTCGTTGGAGTTTTATTTTTTCAAGTAGCAGAGATTCAAGAGATAGGGGCGCAGGATTAAGTGCTATTCTTGTTGCTATTTTAATGCCTATTGCGGCTACTTTAATTCAACTTGCTATTTCAAGATCTAGAGAATATTTAGCTGATGAAACCGGTGCAAAAATTTCTTATGATCCTCTTTCTTTGGCATCAGCGTTGGAAAAGTTACAAAATAGTGCGACAAAAAGAATGGTTGAGCCTATTTCTAATGCGCAAGCCAGCACCGCATCACTTTTTATAGTATATCCATTTAGTGGTAGTAATTTATTTGCACTTTTTTCAACACATCCACCAATGGAAAAAAGAATTGCAAAATTAAGAGCTATGATAAAATAATATTAACCACGTAATTTTTTTATAAAAGCATTATTATCTAATTCTATAAAATTATCGCATGCGAATTTATAGAATTCTTTTATCCATAAATGATTTCTGACATGTGGTATTGGTGTTATTATTGCGGTTATTGCGTTTCTATTTTCAGAGGCGCTAAGCCCATTAAAAATAGTTTCAAAATCTGTTCTATCTATTGTTAAATCATTTTTGCCGTAAAAATATAAAATTGGTGTATTTGTTATAAATGTTAGTAAATTATTAAGATTTGAATTTTCATAATCAATATTGAGTACTATTGGCGCCATTATTCGAAAACCTTTTTGAAACCATTTTTGATTAAATGGATATGTATATTGCAAGCCGCCAAATTGTGGGGATATTAGTAGTTTTGGGTCTTGCGACAATTTTGTTACAAATTTTTTTAGAGATAACCAGCAACCATCTAAAATAATTTTATCAAAGAGTTTTTTAGTTCTATGTAATGCTTGAGCTTGTAAAAATATTAAAGCTGAATAGCAAATGCCTAAACCTGTAACACAAGTGTATTTTTTATTGTTATTATACTTAAAATATTCAACAACAGCTGTAACATCTAAATCTTCCATACTGGCCATTCTTGTAATATTTGTATCAACGCCAAAAGCTTTATTTATATATTTTTTTACTTTTGTTAATGGTTTATACCAAACAGAAATGTCTTTTTGATTAATACCATGGCCTCTGTAATCAAATAAGACTATGTCATAATTAGGAAACATATTTATAAATGGAGCCATTAATTCTTTTGCATTTGTAAAACCAGCGCCAACTACAATTAAATTGTCAGAGTTTCTGTTAAAATATAGACAATTAATTTCTATATTATCTTGAGTTGTAATTATTACTTCTTGCCCATTGTAATTATTTACTAAAGTCTCATGTACTTGAAATATATTGTTTTTTAAAAAATTTCGATCAAAAAGTTCGGAATCGTTTAAGCTTTTGTTATTTTCTTTTGCTTGAAAAAATATTTCTTCTTGGAGTGTAAAAGGTTCTTGATTTTCATTGTGATAAATTCCTAGAGCATCTTTTATGGCGCCTTTTTGAGAGCTATATATTGGTTCATTATATTCTCCAAAATCATATTTGAAATTGGCTTTTAAATTGTTAAATAAAAAAAATAGTATTAGATAAATATTAATGATTCTTATATTTTTTAACACGATAGACCCTTCAAAAATATTTTATATTAGGTTATAAAACCTAACATAAATTGTAATATTAAAGAAGCTAATTTATCATGTTATTATGAAACTTTGTACAAATAAACTTAGTTATTTTTTGATTATGTCTTAATTATTAGACCCAAAGGCTATATTTTTGTACTATAATAAATATAAATTTAATTTAAATTTTTTTAAAAATTGGACATTTATGAATAGATTTAAAAACATTTTTAAAGATAAAAATTGGTGGACTGTTTCTAATTTTTTAACCATTGGTCGAATATTGTTAACGCCATTTATAGTAATTAATATATATAAAATGGAATGGACAAAAGCATTTATTTTATTTGCAATTTCAGCGTTAACCGATTTGTTTGACGGATTTTTGGCAAGGTATTTAAATCAGGAAACTTATCTAGGTAAGCTTTTAGATCCAATAGCAGATAAGTTATTGTTAATTTCTGTTTTTACATCGTTGGCTTTTTTGAATTCACCTTTATATGCTATTCCCGGTTGGTTTGTATTTTTACTTTTAATGCGAGAATTTGCAATATTGTTAGGATCATTTTTTCTTATGAATAAAAATATACAATTTAGAGTACAGCCAACAATTTGGGGTAAAGCGACCACACTTTTTCAGTGTTTATTTATTTCATGGATTTTTATTTGTAGTTTTATGGGGTGGGCTCCTGCAAAAACTTATTATATCTTATTAATTTTAATTACAATTTTTTCTGTTGTAGCTTTTTTACAATATGTGAAAATAGGTTTTAAATATTTATTTTTATTTATTTTGTTTTTTATGAATTTAAATTTATTTGCAGATAATTTTGTAATAACGGAAACAAAAAATAATAAAAATTCGTCGAAAGCTGAAATTAAAGAAGACATAGGGTTAAGTATAAAAGAAAATTTAAATAATTTGTCTGAATTAAATAAAAAAATAGGTGAAATTAATAAAATTATTGGTGATTTACAAATTCAAATTGCAGAAATTCAAAAAAATATGTTTTCAAAAGTTGAAGGGATTATTGATAATGATAAACCCTTCAAAAAGGCAAGTAGGGGACAGTTAGGAACAAGTTTAGGTCTTGTGCAAAATATTAATATAAAACTAAAAACCCAGCTTGATGCTATAAATAAAATAAAAGAAGATTTAAATAAAGATTTTTGCTTAAAGAGTTAAAAAATAATATGAATAAAATTTTTAAATTTATTTTAATTTTAGTTTTAATTTTTAAATTAAATTTATCGGCTGAAAATTATATACAGCAAGATTTATTACCGGATCAGGTAAGTTTGGAACAACAAATAGATACGGATATTTTAACAGAAAAAGACAAAACTTTTTTAGAAAATTTAGTTTTTTATATGTATGAAAAGCCAAAAGAATTTTTTTTAGAAAATAAAAAAATAACTTTAGGGTCGCTTTTGGTTGTCTCTTATTTATTAAAAATTGTCGACGAAAATATGTTTGTATTGTATGAAGAAGACGAAACGAAAAATATTTTTGTGAGAAAAAAATATAAAAGTTATACGTTAAAAGATATTCCGGCAAGTGCAGTTAAAGAAATCGATAATGGTAATGTTTTACCTAAAAGTGAAAGCATAGAAGAATTATAATTAACATGAAAAAAATATTTATAGTTACCGGAGAACTTTCCGGCGATATTACAGCAGGGTGGTATTTAAATAAAATAAAAGAAAAAGAAGAGATTGTGGCTTATGCCGTTGGTGGACAAAATTTACAACAAGCCGGCGCTATAATTTATGACGATTTTAATAAATTAAATATTGTAGGTGTTGTAGAAATTTTGGGAAAACTTAAATTTATTTTTAGTTACTTAAAAAAAATAACTAATTATATTTTAGAAAATAATTTTGACGAATTAATTCTTGTAGACTTTCCAGGATTTAATTTAATTCTTGCAAAAGCAATAAAGAAAAAAAATAAAAAAATAAAAATTACTTATGTATCGCCGCCGCAAGTTTGGATTTGGGGTGAGTATAGAATTAAAAAATTGAAAAAATATTGTGATAATTTAATTGTTATGTACCCATTTGAAGTTGAATGGTATAAAGACAGAGGGCTAGATGCACAGTTTTTGGGTAACCCATTATGTGAAAATTTAAAAACTTTTATTTATTCTGATCTGAAAGTTAAAAATCAAATTGCAATATTGCCGGGATCGAGAAAACAAGAGATTGTAAAATTAATGCCATTTTTTGTTAATTTAATAAAAAAAATATTAATAAATTACCCTGAAATAAAAATAGTATTGCCAATAGCAAGATCTCTAGATATTAATTTTGTAAAAACAGAATTAATTAAAAATAATTTAAAAAATTACATGCAAAATATAATTTTTATTTTAGACGAAGACGAAAAGAAAAAAGAACTTAAGCAATCTATTTTGGCAATTACAAAACCAGGAACGGTTTCTTTGGAGTTGGCTTTACTTGGTGTACCATCAATTATAATTTACAAAACATCATGGCTTACATACCTCATTGCCAAGTTAGTTGTAAATATAAAATGCATGGGACTACCTAATTTATTTTCAAAAAAAATTGTTTTTAAAGAATTTATACAAGGTGATTGTAAAGAAAATTTAATAGCAAATGAAGTTGATAAGCTTCATAATTCTTTTATAAATAAACAGGATTACTATTTTGAAATAAAAAAAGATTTAGAAAAAATTAAAAAAAATTTATGTCAACGTGAATGTTGTTAAAATAAATGTTTGTAAAAAATTTTTTTGGCTGTTAAAATCTACAACTAATTTTTGTATTATCTAATTTAATTAATTAAAAGGAAAATTTATGGCAAGTTATAATCGTATAATAATGATGGGGAATTTAACAAGAGATCCGGAATACAAACAGTTAACTTCCGGTCAGGCTGTTTGCAGACTTGGTCTTGCGTCAAACAGACAATTTAAAAATAAACAAACCGGTTCGATGATTCAGGAAGTTTGTTTTGTTGATGTTGATGTTTGGGGACCTCAGGCTGAAAGTTCAAACCAATATTTAAAAAAGGGCAGCTTAGTTTTGGTTGAAGGTAGATTAAAACTTGATTCATGGACAGATAATGATGGCCAAAAAAGAAGTAAACATGGAATCGTTGCCGACAGAGTTACATTTTTAGGTGCAAATCAGGCTGGAGTTTCAACTGAAGAAGTTGTTGCCACAGCCAATCAATTAGAAGAGATAACGGAAAGACATGCAAAATCTTCATCTGAAGAGAAGCCTTCTAAAAGAAAATCTAAGACTATAGAAGATTCTGAATCAACAGGCGAAGTTAAACTTAAAGATGAAGAGCCATTTGAAGACGATTTACCATTTTAATTAAATTTGAATATTCAAGTTGTAAAGTTTAGTCAAAAATTATAATTGTTTAGGCTTTTAGCTGGACACCAAGAGCATTTTTGGTATAGTATATTTACCCGTTTATTTGATATAAATTAGTAAAAATACTTAAAATTTTAGGACCTTTGGGTTGTTGAAAGGCGGATTTACGCATGAAAGATATTATAGCATTTGATCAATATGCAATTTTTGCAACAGGTGGAAAACAGTATCAGGCAATACCTGGAAAAACAGTTTCAATAGAAAAAATTGAGGGAAATGCCGGAGATAAAGTTGAATTCAAAGAAGTGTTATTTCGCAAGACTGGCGAAGATAAATTTGAAATAGGACAACCGTTTGTTAACGGTGCGGTTTTGCATGCTTCTATTGTAAAACAAGATAAAGGTCCCAAAGTAATAGTATTCAGACATAAAAGACGTCATAAACAAAGAACCAAAAAAGGTCATAGACAATTAATGACCATAATTAGAATTGAATCAATCTAATTATTTTTATCGCAAATCAAATAAAAAAGAGCAGGTTTAAAACCTGCTCTTTTTTATTCTTCTTCTTTTTCTTCTGCCAGATCTGCTAATTTATCATTATTACCGGCGAATAATAATTTATCACCTTGCTGAACAACATAATCAGGATCTATTAAATTTATTTCATCGTCTACATTCACACCTATGCATGAAACCTGGCGTGATTTTTTAAGATTTATGCTGGAAAGAGTTTTTCCTACAAAGCTTTTTGGTGCTTCAATTTCGGTTAGGGCAAATTTTTCCGTTACTTGAAAAAATTCTATTAAAGAAAAAGCTAAATTATTTGCAAGCTTTATTCCTATATCTTGTTCAGGAAATACAACTCTGTCGGCACCAACTAGAATTAATATATTTTCGTGAATTTTGCTTACGGCTCGGGATATTACATTTTTTACATTTAGATTTTTCTTAAGTAATGCCGTAATTAAAATTGATTGAGCAAAATCTTCCCCCATTGCAACAACTACAGTATCCATGTCTTCTATGCCAAGTGTTAAAAGAGAATCTTCGCTTGTAACTCTTAGGCAAACAGCTTGAGTCACTTTATCTCTAATTGAGGCAATTATTGTTTCGTTGCTATCAATTGCCAATACTTCCATGCCTTGATCTGCAAGAGATGTTGCCAATTGATACCCGAAACGTCCTAAACCAATAACAGTACATTTCATAATTATCCTTATAGTTAAATTTGCATAATTTTAGTGTACGATTTTTATTTTAAAAGCCAAACGCTGGCTATAAGAATTATTGTAAATAATATTACCAATTGGTTAAAATATCGGTCAATAAAAATTTTAATTTGAGGTCCCCATATTCTAATAGACCCTGCAACTAGAAAAAATCTGGCACCTCTGGATATTATTGAATAAAAGATGAATGGTAATAGTGATAAACCACAAAATCCGGCAGATAATGTTACTGCTTTATATGGTAATGGTGTAAAACCTGCAATTAAAACTGCCCAATTTTGATAAAGTTTATATTTTAATATTGCGGCATTAAATACAGATTCGGATATTATCCATTTAACCAAATTTATGCCAATGGTATCCCACATCAATTTGCCTATACCATAAGCAAAAACACCGCCGGCTACAGATGATAAAGTTGCAATTGCTGCATATTTTAATGATTTTTTACTATTTTCTACACAAAAAAGTATAAGTAAAGGGTCTACGGGAATAAAAAAAATAGCTTCTATAAAAAAAAGTGTAGCAAGCCACAAGTTTGCATATTTTGAATGTACTTTTTTCCCCATCCAGTCATATATTTTTCGTATAATATTCATTAAAACTCTCTTTTTTTATTTATTCAAAATATTATTTAAATAGTATTCGATTTGATCGATTGAAATTCTTTCTTGTTTTAAACTATCACGATCTCGTAATGTAACTTTATTATCTTCAATACTTTCAAAATCATATGTTATGCAAACAGGTGTGCCAATTTCGTCTTGCCTTCTATATCTTTTGCCTATTGATCCTGATTCGTCAAACTGAACCCTAAAACCATTCTTTTTTAAGTGATCGTAAATTTTTATACTGTTTTCAGATAAATTTTTACTTAATGGTAAAATTGCTGCAGTAACCGGTGCGATTTTAGGGCTTAATCTTAAGCTTGTTCGTATTTCGCCTTCAACTTCATCTTCGGTATAAGCATCAAATAATAGTGTTAAAAATAATCTGTCCACACCAACGGAACATTCAACAACATGTGGAACAAAAGATTCTTTTTTTTCATCATCAAAAACAGAAAGATCTTTTCCTGAAAATTTTGCATGTTGAGAAAGATCAAAGTTTGTTCTATATGCTATTCCCTCAAGTTCTTTAAAACCAAATGGAAAATTGTATTCAACGTCTATGCAAGCTTTTGAATAGTGCGCAAGTTCATCTTGAGCATGATGTCTGGTTTTTATATTTTGCATATTTAGACCGATATTTTTGTAAAAATTTAATCTACGTTCTACCCAAATATCAAAGAAATTATTGGCATCTTCACCTTTACAGAAAAATTCCATTTCCATTTGCTCAAATTCGCGCATTCTGAATAAAAACTGCTTAGGAGTGATTTCATTTCTAAATGCTTTACCAATTTGGGCAATTCCAAATGGAATTTTAACTTTGGTAGAACTTAAAACATTTTTAAAATTTATAAAAATTGATTGGGCTGTTTCCGGCCTTAAGTAAGCAATATTTGATTCGTTGCTAACAGCTCCAAGTTGCGTTTCAAACATTAGTTTAAATTGTCGAACGTCTGTCCATTTTTTTATACCGCACGATGGGCAAGGTTTTTCCAAATTTATATCGTCAGATCGAAATCTTTTTTTACAATTTTGGCAATCAACCAATGGATCGCTAAAGTTATCAGCGTGTCCTGATGCTTGCCAAACCTGTTGTGCTCCCAAAATTGATCCATCCAAAAATACAATATCCTCTTTACCTCTATTTAAATCTTGAATCCATGCGTTTTTAATATTCTGTTTTAATTGTGATCCGAGTGGGCCAAAATCGTAAACACCATTTAAACCTGAATATATTTCGGCACTTTGATAGACAAAACCTCTGCGCTTACATAGAGACACTATTTTTTCAAGGGTTACATTTGAGGACATTTTCAAATCCTTGGTAATAAAAAAAGGCTATAATACTAAAAAACTTTAGTAATTATAACATAATTTTTTGTTTGTTTTACCATATGATTTTATTTTATTTTTATTTATAATTAATTATTATGAACGAATTAATATTTTTTTTACACATTATATCTATTGTAGTAGCTACGTTTTTAGCATTAAAATTCGGTAAAAGTGCACTTGTTGGACTTATTTGTCTCGAAACTGTGCTTTCAAATTTATTTGTCTTGAAGCAAATGACTATTTTTGGATTAAATGCTACATGTTCTGATGTTTTTGTCATAGGAATAGTTTTAGGCATAAATTTGCTACAAGAATATTTTGGCATTGAATTTTCAAGGAAAACTATAAAAATTAGCTTTTTTGCCATATTTTTTTATCTTTCAATGTCATTTATTCACCTATCTTATATTCCAAGTCAGCATGATTGGGCACATATTTTATTTAATGAAATCTTGCGATTTGCGCCAAGGATTGTTATGGCCTCTATGTTTGCTTATTTTGTTTCTTTAAGATTTAATGCAAGCTTTTATGCGCTATTAAACGAAAAATATGATGGGAAATATTTGGTCTTAAGAAATATTATTTCAATAATATTTACACAATTGATCGACACTATTTTATTTGTTTTTATAGGTTTGTTTGGAATAGTGGGGTCTCCGGTACAAGTTATAATTGTTGGATTTTCTATAAAAGTATTAATAACTCTGATCGCTATGCCTATTATTGGTTTTACAAAAAAATATTTGATAAAAAATTTGGATTCAAATGACTTCTAATGATTTTTTTAAGTTTGAAATTATATATAAATCTAAAAAATCCGGAGCCAGAGTTGGGCGTATTTATACTCCTCATGGAATAATAGATACACCTTGTTTTGTTGCTGTTGGAACTAATGGAACATTAAAAGCGCTAGATAATAAAACTTTGGATGAAATGGGTTTGCAGTTGATGTTTGCAAATACATATCATTTAATTTTACAGCCGGGTTCAAAGTTGATCGCACAAGCCGGTGGAATTCATAAATTTGCTAAAAGAAGTTTTCCTATAATTACGGATTCGGGTGGATTTCAGGTATTTAGTCTTGCATACGGCGGAGTTGCTCAAGAACTAAAGAGTAAGGGACAAAAAAAACATGATAGTTCAGTTATAAAAATTAGCGAAGAGGGTGTTTTATTTAGGTCTTACAAAGATGGTGCCAAAATTTTGCTAACACCCGAAACATCAATTCAAGCTCAAAAAGAAATTGGCGCAGATATTATTGTTAGTTTTGATGAACTTTTACCATATCATGCTGATTCAAAGCAGTTATTAAAGTCTTTAGATCGTACCCATAGATGGGAAAAAAGATCTTTGGATGAACATAAAAAAAATATAAACAAGCAGGCTTTATATGCTGTTTTGCATGGTGGTGTAGACAAAGATTTACGCAAAAAGAGTTGTGATAATTTAACAAAGCTTGATTTTGATGGTTTTGCAATTGGCGGCAGTGTTGGTAAAGATAGATTTGAAATGTTTGATATGTTAAAATCTTTGATGCCAAATTTGCCGCAAGATAAACCTAATCATTTGTTAGGAATTGGAGATCTTGAATCTATTGCCGGAATTGTCCCACTTGGTATTGATACATTTGATAGTTCACATCCGACTCGTGCCGCTCGTCACGGTCTATTATTTACAAAAAAAGGCTTAATGAGAATTTTTAAGAGTGGAAATGCTCTTAATCATGGACCTATAGAAACTGATTGTAGTTGTATTACATGCCAAAACTATTCATTGTCATATGTTTATCACTTATTTAAAGCGCATGAGCTTATTGGACTAACTTTGGCTACAATTCATAATATTCAGTTTATGATTGATTTAATGAAAGATTATAGGTTTAAGATATTAAATGATCAGATTTAAAAAATTAAAAATATTCTTGTTTGTTATATATTCTTTTTTTTTGTTTAATAATCTATTTGCTATGTTTGATAATTCACAAAATTTAAAAGAATCGATAAAAAAACTTGGATTGAATAATTTTAGTAAAATTTGTGAATTATTAAATAATAAAGAAAAGTACCCAATAAAAATTAATGAGACTTCTATTTTTTATCCATTGGTGTCATATGTTTATAAACTTATTTTGCAAGATTTAAATGATACTAATAAGTGGATAAATTATAATGCGGCAGATTTTTTTGAAAATTCTTGTGATTTAGCTTTAAATATCGAAATGATGGATAATATATCTCCGGATTATTTTCAATTTTATTATGCAAAAAAAATTGATATTGATAATTTTGACGAAATAGTTTTTTTAGGTGATATACATGGAAATTTTTTTGCATTGGTAAAAATTTTCAAACAACTTCTTCTTAATAATGTTTTCAATGAAAATCTTGAAATAATTGGCAATAGAAAACTTATTTTTTTGGGGGATTTTGTTGATAAAGGGGAGGATAGTTTCGAAGTTTTATTTTTTATTTTCTTTTTAAAAATATTAAATCCTGATTCGGTATTTATTTTAAAGGGTAACCATGAATCTTTCAGTATGAATATGTATTATGGATTTTTTGATGAATTGAAAAAAAAGTTAGCAGAAGATGATGTTGCAATATTTTATTATAATATCTTGTCTGTATTTAACATATTGCCTGAAGTAATATATTTAAAATTAAAAAATAAAACATATCAAATAAATCATGGCGGCTTTAATTTTAATTATGATCCAAGAGATTTACTTAATAGTGATTATGAATTTGAACTTACGGGTCCTATATATTCGGATAAAAAATATTTTGTTTCACCTTTTTTGTGGGATGATTTAGATCCTGAATTATCTGAAAATAGTTTTGTATTTGTACGTAACTGTGCATATAAATATCCTACTCTTTTAGCATTAGAGCGCATGGATTTATATGGAATTGATGGATTTTTAAAAGGTCATTATCATGGATTATTTGAATCTAAAACATTTAAAAATTATGAAATTTTTTTAAAAAATATAAACAATATTCAGGATGTTTTAAATGGAATAATAAATTTGTCATTGGGAATTTGCGACATTGGGAGTTGTGAAAAACCAATTTTTATACATATGTCATGTGATATACCAGGTTTTTATTATGAACCATCTTATTTAAGCTTAAAAATGATAAATGGTGAACCTAAATTTCAGTTGGTTGTTTGTTAATTTTTTTATAAAATATTTTCTTCAAAACCTATTAATTGACATTCTGCAACAGGTTTTATCCCATAATTTTTAAATACAAGATTTTGTATTTCTTTTGCCAAATTTATAACATCTTGGCTTATTGCAGTATCATCTGTAACTATCATATTTGCATGCTTAAAAGAAACTTGAGCACCACCTATTTTTAGGTTGCCTTTTATTCCTAGTTTGTCTAAATAGTAGGCTACAAATATCATTTTTTTACCGTTGATTTCCAAACTTACTTCATTTTCGTGAAAATTTCTAAAAAAGCTGCCACAACTATTTGATGTTGGATATTGTCTTTGCCTGTATCTTATAATCTCATCGCGACGACCTTTAGCATATGCAGCTTCCAAATTATCACATTTTTTTAATTCAAAAGTAGCACTAACTAAAAAATAATTTTTATTTTGTAATTTAGATTGATCATAACCAAAATTAAACCAACTTTTATTTACAACAATTATTTCACCGGTTTTAGAGTTTATAATTTGAGCATTAATTAAATAATCACTTAAAAATTTTTCAAAATAGTGAATATTAATATATACAGCACCTCCAATAGAACCGGGAATACAACTGAAATCTTCAATGCCAAGTAAGTTATTATCAAGACAAAAATTTATTAAATCTTGAATCGCTACACCGGCTTGAGCCATTACCATGTTTTTGTTTATAGTTATATTTTTGAGCTTAGGCCTTATTGTTAATCCATTAAAACCATTATCACTTATAAGTAAATTTGCACCATCACCTAAAACAAATATTTCCAGATTATTTTTATTGGCAAAAGTTATAGCTTGTACAAATTCATGTTCTGTTTCAGGCTCACAGAAAAATTTTGAATTGCCACCGGTTTTAAACCAATTTTTATCTTTTAGACTTATATTTTTAAGTATTTCCATAATTATCCTAAAAAAAACTTATAAAAAATAAGAATATTAAATTTGCCCTTTTTATACAAATTATTCAGAAATAAATCTTTTTAATTGACAATTAGAAAAGTTATTTAGTAAATTTATGTTGAAAAATGTATTAATAGAATAAAAAGGGGTGGGCTTATGAATACTTATTTCAAAAAAATTATCATTTTGTGCGTCTTATTAGGTTCAAGATCGGTTTATTCAATAAATTCTTTGAAGTATGTTGAAATTTGTAATAAGAGATTGGCGCCACAACTTTTTTTTGAATTTACAAATTCTTTATATTTTGAAAAACGAATAGATGCCGAAAAGATGCAGTTGGAAATATCTTTTCCGGCTATGAATATACAAGATTTTAAGGAAAAAAATGTTGTAGAATCTATAAAAAGTTTGGGCGATATCATAAAAAAAGCCGAATTGTTTTATTCACAGGCACCAAGTCCAAGAGTTGTTATATTAATAACTTTTTCAACGGATGATATTTTAATTCGCTGGAATAAACTTGAAGATCCGGCAAGGTTGTTAATCGATTTTTTTAAAAAAAGTGATTTGCAAAAATTACAGGAACAGGGAAAGCAGTTGCTTTATGCAAAAAATAAATCAAATGATTTTGATAATAAATTAATTGATTGTAAAAATTCTGAATTGCAAAAAAAAAATCGTATTTTAGTTGATGCCGGACATGGTGGACAAGATACCGGTGCGCTGGGTTTTTTTTTATTAAAAGAGAAGGATTTAACACTTGATATTGCTCGCCGCGTTCAACTTTTGTTAAAAAAAAAAGGTTTTGAGGTCTATTTAACTAGAACTCAAGATAAATTTTTATCTTTAAAAGATAGAACCGATTTGGCTACACAATTAAAAGCAGATTTTTTTGTTTCCATTCATGCAAATGCTGTTCCAAGTGTTTCTAATGCTTCCGGTATCGAATCTTATTTTTTAAATTCAAATGATATTTTAGCTCGAGACAGGAGAGGCGGATTTCTATTTGTTTTTAATGAAAATGATGAAACTATTGCAAAATTTGCAGATATAACATTAAAAAATAATATTGATCAGTCTGAACAACTTGCTTTAAGTATTCAAAATGGAATAATCGAATATTTAAATAGCAAAAAAGTTTCGGATGTAATAGATCGAGGTATTAAACGAAACGATTTTAGAGTCTTACTGGAAAATGATATTCCGGCGGCTCTCATTGAAGTTGGGTTTATAACAAATCAAAAAGAGGCTAAAAGGTTGTCAATTCCTGCTTACAGGCAACTTTTGGCAATTGGAATTTCAAAGGGTATTGAGAAATATGTTGAGACTTTAAGCAAAAATTAGGAGTAATTATGATACTATTTAGTTATCTTTTTTTATTTGCACCTATAGGTTTACCGGGCTTAGGTACAACCAAAGCTATTTCGGGTATTTCCGGAGTTTTGCAAGTATTGGTGCATCATTTGGATTATTTTTTAACATTTGTATCTATTATTATAATTATCACAGCAATTCATAAAATTTATAAAATATGGGTTAAGAGATATTTTAAAAAAATAGAAATTTTATTTTATAGATTGTATTCAGAAATTTTATTGTTGGATTCTGTAAAAAGTTCCAAAATAGATTTTTCAGAAAAAGAAAGTATTGATTTAATCTTATCAAAAATTAATAGAAGATTTTTTGTTAGAAGAGTTGGAAAAATTAATAAAGAGAGACTTGAAGATGGTCTGAAATTTATTAAATCAGGAAAGCTTGATACCAAAACATCTCTATTATTTGTGCAAAATTGGATAAAAATGCTAAATTACCTAATAGTTAATTTATAATTTTTAAATATTTAATTTTGAGGCTTTACTGCAATGCAAGACAGCGTTGGCATTTTAGGATTTGGAATTGTTGGAAAATCGGCTCTAAATTTTTTCAAAAAATTAGATAAAAATTTAAAAATAAATATTTTTGATGAAAGACAACTTACTTTTGATGAGTTAAAAGATTTAGATTCTTTGGGTGTCTCTTTTTTTGATATATTAAATTTAAATAATTTTTTTGAAAAAAGTACCAAAATTTTTGTAAGCCCTGGATTTAAATTAAAAAATTTTGATTCTTATGATCAGTCCAAATTTATTTGTGAACTTGATTTGCTTTCTGATTATTTTTCTAAAAAAACTGTAGCCATTACAGGAAGTTTAGGTAAAACCACAACAACTTCATATCTTGCAAATTTTGCGTCCAAAATGCTCACAAAAGATAATGAAAACTTATCAACATGTGCTGCAGGAAATATTGGAAATGCAATGCTTGATTTGGTTGCTACTCAAAATAATACGGATTTGGCATTTTTGGAATTATCCAGTTTTCAATTAAAATTAAATAAAAAATTTGCGCCCGATATTGCCATATGGACAAATTTTTATTCGAATCATCTTGATTGGCATATTGATTTGAAAGATTATTTTCAATCCAAATGTCATATATTTGAATATCAAAATGAGAATCAATATTTTATTTTTCCATCAGAATTTTTATTTGATGTTTTGTCGCCGGATATAAAAAATATATTTTTAACTAAAATTTTAAAAACTAAAACTCAACTTTGTTGTATGGCTCAAGATTTTAATAAATCTTTTGATAGTCTAACAAATTTAGGTATAAAAAAATTTAACATTTTTTCAGTATCAAATAACAATTTGATTTTTTATAAAATATTTAACAATAAAATTGTTGAACAAAAGGTTTTGTTTGATATTACACATTTGCCAAATGTTAGTTTTGAAAAAAACTGGGTTACAATTTTGGCAACACTATTTTTGTTAGATTTTGACTTAAAGCAACTTGAATTAATTTTTGCCAAAACCAGTAATTTTTATTCACAAGAAAATTTACAAAATCATAGACTTGAATTGTTTACAACTTTTAATGAAATTGATTTTTATAATGATTCCAAATCTACCGTTTATCAATCAACTATGGAAGCTGTAGCTAAATTATCAAAAAATGAAAAACCGATAATTTTAATTTTGGGTGGATTATCAAAGGGGGTAGATCGAACTCCATTAGTAGAATTTTTGAAAAAAATAAAAAATATAAAAGCTGTTTTTTGTTTTGGAAAAGATTGTGCAAATTTTTCTTGCTATAGTTGTTATCCAACATTGGAAAATGTTATTGAAGCTGTTTTTGATATTGTAAAACCCGGAGATCAGGTTTTATTTTCACCTACCGGTTCCAGTTATGATTTATTTAAAGATTATAAGCACAGGGGAGATTCTTTTAAGAATTTGATTTTAAGGAAAAAGGGGTAAAAATATTTATGGAATATGATCATAACGAAGTAAAAAAAGATTTGAGATTTCTGTTAATTATAGTTTTGGCATTAACTTTAATAGGTTTTATTTTTATATATTCTTCCAGTTCCGTATATGCTTTTGAAAAATTTGGATCTTCATTTTATTTTATTAAAAAACAATTATTGTATTTGGTTCCGGCTATTATAAGTTTTTTTATTTTTGCCGCTGTGCCGCAAAATAGTTTGAAAAAATTTACGCCGTTATTATTTTTCTTATCATTGATTCTGACTACATTAACTTTGGTTTCAAATATGGGGCTTAAGTTGCATGGTTCATCCAGATGGTTGACTTTGGGAAACTTTAGTTTGCAACCAAGTGAATTTTTAAAATTATTTTTATTTTTATATATAGGGTATTTTATAGAAAAAAAGAAAAAAAAGGTAAAATCTTTAGTTCATAGTTATTTGCCGTTTTTAATAATTTTGGGTATTACTTTTTTAATTTTATTAAAACAACCGGATTTTGGATCGGTTATAACTATATTTTCTACAGCATTGGTTTTGTTTTTTATTGCAAATTTTAATATGATACATCTATTTTCTACGGTTTTATTATCAATTCCGGCAATTATTTATTTAATTTATTCAAAATCATATAGATTAAACAGAATTTTAATCTTTTTAAATCCGTGGGCTGATCCTAAAGGTAGCGGTTTTCAAATTATTCAATCACTTATAGCTATAGGATGTGGTAAATTTTGGGGCGTTGGAATTTCCAATTCTTCTCAAAAGTTTTTCTATCTTCCTATGCAACATACCGATTTTATTTTTCCAATTATTGCCGAAGAAGTTGGGTTTGTAGGTTCTTTGGTTATAATCGCTTTATATTTAATGTTTTTATATTTTGGCGTTCGAATAGCGTTAAAAATGGAATCTGATTTTGCTTTTTTTACCACCATTGGATTTGTTGTTCTTATAACCATTCAAGCCGTTATAAATTTGATGGTTTCTTGCGGTCTTTTACCCACAAAAGGGCTTGGATTACCATTTATTAGCTATGGTGGAAGTTCTCTGGTTGCAATCTTTTGTATGCTTGGTATAATCGCCAACTTTTCAAATAGAAATTAAATTATTACTCGAATCGTTTGATTTAATAGTATTTTATCGTTTTTTTTGTATTAAGTACCTGTCGGTTGTTCGATATTTTAAGTCTAGTATTCTTTTAATAGTTAAATTGAAACTTGTATTGTTTTAATACTTTATAAGTTTTGGTTTTAAAATGTGTGGTTATTTTTAGTGAATTTATAATATTGGAGGTTTTCTTATGAAAAAATCACTAAGTATACTTTTATTAATATTTGCGCTTAGTTCAAACCAAAATTCATATGCTATGCAAATTGTAGATGAACAAAAGAATGAGCAACCTGGTTTATTAAAATCAATTTGGAATGGATCGGTAGCCGGTTTTAAACTTGTTGGTAGAGGTGTGGCGGCTGTAGATAATGGATTAAATAATGTAAATAATAAGATTGATGCAACAGTTAAATTTGTTAAAGATACACCTAAAAAAATTAATAATTATCTTTGGACAAAAAGATATTTGGCGTCTGCTATTCCGGCTTCTGTAGTTGGTGGTGGATTTTTGTATGGAATATACTCGCTAACATCTTTAATACCATACTTTGGTATTGGTAATATGAAATATTTACCTGCAGTATTTACAGCTCTTAAATTGGCATTTCCGGCATATTCTTTTGCAAAGATATATAAGGGCGTTTTAGGTTATATTGAAAGAAAGCATAATGAAGGCTTGATCAATGATCCAAATTATCAATTATCTGAAGCAAGAAAAAAACTTCGTAGCGGCAAAACAAATTTAGTTGAATTACAAATTACAAACGTTAATAATGCTGAAGGTTATAACAATAAGAAAGCACAATTAACTGAACTTGAAAAAGTTACAAAAATACTTGATTCAGAAGTTAATAAAAAAACTGTAAAACCAACATCTGAATATGTATCAGATTTAAAGAAAGTGACCGGAGCAAATACGGTAACTGTTAATTATTAATCTGATGTTTTAAAATAAACAAGAATGGCACGGGAAACCGTGCCTTTTTTGTTTGACAAATTTATCGATAATGACATAATAAATCTCTTAAAAAGTTATATAAACATATTTGGGGCTAAGATCTTTTAGGGATTTATTATAAGATGATTAATTTAAAAAAAATATTTTTTTATTTCTTAATATTCGTATCTTTTATAGAAAATATTTCTTTTGCAAAAAGTCCTGAAAATAGAAATTGTGTAAAAATAATCACACCTATAAGCGAAAATAATTGTGTAACCCGTTTAGCGCAGGAACAACAATCAAATGACACCGCGGCTTTAGATAAATTTTTAGAGCAATTTGATAATCTCGATTCAAACGAGTTTGACCCAAGTGAAATTCAAGATGATATTTTAAATAATCTTGATAAAGAGCCGGAAAATAGTGACAATAATGGCGATATTTTGTCTTCAAATATCGATTTGGTAAAATTTTTCAAAAATCCTGCAGCTATGGCAGATCAATTTCCAGATGAACTTAAGACTGAAGTAATGGCAACATGGCAACTTAGCGGTAATACGATGGCTCGAATATTTAATTTTATTCCGGCTTCAAATCCATTATTTCCAATAATTGGTTTATTAAATGATTTAAAGCTTGTAATTCAAACTGAACTCTTTGTAAGTGTTACTGATAAAATTCAGGAAATAATTTTAGATCAAGCTTTTATTTTAAAAATTCAAAATAATCAATTGGACGATGTAACTAAAAAAGAGCTTAAAAATATTTTAGAATCTTTAGAAAATATTTTGCCTGATATTAAAAATAAATTGGAAAAATATAACTTACATAAATTTAATAGTTTAAAAGAAATCGTAAAACTATTATCTTTAGGTAAATTTCCTGAAATGTTTGACGCTTTGGCTTTGTATATTAAAAATGAAAATCTAAGATTTAAAGCTGCTTTAAAAAAGGTTGTTTCGAATCTTGATAAGTTCATAAAATCAAATAAGTTGGATAAAGAAAAAGTTGAAGCGGCAATTTATTGGAGAGATCAGATATTTCAAGAATTTAAGCCGTTTGTTTTTGCAATAGATAATAAAGGTAATTTTGATTCAACCTCGTTTATGTTGGCTCAAGCCGGTCCTGTTGGAACTGCTGTAAATAAAATTTTACACGGTGCCGATGATGTTGCAAAATTTGCTCCTGCCATACTATTTTCATATGGATTTTATAAAAAGTTTTTAAATTATTATTTGCAAGATAATCAAGATAATAAAGATAATAAAAAATATTTATTTAAATTACTTTTAGGCGATAGTGCAATAAGTTCACTTTTTTTCCCGGTATATCTTTTAAAAATAATTTCTGATGTTAGAGCAGGAAAAATTGATGTTGCCAATGCATTTAAAAAAATACAATCCGATGCATTTGGATTTTATTTAGACCCAAATTTTTTAGTTGATAAACAAAATTGGTTTATGCGAACTTTTTTCAGGGTTGGCTCTGCATATGTTTATGATGCATATATTTGTGGTTATCTCTGGCACGATAATAAAAATAATTCGATGCAAAAAATTCGAATGGACGATAATAAGCATATTGATTATCTAAGTTTTTGGTCTAATAAAAATATAAGAAGAAATATAAATAGTGCTGTTTGGTTTTCCATAAAAGATGGTTATATCTCTTTTGCTGATTATCTTGAGCACCAAATTTATTCAAAAGTTGATTACAAAACGTTAGATGCAATAGAAAATAAAACACTTGGACTAATCAGTCCTAAATTAATCAGATTTGCAGTTAATACTTTTGTTCCAATAGGTGTGGCTAAAGCCTTTGAAAATAATAATTTGAAAAAAGTGGCAAATATAGATAAAAATACGGTTTTTGGTCAGGAATATATACCATTGATAGATAAAGAATGGCAATTTAGCAAATACTTTTTTAACCCCATTGGTACAGGATTGGATTTTTTGACCGGCTCAGACTCGATCTATTATATTGGCAATAAAAATTATGCTCAAATTACAGATAAAGAGTATTGGACCAATAGGTGCATGGGATATGTTTCGGTAAATATTGGTTCATATATTGGTAAAAGAATAGCTCTTGGCCTTAAAAAACAATTTAATTATATATTATCAAGACTTGCTTTAGTATTGGCAGATGCTTTGATACACGATGTATTTGATTCAAATATTAAAAATATGTTGGAAACTGAAGAACTTACCGGAAAATCTGAGTTTAAAAATTTAAGTAAACCGGACCAAAAATTATTTATAATGAAAAGTATGGTAAAAGATAATGTGCCATATCTTTTTATGAAAAATGATTTACCGGGTGGCGACCAACTGCAGCAATACTTTTTTGCATCACTTGTAAAATCGGGAACTTTTACCGAATTAGAATTGGCTCAATTTGAAAAAGAGTTTCTAAGCAATCAGATTACACAGGAACGTTTAAATTTCTTTTCAGATAGAATTATGGATTCAATTTCTTCTGCAATAGCAAAAAAATTTGGAGAAGTTTTTGGCGGAATTGCAGGCCGTAGCTTGGCTGAGCGAGCATTTTATGAAAATGGCAAAAATATCTTATTAGCTTGATAAATTTCAAATAGAAAAGCCTCCTGGCGTTTGAGTAACATTCGTTTAATTGCGATAATAAAGTATTAAATGAAGGTTATAATTCAAAATTGCCGGGGGGGCTTTTTATGTTTTTTAAAAATACTAACAAGATATTAATTATCTTTGTTGCCAATCTTTTTATTGTTTCAGGCGATGTTTATTCGGGTCATAAAAAACTTAAAAATAAGATAAAAAAAATAACATCTTTTCCAAAAACTATTGTTAATGCTGTAAAACATAAAGTTAATAACGAGGGTGTTGTTGATAAAGGTAATCTTTACAGATCCGGACAGTTAAATTCTATTGATTTGGCAAAATTAATAAATAAACATGGTATAAAAACAGTCATTAATTTAAGAGGTACAAATAAAGATCAATCTTGGTGGCAAGATGAAAAAATGGTAACTGAATCTATGGGTGTAAAATTTTGTAATATCAGAATGAGTGCCGATAAATTTCCAACCCAGAAAAAATTATCAAAACTTTTATATATGTATGACAATGCCCAAAGACCAATTCTTATTCATTGCAAATCCGGTAGAGACAGAACGGGTGAAGCCGCAGCTTTATGGGTTTTAGAAAAAATGAATGGTAGTACAAAAAAGGCATTAAAAGAACTTTCTTTTACACAATACCAACATGTAAAATCTTTGCATCCTTATAAAACAAAATTAATAAAAATTTGGCAGGGTCGTGAATGGTTTTTTAATGGCGGATATAAAAATGCTGTTTCTTTAATGGGTATCGATGTTGGAAATCAGTTTTATATGCCAAAGGCGTAATATTATCGCCCATATGAATTAAACCGAAATAAGTGTGATATTTAGATTTTTGGCCAATCTTACAAATTGGTCAAAATTGGAAATAAAAGTTTTATCCGAATGCCATGCTATAGCCTTAACCTGACCTGCTTTAATATTTTCCAAAGTTTTGGGCCCAAGGGTTGGTAGATCATATTTTTGGTTTTGATCTTTATGCGCCGTTTTACAAATTATAAGATTATCATGACCAAATTCAATAGCTTTTTTTATACAGTTATCAGTGCCTTCAATTGCTTCTACTGCAATTATCATTTTGTTTTTAACAACTACGGTTTGGCCAATATCTATTAATGAAAGTTTATCTGCTACATTAAGACCAAAATTTACATCTTCTTCAATTTCTTGCGTTAGTTTTCCACATAAAACACCGGGTTTTACAAATAAATTTTTCAAAATATCGCTTTGTTTTAAAACAGTTATTCCATAATCTTGAACCGTATTTATGATGGCTTCCATTAATGTTTGATCACTTTTTGTAGCTGCTTTTGCCAAAGTTTTAACACAAAGCCAGTCAAGTTTTAGATTTCTAAATAAATTACTTTTATCAACTTTGCCTATAAATAAAACTTCAGTTACAAAATTTTCTTGTAGTAAAGATAAAATTGTTCCGGCTTTATAAAATTCTTGAGAAATAATTTTTATATTTTTTTCCGAAAGTGTTTGCTCTAAGATCTCTTTATTGTCATTTGGAAATAAACAAATCACAATAAAAATTTTTTTTTGTTCTAAAAGGGCTTTTGCTGCATCTAATGGTAGGTGTCCGGTTCCGGCTATTATGGCAATCATTTTACCAAACTATCCAATTTTAATGTTAATTCTAGCGCTGCAATATCGTTTTTTGCATTATTAAGTTGTTTGCCGGATTTTATTGAATTTGCAAAATATTCTATTTCTTGTTTTAAAGGATTGTCTTTAAATACAAAAAGACGTTCTATCATAGCTTCTTGTTTATATTGTAATTGATTATTTCCAACAATTACACTATCACTTGTATGTCTGTGTATGAAAATATCTTGAGTTGTAAAATCCAATTTAATGAAAGCGTCCTTTTGATGAATGCACATTGTTCTTTCTTTTATCTGAGAGGAACGGCTTGAGGTTATATTTGCAAGAACTCCATTTTCAAACTTAACTTGTGCCACGGCAATATCTGCTAAATTAGATTTTATTTTTCTGGAAATTATTTCTGATGTTGATATTTTTGAATTTACTATATTTAACACCAAATCTATATCATGTATCATCAAATCCAGAACAACGCTGTCATTTTGCACTCGTGCTGCAAAAGGCCCAATGCGATGACATTCAATAAGATAAGGATCGTTAATAATTTTTTTTAATTCTTGAACTGCACCATTAAATCTTTCAACATGACCAATATGCAAGGCCAAATTTTTTTCTTCTGCAATTTGAAATAATTCTATAGCTTGATCAAGTGTTTTTGTTATTGGTTTTTCAACCAGCACATGTTTATTTTTTTGCAAACAATCTTTTGCTATTTGATGATGATATTCTGTTGGTACTGCTATAATTACAGCATCAACCATATCTATCCAATCTTTATAATTTATTGATTTTATAATATTATCCGTTTTTATTTTCTTAAAATTTTCTTCATTTGGATCTGCAACAGCCACTAATTTAATATTTTGGGCCAATGTGCACGCCGATGCATGATAATTTCCCATATGCCCAAGGCCAATTATTCCAATTTTTACCATTTTACCCCTCAATATCGGTAGCGCATTTTTTGGATACACCGCGAGAACTATTTTTTATGAAATTTAAAAAACTTTGTACATGAATATCTAAACCCCAAATCGGCTCATTTTTGGCCAAAATCTCTATATCTTCAAGCAATAATTTATCTTGAAAAAAGAGCTTTGCAACATGTTTTATATTATTTATGGATTCTTTTGAAAAACTATTGCGTTTAAGTGCAACCAAATTTAACCCAAAATATTTTGCAGGCAACCCGGAAAACATGCCAAATGGTGGAAGATCTTGCCTAATTGCACTATAGGGTGCAAGTGATGTATATTGGCCAATTCGACAAAACTGGTGTGCGGCACTATTTGCCATTAGAAAAGCATTTTTTTCAACATGTACGTGTCCGCCAAGATTTACATTATTTATCATAACAACATTGTCTTCAAGAATTACATCGTGTGCAATATGGCAGTATGACATTATATAGCAATTATCACCTATTATGGTTTGTCCGGTTTCTATTTTTGAAGCGCCAATACTTGCAAATTCTCTTATGCGGCAATTTTTCCCAATCCGAATTGAACCCAAACTTTTTACGGTATCCAGATTTTGTGCCGGCATTCCAATTGTTACATTTGGATAAATTATTGTATTGTCAGCAATAAAAATATCTCCAACTAAAACACAATTTGGGCCGATTTTTACATTATTGCCAAATTTTACATTATTGCCGACAATGGCCGTGGGGTGAATAAAACTTTCTTGTGTTTCAAAAAAATTAAATTCGAAATCTTTTGATATTTTCACGAAATTGTCTCTAAATTTAAGATAAAATGAGATTGAATAAAAGATGGTTGGGGCGGAAGGATTCGAACCTTCGCATGGCGGATCCAAAACCCGCTGCCGTACCACTTGGCTACGCCCCAACGATGAATTTCACTAATAAATTAAATCAAAAATCCAAATATATCAAGCTTCTTCTATTGCTTTTTTATATTCAGCCACAATTGTTTCTTCAATTGTTTTTCTTGTTTCTGCATCCAATGGATGTACGATATCTTTAAATGTACCGTCTTTTTTGCGTCGTGATGGCATTGAAACAAAATATCCTTTGTTGTCGCTTTTAATAATTTTCATGTCTCTTACAATAAAACAACCATCAATGACCATAGTTGCATAACCTTTAAGTTTGCCTTCGTTTGCCAAGTATACTTTTACCTCGGTAATTTTCATTGCGTTTCCTCGATCGTAAAATTACTAATACGCTGAACTAAACGATGTAACTCTAAAACAAGCAATTGAATTTGTCAACTGTTACACTCTAAAAAATTTTTTTTTTTACAGCACGTAATTTTGCGGATCTACTGGATGGATTTTTTTGTCTTTCTTCGTCTGTTGCAATGATTGGTTTTTTTGTAAGAATTTCAAGATAATTTTTATTTTCTCTAAAGAAATTTTTTACGATTCTATCTTCAAGTGAATGAAAGCTTATACAAACCATATTACCGTTTGCATTTAGAATATTTAAAGAATCTTTTAAAAAAATTTCTATATTTTCAAGTTCTTTGTTTACAAATATTCTCAATGCTTGAAATGTTTTTGTTGCCGGATGAGTGTAAAATTTTTTTGTGTAAGTTTTTTGTCTTGGCACTACTGATTCTATTAATTTTGCCAATTGTCCTGTGGTTGCAAATTTTGTTGTTTTTCTTTGTTCAACTATCGCTTTTGCAATTCTTCTTGCATATCGTTCTTCGCCGTATTTGAAAATTATATCGGCGAGTTCTTTTTCTCGAAATCTATTTACAATATCGCTGGCTTTAAAATAATGATGAGCTTGAGACATTCGCATATCAAGCGGGGTGTCTTTTTGGAATGAAAATCCTGCACTAAATTCTATTTGATGTTGTGATGTTCCAAAATCTGCCAAAATTCCATCAACATATTCTATTTTTTCTGTTTCTAAAAGTTTTTTAATATTGGCAAAGTTTCCCCAAAGAACTTTTATTCTATCTCCAAATTTTTCTTTTAATTTTGGAAAATTTTTATTTATTGCATTTTTGTCCCAGTCTAAGGCAATAATTTTACAATTTGGTTCTTTTTCCAATATTGCATTTGTGTGTCCACCTCCACCAAATGTTGCATCTATATAAATTTTATTTGGTTGCGGATTTAGATATTGTAAAACCTCGTTTACCAATACTGATTTGTGATAAATTTTATTTTCCATATGTTAATTACTATTTAATAGAGTATTCAAAAAAATCATCTAAAATACCGTATCTTTCTATTTCCAATTCGACAGTTTTATTTTTAAGTTGGTGTAAATATCCTAATGTTATTTTATTGTTTACAGGTAAAAGTTCAAACGTAGATTTTTCGGCTGCTTCTTTATCTTCTTCGTTGAAAATTGCTAGATATCCTTTTGATAAATTTCTGTTCTCTTCATTGTCCATTGTGTCTATATCTACAAGCATAGTTTGATCTCTTTCAAGTAGTTTTATATCTGTTTTATCATATCTCCAAACCAGATCATTTTCTTTTTTTTGATATACAAAGCAACAAATATAAACATTTTTTCCCGTATTGTTTCTAACTAAAAAATCCAATTCATTTTGAGATATTGTATTATTATTTTCTATATTTTCTATAGTGTTTATGAGTATGTCTTTTTTAAATCCGTACTTTTCCACACCCAATTTTACCACTTTATTTTTTAATTTGTAAATTTTATCGAGATCAAGCCTGTTGTTTTCATCCAATAATTCAAACGTACTTTCTTGGGCGTCTTTTTTATTATCAAATATTGCCAGTGATGCATAAACATTTTCTCTTGTCTCTTGGTCTTCTATTGTATCAATATCGATTACAGCTTTTTCTTTATCGTTTAGTTTGTAAATTTGTGATTTATCCCATCGCCAACGATTAAAGTCATGTCTTTTTATGTAAGAAAAGCATGTAACATAAATTGTTTTGCCTGTTAAATTTTCAACTAAAAAGTCTAATTCTTTATAGCCATTTTTTCCGTGATTTGAATTACTTAAATTTTTCTTATTCTGTGGGCCATCTTTAAGACAGCTTGAAATAAGTAGTGTAAAAATTATTGATAATGTGATATTAAAAATATTTACTCGCTTCACATATTCTCCTTTAATTTATGAAGTTAATATTTTTTGTTCTATATTATTTAATTTTTTTGCAAAATCTCTATCTTGCTCTATCATTTGTTCAACTTTTGTTATTGCGTGCAATACGGTAGAATGATCTCTTTGACCTACAAATTCGCCAATTGTTTTTAGTGAACAAAATGTTAATTTTTTCATCATATAAAAAGTAACTTGTCGGATTAACGCTATATTCTTTTGTCTTTTTTGTGATCTTAAATCATTTATGGACATTGAATAATAAGATGCAGTTACATGTAAAACTCGTTCAAGCATTATTCCTTCTTTTTTATTATTATCGTTTAAATGAAGTAAAACTCTTTTTGCAAGATCTAAGGAAATTGGTTTATTTGTTAATGTACTAAAAGCACTTACTCGAATTAGACATCCTTCAAGCTCTCGTATATTGGATGTTATTTTTGATGCAATAAAATTTACAACATCCTCCGTTAAAATTATTCCATTTTGTTCAGCCTTTTTTTGTAATATTGCTATTTTTGTTTCAAGGTCGGGCATTTGGATATCGACAACAAGTCCCCATTCGAGTCTTGATTTTAATCTTGCCTGAAGACCTTTAATTTCTTTTGGAAAAGTGTCGCTTGATAAAATTATTTGTTTTTTTTCTTCATATAATAAATTAAATATGTGAAAAAACATTTCTTGAGTTTGTTCTTTATTTGATAAAAATTGAATGTCATCGAGTAATAAAAGATCTATTTTTTGATATTTTTGCCTGAATATTGCAATTTTATCCAATCTGATCGCACTTATAAATTCGTTTGTAAATTTATCCGTTGTTTGGTACAAAATTATTTTTGAATTGTCTTTATTTTTAACTTCATTTCCTATTGCGTGTAATAAATGTGTTTTACCAAGGCCTGTTCCACCGTATATAAATAATGGATTGTATACTTTTCCCAAATTTTGACATATTGCATAACCTGCGGCATGAGCTAAAGAATTGTTTGGTCCAACAATAAAAGTATCAAAATTGTAGTTTGGATTTAAATTGTTTGTTTTTTTTAATAGATTATTTTCTTTTGTTGGTAAATTTAATTTTGGTTCCGATTTTTCTATTGAATTATTAGGATTATTTTCAATATTACTATTTTGATTTTTATTTACAGTTGCTTGAGTCTCTATTGTCTGAATAACCGATGCCGGTATAATATTTTTTTTGTTTATTTGTTTTACTTCGGGACTTATAAATTCAACATTTAAATTATTTAGTTTTAAAAGTGATTGAAGATTATTTGTTATTAAATTTAAATAATGTTCTTTTAGCCAATTTTTAACAAACTGATTTGGCGCATTTAAATAAACAGTGTTTGTTTCATGGTTTAATTTTTCAAGGGATACAGCCTTAAACCAAGTTTCGACCGTTTGGCTTCCGACTTCTTCTTTTATGTTTTTTAAAAAGTTTTGCCAAATATTTTCCACTTAAAAAATTCCCTTAAAACTAAAACAAAATTATACTAAAATTTAAATGACTATAAATTATAACAAAGGAGAATTTTCTTGAACATAAAAATCTGTAAATTTAAATTTAATGCTTTTTTTATATTGTTTTTATTAATTTTTATAATTGGTTGTAGTAAACAAGAAAATAAAAAACTTGCACAAAATTATTACAAAATGGCTATTGAAGAAGTTCAAGATACAAAAAATGGCAAACAATATGCATATAAAAAAGCGATTGACTATATAGATGAAGCTCTAAAAATAGATCAAAAGACTGAATATTTAGCATTTAAGGCGACACTTTTATTTGAGCTTGGTTATGATGAACTTGGAGATTCTTTGTTTGATATCGCTTTACAAAAAGCAAAAGATGAAAAATTAAAATGCGAAATTTTTAATAATAAAGCTTGCTTGCTTGCCCAAGTTGGTATTCTTAATCATGACAACGATAAAATTGATTATGCATTCAATATATGGCAAAATTTAATAAATAATAAAGATTATCTTACGCCTGAAGTTGCTCTTTTTAATCAAAGTAAAGTTTACGTTTTTAAAAATGATTATGAATTGGCAAAAAATAAACTTTTAAAAGCGATTCAATTATCTCCAAATTATATAGATGCTCATTATTATCTTGCCCTTGTTTATCATAATTTGTCCAATATTAAGGCAGCAAAAAATGAAATAAACACAGTTTTATATCTATTTCCGGAACATGAAAGCGCCAAGCGGTTGATGCAAATTTTGAAAAATTTATAAATTCTTGTAAAAACTATTTTGTTTTTATTAAAATAGACTAGAAACTTTTGGGGAAGCTTTTGGGATAGGGGGGCTTAGGGATGAAAGTTCGTATTGTATCGAAATTCATAATATTCTTATTTGTTTTTTTTATATTTAAAATAGATTCATATCAGCCGCCTGAACATGATTTGTTCATATCCAATTTATTTGATGTTTCATCAAATAAATTAGCTGTAAATCAACCTCAAAAGATTCAACTTTTAAAAGAAAAAAAAGAAGATGGAACTATTTCCAATGTTTTTTATCTAAGAACTGTTCCTGAGTTTTTATATTTTACAATTCAAAAAAATTTGCCTCTTATTTTTTACATATATTCTCAAAAAAATAATTTTAAAAAAAATTATCATGAATTGGCAGATTTTTTTGCTGATAAGATAACTTTTTTATCAATAGATGAATCAAAAAATAAAGATTTGTTTGGATTAATTAAATTATTTATAAACGCTAACAATATCACTTTTGACGAAAATAATATTAAATTTCCGGTAATTTTATTTTGCAAATCCAAATCGCTTCAAATAAAAAATGAAACTCTTTATTTTGATTCGTCCGGACTAAGCTTGTTGTCAATGGAATCTTTTGATATTGCCGGTCTTAAGAAAAGTATAATGGAAATGGTTAAAAATTAAAATTATCTAAATACTTTACAAATAAATTTTATAATTGTTTTAATACAATACAGAATTTATTTGTAAAATTATATATTTAGAAAGGGAGATTTCTATGAAAAAATTTGATATTTTTCAGATATCGTTAGCATCTATTGGAGCTATTAATTGGGGGTTTGTAGCTTTTTTGAGAATAAATTTGGTTGAATTATTGTGTAAATATATTCCGGTTCCATATTTAAATATGGCTATTTATGCGCTTGTTGCCTTATCCGGCATATATTGTTTAATTTCTTTATTTTTAAAGTGTGAAATGTCAAATTAAGGAGATTTTAATGAAGAGTTATAATAAGTCTTTAATTTTTTTACTATTATTTAGTTGTTTTTGTTTGGATAAAAATTTAATTGCTATGGATGCCGGTTCAGGTCAAGCGACAGATCAAACAAATACTCAAATGGTTACAGATCCCGTTGTACAACCGGAAATACAGCCTGAAGAAGTAAAAGTTCCTGAAAAACTTGAGAATGAATCCGTTAGTGTTTTTAATTCTATAAAAGATACTTTAAAAAATTCTGCAGAAAAAATTAAAGAAGCTATAAATAATTTAAATGTAGATAGTGCCGTTATTGAAATTAAAATTAATTTACCGGGAGATAGGGGTAGTATAGAAGCCATAATTCCAATTGAACCGGGTATTCAAATTGTTGATAAGGGATTTAATCCTGCACCAATTCTTTTCAAGTCTCCAACCATAGGGCAATTAAAAATTCCAAAAATGGATACTTTTACCAATGCTGTTAAACAAATAACTTTTGGAGCTGTTGATTTTAATGAAGCTCGTTTATTTAATATGCTTTTAAATGTTGATTTAACGGAAAATGAAAAAATTATTTTAGGTATAAAGGCTATAGGCAACTTTTTTGAACAGACTAGAAAATTATTTAATCCTGTTTTTGCGCCATTTGAAAAAATGCTTTATATCGAAAATGGCATTGGGTATTTAAAGCCAATACATGTTGCTTGTATAAAATTGGCTTTACTTTTAAAAACTTATATTCCAAATGAAAAAGCAAAATTAACACAAACAATACCTTTCTTTTTTACCAAATTTTTAAATACTGCCGATTGGGATAAGAGTAAAATTTTAGAAGAAAATTTTTATACGGATGAAACCGGGCAAAAATTATTAAAACCTTGGATAACCTGGACAAAATTTGTGACATACAGTGATCCTGAAGTTTTAAATGAAATAATTCCAAGCTTTATAAAAGATATTATTAATAAATTGCCATTAAGTGTCTCTTTAGATGAATATTATAATATTCAAGATGGAGTAAGTGATTATTTGGTAAAATTGTCCGATACGTGGAGACGAGGAACAATTGATTCAAAAACATATTATTTCATACAAAATGTTGTTCCGGAATTTAAAAATATAAAAACCGCTACGGATGTATTAAAAACATATGTTACTATTTTGCAGCTAACCCAAAAATTTGATGAAGCAAAAAATAAACAAGTTGTAAGAAAACAACTTGATTCAATTATTAATGATTTTATTGAAATATTATCAAAAATTTCGATTCCTGGTGAATTGGGCAATTGGAAAAAGCAAATAATAGACCAATTTAAAAAACTAAAAAACAGTGTAAATTTTAAAATTTTGGATAATCAATCTGATATTATTGGTATGAAAGATAATTCAGGATTATTTGATAAAAAATTAAATTTAATTAAATATCTTGGATATTTTAAGAAAAAAATTAATAAATTTTTAAATTATAAACATCTTGGAGAACAGGGTTATATTTTTGATTTATCTGAATTAACAAACAAACAAGCTATAGAAATATTATTAGGTTTATTATATAGATTTTATAAAGATATAAAAGTTGCAACAGCCAAAGTGTCGGCACCGGGAAGTGATACTACAGTTACAATAGATAATAAACAAGTAAATCTTGGGCCAAAAGCATTTGCAGATAAAGTTGGTGTTGCAGGGCTTTATGATAGAAGTATTAACAAATTTACAAAAGAGGGCTCAGGATTAGTATGGGCTGAACAAAAAGCCCAGGTTGCATTTATGACTGCAGATAAAAAGGCTGAAAATTATATTACTTTAAGAAATGATTATTTGAAAGCTAAAGATGCTACGACAAAAGCAAAGGGTGCATATCTTTTTGATGTTTCAAGAGGTATTAATTTAGACATTGCAGGTAAACAAAAATCTCCATATGATGCAATGCTTTCAGACTTGAATATTTTATTAAGACGTATAAAAAATGTTAAACCGGTAATAGATGCTTTGGCGTCTATGTATGCATCTATTGGAATTCCTTTTCCTAGTGTTACGGTAGAAGAGGATTTAAAAGATTCATCTTCTCCTGTTGAAATTTCATTCTTTGTAGAAGAACAGGGTGCCGGAATGAGTGTTTCAGATTTTGATATGAATAGAGATTTTGGCTCTTTAGATTTTTAGCTTATAATTTTTAACTAAAGATGGGCCACCGGAATTAATTTCTTGGTGGCCTATTTTTTTAGGAGCGGTATGAAAAAAAATTTTTATATTTTTGTAATTTTAAATTTTTTAAATTTAAATTATTGTTTTTTACAAATGCCATCGGCGGATGTTGATACTGTGATAAAAAAAGAAGCCGCAGGTTTTCCGAGTATTAATGAAATAATAACCGGTGAAATAGAAAAAGCCAGACAGGGTCTTTATAAAGCTCAAGATTTATTGAGTAGTTTTGCAACATTTAAAGTTGGACTTGATCTACAATCTACAAGTTATTTAAATTCGACTGCTTTAAAATTACAAAAAGTGGATACCGGAGAACTTTTGTTTGATTTTGGTTATTTGGGCCACGGAGATTTAATACAACCATTCACAGGATTTGCAACAAAAATAAGTATTGTTGACTCTCCCGAGTGGTTAAATTTAGTAATTAGAAATAGCTTGATCAAACTTGGGTTTAAATCGTTGATGGATATAGAACCTAAAAATGAATTTTTAATTAAATTAATTTTGTTATTTAATGATTATAAAAATAATATAATAATATCTACGCAATTTTCCCAAGAATTATTTTTTTTGTTTTATAAACTATCGCTTGTTAAAGATTTTGATGGAATTGACTCTTTATTCGGTACTGATAATTTTTTTGCAAAAATTATATCAAATATAAAAATTGCGCAAAAAAGTTTAAAAGACTATTTTGATGATCAATGGAACTTGTTTAAAGAAATTTCGAATTATGATTTTTCAATAGAATTAAAAGATAAATCTCAAATTAACAGTCAAGATTTAATAGAAACCAATAACTGGAAAGATATATCAAAAATATCTGCTGCTATTGGTCTTAAAACTGCAATAGAATATTATATTGCCAGAGAAAAATTTTTAAAAACTCAGCAGGGCCAAGATTTAAATTTAAAAATTATACAAGCAAAAAATAATAAAGAAAAAGCTGAAGCTATAAAAAATTTTACAAAATCTTTGCCGGAATATAATAAAATCTTAACGGATACACAGAAAAGAACTTGGGGATTTTTAAGAAGAATTAAGGGAATTAGAAAAAATTGGAACAGCTTGGTTGATAAAATTAAGCCGGTGTTATTGCCTTATTTTGATTCTATCGGCATACCTTTTGAACTTATAATAAGAAAATTTGATGATCTTGACGGTGTTGATAAAGCTGAATCGTTTTATGACCCATCTCAGGTCGTAATTGATCCGGAGTTGGGAAATATTTCTGCGATGGATATAAATCAAGTTGATTATATGGATTTTTAGTTTTGGTAAAATTTATTATACTAAGGACCGGTATTTATTGCCGGTCTTTTTTTATTTAAAAAGGGTTTAATGTGATTGAGTTTAAGAAAAGTTTTATTTGGGGTTTGGTTTTAATTTTATCCGGTTGTTCTTTTTTGAACAGCTCGAAAGATGTTATAAATATGCAGGATTATAAAGAAATTATTTCCGGAAAATTTAAAGATATAAATGATGTTGTAAATTTGTTTCCAAAATCGGTAGCAGATATTAAAGCAAGATCTGAATATTTAAAAGAGCTTGCTTTAACCGGTATAAAAGATTTTTTAAATATAAAACCGGAAGATAGAACATTTGATAATACTGCTAGAGCGCTTGATGTATTGGAGGCTAATTTTGGAGCTGGAATTAATGCTTTACAAACTTATGAGTTTGTTTGCCCTGATAATCAAATTAGACAGGCTTGTCATGATATTTCAATAGAACTTGAAAAATTTAGTATCGAAAATTTTTTTAATAAAGATATTTATAATTCATTTAAAGCTTATGTAGAGAATATTTCGATAAAAGAAAATTTAAACGCTCAAGAGAAATATTTTTTAGAAGAATCGATGAAAGATTATAAGCGAAGTGGTTTTGATCTTGCTGAAGATAAATTTTTACAAATAAAAGAATTGAAAAAAGAGATTTCTGAATATAGATCGGAATTTGATAAAAATGTTAATGCAGATAATAGTTTTATAGAAGTTGAAGAGTTTGAGTTATCCGGCATGACGCCTGATTTTATAAATGCACTAAGTAAAACTGAAAATGGAAAATATATTTTAAAATGTGATTATCCTACATATTTTGAAATAATAAAAAATTGTACAAATTCAAATACAAGAAAAAAGTTATATTTTTTGTTTCAAAATAGAGCATATCCTAAAAATATCGAAAATCTAAATTTGGTTATAAACAAACGAGATGAACTTGCAAAATTATTGGGTTTTGAAAGTTTTGCTGCATTGGATATAGATTCACAGATGGCAAAAAATCCCGAACGAGCTGAAAAATTTTTAACGGAACTTGCAGATAAAACTATAATTAAAATGGATAAAGAATTTGAATTATTTTTAAAAGATTTGCCTGAAGGCGTTGTTTTAGATGCAAATGGTAAGATGAGCCCATGGGATTATTCTTTTGTTGTAGAGTCATATAAGAAAAAATATTTTGATATTGATGAAAGAGTTATATCTGAATATTTTCCTGTGGAAAATACAATTAATAAAATTTTTGAAATTTATCAAAAATTTTTATCTTTAAAATTTGAATTGGTTACTGTTAATGATTTATGGCATAAAGATGTGTTCGTTGCAAAAATTTATGATAAAGATGGCGAAAATTTAAAGGGGTATTTATTTTTGGATCTTTATCCAAGAGAAAATAAATATTCACACGCTTGCATGATAGATATAATCCCAACTACAAAACATAAAGATCATGAAGTACCATCTGTAATAATGGTCATTGCAAATTTTCCAAAAGCCACAAAAGAGAAGCCTGCTCTTTTAAAACATAATGACGTTGAAACATTTTTTCATGAGTTTGGTCATGCTATGCACGGATTACTTGGGCAGACAGAGTTGGCAACTTTTTCAGGAACAAATGTAAAAAGAGATTTTGTAGAATTGCCATCTCAAATGTTTGAAGAATGGATGTGGGATAAAGAGATGCTTAAGCTTGTAAGTTCACATTATAAAACCGGTCAATCGTTACCGGATGAATTGATAGATAAAAAACTTGAATTAAAAAAACTAGATTTAGGATATTTCGTTACAAGACAGGTTGTATTATCATTACTTTCTCTTGAGAGTTTTAAGAGTGGGCAGAATAAAAATATTGATAAAATAAATAAAGATCTTTACGAAAAATATATGAAAAATGTTCGTTTTGAGCCGGAAACTCATATGCAGGCATCATTTGGACATTTAATGGGTTATTCTGCAAAATATTATGGATATATGTGGTCCAAAGTTTTTGCACTTGATATGTTTGAGAATATTAAAAATTCAGGTCTTTTAAATCCTGAAATAGGCCAAAAACTTATAAATTTGGTTTTGGGAAAAGGTGGAAGTGTTGACCCGGATATTTTGCTAAAAGATTTTCTTGGTCGAGAACCAAATCAAGAAGCGTTTTTAAAAGATATTGGTATTTAAAAATTGAAAAATATATAACGTTAATAAAAAAAGAGTGGATAAATTTTATCCACTCTTTTTTTATGTAAATTTTAGTTAGTAACTATTTACATTTACATTTGCATGCAGGCTGTCCACATTTCTTACATTTTTTTTCTGTGCAACATTTTTGCATAAAAGCTCCCTTTTTTTAGTATTTTTATTATTACAATTAACTTTTTTATTTTTAAAACAACCGGATAAAATTAGTATTGTTAAAATCGGTGGACCAAGAAGAATAGAATATATATTTCTTAGATTTATCATTTTTACGTCTCCCTAAACTTTTTTTAATTTTTTTATATATATTATTTTTAAATTAGCATATTTGATCTAGCAGGTGTCAATTTTTAAAAATTTAAAAGCATATATTTGTTTTATGACACAAAAAAAGGGCCCAATGTTTTGGGCCCTTTTTACAGATTTGAGTTTTTTTACTTTTGCTCAGAATCAACGTCTATTGGCCCGGTGTCTCCGGAGTTTTTATCTTTATCTGTGCTGTTATCTTGGTTATTGTCTTGATTTTGCGTAGTTTTACTTTGAGCTTCTTTATAAAGTATTTCAGCTACTTTATGTGAAGAGGCTAATAAATCATCATGCGCTTTTTGTAGTTTTTCAGCATCATTTTCAGATTCTTTAAATACTTTACGAGCTTCTTCTAAAGCAGTTTCAACTTTTGAGACTTCATCAGCCGGAAGTTTTTCTTTATTATCTTTTAATGTTTTTTCTATAGACATAATCATATTGTCTAAAGCATTGCGTTTTTCAACAATTTCTTTTTGTTTTTTATCTTCAGCTTCATGCTGTTGCGCTTGTTTTACCAAATTTTCAACTTCTTCTTTAGAAAGACCTGAAGAATTTGAAATGGTAATATGTTGTTCTTTGCCTGTGCCTTTATCTTTTGCAGTAACATGAACTATGCCGTTGGCATCGATATCGAACGTTACTTCAACTTGTGGAATACCTCTGGGAGCAGCAGGAATTCCATCGAGTCTAAATCTTCCCAATGTTTTATTATCTTTTGCAAATTCACGTTCACCTTGAACAATGTGAATATCAACTGCTGTTTGATTGTCTTCTGCTGTTGAGAAAATTTGAGATTTTTTTGTAGGTATTGTTGTGTTTCGTTCTATTAATTTTGTTGCAATTCCACCCATTGTTTCAATTCCAAGAGAAAGCGGGGTGACATCTAATAATAATACATCTGTAACGTCACCTGCAAGAACACCACCTTGAATTGCAGCGCCAATAGAAACAACTTCATCAGGGTTTACCGATTTATTTGGTTCTTTGCCAAAGAAGTTTTTTACCAATTCAACAACTTTAGGAATTCGTGTTGAACCACCAACTAATACAACTTCATCAATTTGATTTTTTTCTATTCCGGCATCTTTGATAGCTTTTTCACAAGGAATAAATAACTTTTTAAATATATCTTCACAAATATTTTCAAGTTTTGCGCGTGACAATTTTATGACTAAATGTTTAGGTCCGCTAGCATCTGCTGTAATGTATGGTAGATTTATTTCCGTTTCAGTTGTGGCTGAAAGTTCAATCTTTGCTTTTTCAGCAGCTTCTTTAAGTCTTTGTAATGCCATCTTGTCTTTTGTAAGATCAATGCCATTTTCTTTTTTAAACTCTTGAACCAAATAATCGATTAATTTTGCATCGATATTGTCACCACCCAAAAGCGTGTCGCCATTTGTGGATTTTACTTCTACAACACCATCACCGACTTCCAATATGGAAATATCAAATGTACCACCACCAAAGTCAAATACGGCTATAGTCTCATTTTTCTTTTTGTCCATTCCGTATGCAAGAGCAGCTGCTGTTGGCTCATTAATAATTCTTTTAACATTTAAGCCTGCAATTGTTCCGGCATCTTTTGTTGCCTGTCTTTGAGCATCGTTAAAATATGCTGGAACGGTAATCACTGCATCGGTTATAGTTTCCCCAATATAATCTTGTGCGGCTTGTTTTAATTTTTGTAAAACTGCAGCAGAAATTTCTTGCGGTGTTATTTGTTCACCGCGTATTTCTATTACTACATCGTCATTTTTGCCGGCTACAAGTTTGTATGGAGCTAGAGAAACTTCTTCTTTTGTTAAACTTGAAAATTTTCTACCAATATATCTTTTTGCGGAAAAAATTGTATTTTCCGGATTTGTTACGGCCTGACGTTTTGCTACGGATCCGACCAATCTTTGACCATCTTTGGTGTATGCAACAATAGAAGGAGTAGTGTTATTACCTTCTTGATTTGGAATAACTTTGGCTACGCCGCCTTCCATAAATGAAACGACAGAGTTTGTGGTTCCTAAGTCTATACCTATAATTTTTGCCATTTAAATCCCTTTTCGTTAAAGTTTTATAGTAAATAACTAAAGTTTTAATTTCAAAATATTTTAAAATATTTTTTTTATTTTCAACAAGTTTTGTTTATCTTGTTATTTTTCGATGGCGCGTGATTTGCTTGTGTTTTAGCTTAACTTGTAATCATAAAAAACTAAGAATATCTTAGTCTTGCAATGTAGATTTGTCAAGAGTTTTTATATAAAATCTTAGCGTAACGGACTTAGATTGGTTTTAAGGGCCTAGGTTTTTGGAGTGATTAGGATTTTTGACCCCAAAATTTATTAAAAATCTTAAATTATAGTTAAATCTGTGTCGTATAATTTAAGGTGTATTTAATAATCTAAATAACTTATCCTCATTTGTTGCAGGGTTGTATGTACGAAGCGAAACTTGGTTTTATTTGAAAAAACGCGATTCCGCACTCCGTCTCTACCTCCTGCTCTTTTTATAAGAAAGGAAATGGGGGAGGGGTTGGGTTTTATTGAGTGTGTTGGGTGATGGAATGAGTAGGGGGCTAGTTTGGTATTGGAGAGATTTGAAAGTTTTGTTTTTTGGCAAATTTGAGAGCGTTGTTTTAAAGTATTGATCTGGATGTTTTATTGGTAGCAGGAGGTAATCGACTCCGTGAAATTAAAAGAATAAGGAATAAAAAAAAGAATAAAAGAACAAGTAATAAAAGAACAAGTAATAAAAGAAGAAAGTATATAAAAGTATATATATAAGAAATATAAGTATAAATATATAGAAGTATATAGAAGTAAGTATTGGAGTAACTTCTGGTTAACTATGGATTAAGTATAAAAATAAATAGATATAGGTATAAATAGATATATATATAGATAGATAATAAAATATTGGATTATAAAAATAAAAGAAAAAGAATAAAACATAAAATGGGTATATTGTTATACCTGTATTCATATAACATATAGTGTTAGAATTTTTAGATAGATAAATTAGTAACCAATTATATTGATAAGTAATAGATTAATTAGTATAAGTAATAACCAATAACCAATAATACGCACTCGCGTAAGATTAAAAAGAAACAACCAATAGAACGTTTTTTATATTTTTAATTTTTAAATTTATTTTAATTTTTAAAATATTTTTTAAAAGATCTTGAAAATCAAAAAACCTAAAAAGGGATGTATGGCGCCGCGCACTTTCGATCTATCTTTTTATAAATAAATTAAGCTCTACATTTTACTCAATTACTTAAATATTTTAATTATATATTAGGTAATTAAAAATCTAATTAAAATAGATAAAAATATATAAGATATTAAGCTCTTTACATCTATTTTTAAAGAAGGTTTTAGCTGCCATATATAAAAAGCCGTTAAGCTTGTAGCAGCAAAGCTTATTAATTTTGTAATTAACAGACCTAATAGAATAATTAAAATAGAAGCTCCATTAAAGTTTATAACTATATAAAACATTAAAAATTCAAATAGTTTTAAAAGTAATAACTTTTCGGTCTTCTCTTCTATAATAAAAAATTGTTCATATGCCGTAAAAAAATATTCAAGACATGTGATAAGAAAAAATAAGCCGGTCAATGTAATAATTGAGCTTGAAAGTTTATCTATAGCCGTAGAACCGAAAAATAGTTTATTATTTATTACTATAAATATAACTATTGGGTAAATAATTTTGTTTATATTCTCACAAATTAATTTAAATATAGTTCTTTTAACCCTTAATGATTTTGATTTTAGTTTTGCAAACAAGCTACTACCCGAAAATATAACAGTTGATTTTGTAATCGCTTTTATAGATTCTGCGATATGATTGGCCAGATTAAATATTCCGGCTTCAAGCATGCCAAAATTTGATGCAAAAAATGGTGTCAAAAAATTACCCGTGAAAAAATTCTTATCAAGATTAATGAAATAATTTAAAAATCTTGATTTAAATATTTTATGTAAAAGCTTTTTATCTAGACTTTCTTGAATATTCGGTAAAGTTGATTGGTAATTTTTTATAAAAACCATAAAACATATAAGAGCTAAAATCGAGTTAATTAAAAAAGAAATAAAAATTAAATTTAATGTAATTATTTGATTAAACAAGAAATATGGCGCCCAAATAGAGCTTAAAAATAATATCATTAAAATTGATTCTACTATTACTATCTCTTTTGATAAAAATATAGTATGCAAAAATCTTCGTAAAAATATTCTAATTCCCTCAAATAAAATTATAACAGGTATTAATAATAAATATGGGGAGTTTGTATTTATAAAAATACTGTTTTTATAAAATAAAGTAGTAATTAGCCCCGCAATAATAAAAATTATTATCTGGGGTAATAGATAAATTTTGTATAATAATTTTTTAAAATTAAATTTGTTTTTTAAAAATATATTTATAAAAACCGGAACAGATTGGGATATTCCAAATTCTGACATATAAATAGTCAGATATATAATGGAAAATATTGAAGCCATCAAACCGTAATCCTGTGTAGATAGTGTTTTTATAAGAAGTATTTGATTCACAACTTTTGAGCTTTCAAAAAATATACTTCCGATTATATTCCACCTAAAACTAGATATAAAATTTTTTTTAATATTAAGATTTGAATTTTCTTGCATTTGTTTTTTCTTTTTATATGGGATCAAAATGCCAATTTTTTAAATGTCTTATTTTTTATAGTTATTTTTTAGTATTATATAATCAAGGGTTGAGGGGGGCGAGCACTACCAGGATTAGTTTGATTAATTCAAACAAATCCTGGGTTCGTCGTTATCCGTTTTATAAATTTTTTACTTGCTCTATTACTTGCTTATATGATTCTATATTTGTTTTAAGCTCATTTATTTTTGTATTATTTATAAGATTGCTTATCTTATTTTGTTCTGCTTGCTTTTCTATTTCATCAAGATTATTTTTTATTGTATCAAGAATTATAGGCATATTTTCGTTTTCTAAATCTATTGATGAAAGTAAAAAATCTTGTTCTTCTATATAAGCATTTATTTTTTCAACGTAATTATTGATTTGTTCTACATTATTATCAGAATTATCAGAGGTGTTTTTCGTAGTTAAAACTTGCTTGCCGCTTTTATTATTATTTCTTAAAACAATTTTTTTAATATTTTTTTTATTACCGTTATTACTATTTAAAGTTTTAGTATTGTTATTACTTAATACTTTTAAATTATTATTAAATACTACTTTATCTCTTGTATTTGTATTTACTGATTCATTTAAAGATTTTTGAACTACAATTTTTGGTGTAATAATAGATTGTTTTTCTTGTTTAACTTGTTCTTTATTATCTGTTGAATGAATGTATAAATAAAAAGGTTTAAAAGCTAAAAGTAATATTAAAATTACAGTAATTCTAAATATAAGTTCATTTATATCCGATTCTTTTCTTGCCATAACACACTCTCATTTTTAAGGTTAGTATTAATTAATGGTAATATTAAATCCAATCGCATGCAAATGTTAAATAAGATAATTTTATAAATACGGCAAAAATGAAGAAAAACTCAGTTTTTTTATAATAAGTTGGGATTGAATGTTTTTTCTGCTAAAATTTACTTCAAAGTTTTCGATAAGAAAATGTTAGGGATTTTGAATGTATAATTTTTTTTATTCCAAAGTTTACAATTCATCAAGACAGCGATTAAATTTTGAATTTTTAAATGGGCGTATTCTTAATAAAGGGTGCGCCCTATTTTTTTAAAATAGTTATTTGAAATTTTTATATGGAGGGGTTGTTCAATCTGGGTATACATCAGGCTGAGGTTAGTTTTTCATTCAGCAAGATGAAAGGGGTTTTTATGTTTAATGTACAGGATAATATTTTTTATCCGGGTTATGGCGTTGCCATAATAGAAGAAGTAATAGAAAAAATGGTAGGTGAAAAAAGTTTAAAATTATTTAAACTAAAGTTTCTATATAAAGAAACTACAATTCTTCTTCCCCTAGATAAAATAGGCTCCTGCGGAATCCGATACCTTTGCAACCTTGATGCAATTAATAAAATCTTTAAATTCTTTTATTTGCCACCGGAAAGAAAATTTGAATTCTTGGACTTTACTCCAAGCGGCTGGAATAGAAGAAATAAAGATTATCAATTAAGGCTTCAAAGCGGCAAAATTGATGATGTTGCGCATGTTTATAAAGAATTAATGAATATTGCTCAACAGAAAGAATTATCCTTTGGCGAGAAAAAAATTGTTGCAGTGGCGGAAGAACTTCTAGTTCAAGAAATAGCTGTTGTATCCGGACACGATTCGCAATCGGTATTGGATCAATTACACGCTCCATTTAAGCAATTTTTATATACACAATCCAATATTACGCAGTTTTCATCTGCTGCATAATTTGTTATTATTTATGCATGAAAGATAATAATAAACCGTTTGTAATAATAATCTCCGGGCCTACTGCATCCGGAAAAACCGATTTTTCGGATAAAATTGCACAAATTGAGGGTGGCGAGATTATAAATGCAGATGTTGGCCAATTTTATACTAATTTATCTATAGGTACGGCAAAGCCTGACTGGAAAAATCAAAAGATCCCATATCATTTATTTGATATTTTAAATGAGCCAAAAGATTTGTCTGTAATTGAATATAAAAATCTTGTTATTAATAAAATAAATGATATTGTTGCTAAAAATAAAACACCAATTATTGTTGGTGGCTCACTTTTTTATCTAAAATCACTACTTTTCCCACCTATTGAATTAAATAAAGACAGGATCCCTGACTTGCATACTTTCGATATTCAATACTCTTGGGATTATTTGAATAAAATTGATCCTGAACGTGCTGCAAAAATTCATCCAAACGATAGTTATAGGATTGAAAGAGCTATAGATATTTGGAAAAATTTAGGAATTAAACCCTCTGATGCCATGCCTAAATTTGACCCACCGTTTAATTTTTTATTTATTTTTATAAATCCCGATAGTTTAATTTTAAACGAACGAATTAAAAAAAGAACGGTTGAAATGATAAAAAACGGCTGGATACAAGAAGTTGAAAAATTTGTGGGTACAAATTGGGAAAACTTTTTTGATAAAAAGGGCTTGATTGGATACAACGAAATTTTACATTGGATCAAAACCGGTAAAAAGCTGGAAGATTTAGATAATTTAACGGAAATTATTTATTGCAAAACTAGGCAATATGCCAGAAAACAACAGGTATTTTGGAAAAGCTTCAAAACCCAGATTCAAAATTTGTCTGATAATAACTCTTTTGATAATAAAATTATTGAAGTGTCAAATACTGAAAAATTTTCATTTAGTCCTTTTAGCTTTAAAAGATAATCTTAAAAAAATACTTTTTATATATTTTTATTTTTATTCAAAAAATTTTTGTTGCCTATAATTCATCTTAAAGATACAATTTGAGCATAATCGCTTTTTTTATAACTAAATATTATTAGAAAGGATAGAAATGATATACATATTTAGAAAAGAGATGAAAAAATGGCATTCGGTTTTATGGGTTGTTTTTTTTGCATTAGCTGCAAGTACTTTTGCCACGTATTTGACATATAGAAGCCAACATCCGGCTCAAATAGCCATAGCAAAAATTAATGGACAGGATATAAAATTAATTGATTATCAAAGATCTTTAAATGATATAAAAAATCAAATTGAATTATATAAAGATTATGCCAGAAGAACAGGTATTTCAATGGATTTATTTTTATCCATGTTTGGTCTTTTAAACCCTGAACAGGCTGCTTTTGATGCATGCATAAATAATAAAATATTGGATATGGAAAAATCATATTATAATGTTGATGTTGATCAGGAGAATTTTGAAAAAGAGTTAATTGCAAAATTGCCTGAATTTTTAAAAGACAGTGCGGGAAATATCAATTTGGATGTTTATAAGAGATATTTAATGCAAATTGGTACAACTCCTACAGAATTTGAAGATAAATTGCAGCATTCGATTGAAAGAGAAACTTTTCAAAATTTTGTTCAACTTGCAAACTATATTCCTGTAAAAAAATTACAGGAAATTTTTACAAATAAAATTGCAAAAAAGAGTTTTAGCTTAATTAAATTTAAATTTGATGATTATCTTAAAAAAGCAGAATCTAAAGAAATTGGTAATGATGAATTAAAAAACTTTTTTGAAAATACCAAAGAAAATTATAGAGTTCCGGAAAAAAGATCTGCTGCCTATTGGCTTGTAAAAAGTGCCGATTATAAAAAAAATATAGTCATAGATGAATCTTTGATACAATCTTTTTATGATAAAAACAGTTCAACATTATTTAGAATTGCTCCTAAAGTAAAAATAAGACATATTCTTTTCAAGATAGATAAAAACGCTTCAGCCGAAAAAATTGAATCAATTTTAAAGACAGCTAAAGAAATAAAAGAAAAGGTAATATCCAAAAAAGCAAATTTTGCTGATATGGCCAAACAATATTCTCAAGATACCAAAACAGCTTTAAATGGCGGTCTTATAAATTTCTTCGATAAAGGCACATATGATGCGGAGTTTGAAAAAGCGGCCTTTAGATTACAAAATCCCGGTGAAATTTCAGATATAATAAAAGTTTCAGATGGTTATGAACTTATTCAACTTGAACAAAGGCAAGGTGCATCTACAAAACCTTTGGACGATGTTAGAGATGAAATATTAAAAACATTAAAGAGTAAAAAGACATTAACAGGCTTAAGATCAGATTTGCAAAAAATTGTTCATGAAGTTCTTTCAAATGAAAATGTATTAAATGATTTTGTAAAAGAAAATAACCTAAAAAAAATAGACACAAAATTATTTGAAAAAAATATTACAAAAGATGAATCAATAGAGTCTGCTCTTATTGAACACATATTTTCACCTAACAAAAAAATTGGTCAGTATGGTTTTTTTGCATATAAACAAGATTTTGTTTTGTTTCAGGTAAATAATATTCAAAAAAGTTTTATACCTTCAATTGATAAAGTAAAAGCTACAGTTTTAAAAAATATTTATAAAAAGAATGCTAAAAAGCTTTTAAAACAAGATATTAATACGGCCAAAAGATCAATTCTAGAAAAAAAACAAACCTTAAAAACTGTATCGGAGTTATTTGGTTTAAATATTGTGGAAACAAAATCTGTTAAAAAGAGTGATAAACTTGATGATTTAGGCCTTGAAGAATCTTTTATTCAATCGGCTTTTGTGCTTGATAGTGGCGATCAGGTTTTATCTGTTAAAAATAAGAATGATTACTGTTTGGTGCAGTTAAAAAACATTGAACAAACCAATTTGATATCTTTTGCACAAGAAAAAAACAGTTTAATGCAAACTGTTTTGGATAAAGAAAAAGGTGCTTATATACAGGCTTTTATTGCATCTTTATTAAGAACTGCTAAAATAGAAAAGTTCGAAAAAACATTGGGAGCGCAAAGGGGAATGAGTTATCCTGAAGATATTGATATTTAATTTTATAAATACAAGAGAAAGAATAGTTTTATGCAAGTAAAAAAAGTTGCAGCCGGTAACGCAGAGTTCGAAGCAAAACATAAGGCCTTGGAAGTAGCATTTGCCCAGATTGATAAACAATTTGGGAAAGGCGCAGTAATGCTTTTGGGTCAAAAAACGGTTGATGGTGTTCAAACAATTTCAACCGGTTCTATTATGATTGATAAGGCATTGGGCATAGGAGGACTTCCAAGAGGTCGTGTAATTGAAATATATGGTCCGGAAGCATCCGGAAAAACAACTTTGACGTTACACGCAATAGCACAAGCTCAAAAGGCCGGTGGCATTTGTGCATTTATAGATGCTGAACATGCCATGGATCCAATTTATGCGACAAGCATAGGTGTTAACACAAAAGATTTGGTTATTTCTCAACCGGATTATGGTGAACAGGCATTGGATATTGCAGAAATGCTTATTCGTTCAGGAGCTATTGATTTATTGGTTATAGACTCGGTAGCTGCATTGGTGCCAAAGGCTGAGATTGAAGGCGATATGGGAGATCACCATGTTGGACTTCAAGCAAGGTTAATGTCTCAAGCATTGCGAAAGCTTACGCCTATTGTACATAAATCAAAAACATCTTTAATATTTATAAATCAAATTAGACATAAAATTGATAGTATGCCTTTTGGAAATAAAGAAACAACAACCGGCGGAAACGCATTAAAGTTTTATGCATCGGTTCGCCTTGATGTAAGACGTATTGCTACACTAAAGAAAGATGGTAAACCATTTGGAAATAGAGTATCGGTAAAAGTAGCTAAAAATAAAATGGCTCCGCCATTTAAAGTTGTTGAAATTGATTTAATTTTTGGCCATGGAATATCAAGAGAGTTGGATCTGCTTGAGATTGCTGTAAAGCTTGGTATTATAAAGCAGTCAGGTCCTTGGTTTATGTACCAAGAAGAAAAAATTGCTCAAGGTAGGGATAATTGTGTTAAGGCGTTTAATGAAAATCAAGAGTTACTTAATCGTGTTCTTGATGCCGTAATGAAAAACACCGACCCTATTGAGTAGGTTGAATTATAAGGAATTTATTAGTGAGTAAATTTAAACAGGGAAATGGGCAGCCGGAGCGTGGTGATAAGCTTTTGGCTACAAGTTATTTTGTAAATGAGAAAATTAGAGCTTCTCAAATGCAGGTAATCGGCGCAGATGGTGAAAATTTTGGTGTTATATCAAAATTTGAAGCTCTTCGAGCGGCTCAAGATGCCGGGCTTGATTTGGTGCAAGTAGGCGAAAAAGATAATGTAATTATTGCCAAAATAATGGATTTTGGTAAATTTTTGTATGCAAAGAAAAAACAGCTTAGTGATGCTAAGAAAAAACAAAAAATTATACAAATAAAAGAAGTTAAACTTAGGCCGAATATTGATGATAATGATTACAACACGAAATTAAGAAAAGCTGTTGAATTTTTGAAAGACGGTAAAAAAGTAAAATTTACACTGCAGTTTAGGGGTCGTGAATTTATAATGATCAAAGAACTGGGTGCAAGACTGTTTGAAAGAATAAATAAAGATTTAACGGATCAGCAAATTGGAACTTTGCTTGAAGAAAAAGAACAAAAGGCTGGTCCATTTTGGTCCAAAATATATTTTTTGAAATAAAATTAGTTTTTTAAGGAAACCATAATATGCCAAAAATGAAAACTCATGCTGGATGCAGAAAAAGATTTAGAAAGACCGGTAATGGAAAAATTAAAAGAGCAAAATCATATAGACGTCATCATTCTTGGGCGAAAAGCACAAAAAGAGTAAGACAATCTAAACATGGTGTTTTGCTTGAAGGCGCAAATGCTAAAAATATAAGCATATTGATGCCGGATTAGTTATATTATTAAATGATAAAAAATAGAGCATTGACAAAGGACAATTATGAGCAGAATTAAACGAGGCACAGTTACAAAAAAACGCCATAAAAGAGTGTTAAAACAAGCAAAAGGTTTTTGGGGATTGCGTAGTAAAGTTTTTACAAGAGCCCAAGAGACTCTTTTAAGAGCTATGGAGTTTGCATTTATTGGTAGAAAATTGAAAAAAAGAGATTTTAGAGCTCTTTTTATTTCTAGAATTAGTGCGGCTTGTAAAAAAAATGGCATTAGTTACAGTAAATTTATTAATGCTTTGGATAAAATAAATATAAAAATTAATAGAAAGATGCTTAGTCAGCTTGCTATTTTTGAGCCAAAAGCCTTTACAAAATTGGTAGAATTGGCGAAAAAGTAAAAAACTTGATATGCGACATATGAAAATAATAAAATTTTTGTATGTCGAGTGTCAATTTATTAACCTTTGATTGTATAAAAAGGTAGAAAAATGAAACAGTTAGAGGAGCTAGAGGTAAAAGTTCTTCAAATCGTTCAGAAGAACAAAGACTTACAAAATAAAAATAGTGAGTTGAAAAAAGAAAACGATAAGTTATTGTCAAAGTGCGTGCAACTTGAGCAGGCATTAATAACAAAAGAAAAAACTTCTGAAGGATTTGAGCTTGAAAAGGATCTTATAAAAGATTCTATTAAAAATTTACTTGATAGCATTAGCTCGCTCGAAGAGAAAAATAAAGAAGTGGTAAAGTAATTTAATTATGGAAAAAGAATTAAAAAAAATTCAGGCGGTTATTTTTGGCAAAAATTATACTTTTGCTACTGATGACAATGAGTCCGACGTTCTTTTTGCGGTACAATATGTTGACAAAAAAATGAAAGAAATAGCATCGGCTATGAATACAAATGATGGGTATATCACAGCCGTTATGTTAGCTTTGGAGTTGGCAAAAGAATTAAAACAAAATAATGACAATCTGGGAATTTTGCAGCAAAAAGTTTTAAAGCTGGGGAATTTATTGGATTCAGAGCTCGCCTAAAAAATTACTACTTTTTATATATTTTTCTATATTATAGTTCCTTTTTATACAATTAACATTAAGGTTGATGTCTTAATGTTAATTTTTTTTTTGGGATAATTTGTTAATTAAGGGAATTATAAAATGTTAATAGTCATATTTTTTTCAGGGCTTTTATTAGGAGCCATATCAATATTTCTTTATTTTAAAACAAAAAAAGAAAGCTTTTATAAAATAAAATTTGAGGCGCAAAAATTATTGGCCGATGCTAAAGAAGCTGCAGAAAATGAAAAACGCGAAGCTTTGGCAAATCTTAAAAGAGAGCTTTATAAAAAAAGAAGCGATTTCGATTTGGAAATTAAAAAAGAAAAAATTGAACAGCAACGTATTGAACATAAGTTGCAAAAAAAAGAAGATGCAATAGAACAGCGAGAAGTTCTTTTAGATGATCTAAGAAAAGAGTTACAACAAAAAGAACGTGATATGTCCAGGCGCCTTGATGCATTAGGATTTGATGAAGCAAAGTTGAAAAAACTTTACAATGATCTTGTAATAAAACTTGAAAAAGTTGGCGGTATGAGTCAAGATGAAGCCCGCAAAATTTTGATTGAGGCGATGGAAAAAGAGGTAAAACTTGAAAAACAAAAATGGCTTTCAAAAGTGGACGAAGAAACTAATATAATCGCAAAAGATAAATCTATCGAAATTTTAACTTCTGCAATGCAAAGATATCTTGCTGACCAGGTGACTTTACACTCTTCAAGTATTGTTAATTTACCAAACGAAGACATGAAGGGACGAATAATTGGTAAAGAGGGAAGAAATATAAAAGCTTTAGAAATGGCAACCGGAATGGAATTTGTTATTGGAGATACTCCTGAAATTATAACTATTTCAGGTTTTAATCCTATAAGAAGGGAAGTTGCAAAAAGAGCTTTGGATAAATTAATTCAGGATGGTCGAATTAATCCAACAAGAATTGAAGAAGTTGTTGCAAAATGCCAAGAAGAAATAGATCAAAATATCGAAGAAATTGGTCGCCAAGCTGTTTTGGAGTTTGGGTTTAGGGGTGTTCATCCCGAATTGGTTAAACTTTTAGGTTCTTTGCATTTTAGAACAAGTTATACACAAAATAATCTTGTACATAGTAAAGAAGTCGCATATTTTGCAAGAATGGTTGCGAATGAACTTGGATTGGATCCTGATATTGCGGCTCGTTGCGGTCTTTTACACGATATAGGAAAAGCTGTATCTGCCGAAGTTGAAGGACCTCACGCAATGATCGGTGCAGATTTGGCTAAAAAATATGGTGAAGATCCTATTGTTGTAAATGCAATAGCGAGTCATCATGATGAAATTCCAGCAAAAACAATTTATGGATTAATTACACATATAGCAGATGCCATTTCAGCATCAAGACCCGGTGCCAGACGCGAAACACTTACCACTTATATAAAACGCTTAGAACAACTTGAAGATATAGCAACAAGTTTTGATGGTGTTAAAAAAGCATATGCGTTACAAGCCGGAAGAGAGGTTCGAGTAATTGTTGATGAAGTTACAATGGATGATGATAAAGCGGCAATGCTTGCAAGAGATATTGCTAAAAAAGTTGAATCGGAACTCAATTTTCCCGGACAGATAAAGGTTAATGTTATAAGAGAGAAGCGAATAATTGAATTCGCAAAATAAAATTGGAGGTTTAGTTATAATGACACAGACATTAAATTTTTTATTTGTTGGAGATATTGTTTCAAATTTAGGGGTAGATGTTTTTTTAAAGCATCTACCAAATATAAAAAATAAATATTCTATAGATTCTATAATTGTTAATGGCGAAAATTCTGCAAAAAATGGCAAGGGTATAACCGCAAAAATTGCAGAACAATTAAAAACTGCCGGAGTTGATATTGTTACATCCGGTAATCATATTTGGGAAAATAGAGAAATCTATGATTTTTTAAATAAAACCGATTATTTGTTACGCCCGGCAAATTTCCCATCCGATTGTCCTGGTAAAGGTTATGCAATTTATCAAGTAAAAGATAAATTTGTTGGAGTTATTAATCTTCAAGGGCGTGTATTTATGCGCGAAAATATTGATTGTCCATTTAGAAAAGCTGAGTCGTTATTAACTTTATTAAAATCAAAAACGAATATGATTATAGTGGATTTCCATGCAGAAGCATCATCTGAAAAACGTGCTTTAGGCAACTATCTTGATGGCAAAATTTCTCTTTTTTGTGGAACGCACACTCATATTCAAACTGCAGATGAAAGATTATTACCAAATGGCACTGCTTACATAACCGATGTTGGATTTTGTGGTGCACACGATTCAATACTTGGAATGGAAAAAGATTCAATTATTACAAAATTTATAACTCAATTGCCAACGAAATTTAAACCGGAAACTAAGCCGCCTTTTGAAATCAATGCAATATATTCAAAAATTGATTCTATTTCAGGAAAAGCATTGGCTATTGAACGTATTAGAATTTTGGACAATGTTATTTAAATATTTTTTTCAAAAGTTTTTTTATTTTTTTTTAATTTATTTTACAGTTTTAATAGCAATTTTAGCTGCAAGTGATGTGTTTTTACGACTTCCGGTTATTTCATCTTTATCAACCATACCTAAAATTTTTTTTCTTATGATGCCTTTAATGGCACAATTTGCAATTCCAATAGCATCAAGCTTGGCAGTACAAATTCCTTTGGGAAGTATGTACATAGAAGAAGAAATAATTTCCATATACTATTTTTCTAAAGCAAAAAAAATAATATATTTGGTTACATTTATTTTTTCGTTAATAATTTTATTATTTTATGTTCCAATTGTAACCAGATTTGCGCCTAAAAGTTATAAAAGTGGAAAACAACTTATATTAAATTTGGCTAAAGAACATTTTTCAAATTTACAAGCTAATAGATTTCATACTTTGTCCAGTAATTTTACAATATTTTTTAAAAAACAAATTAAAAATCAAGATAATTTAGAATTTTTAAAATTATTATTATTGTTTAAAGAAAAAAATGGAGAACAGTATATTGTTAATGCCAGTAAAGGCTATTTAACAAATGAAATCTTAATATTAAATGATGGATTTATTCAAAACATATCTTCAAATAGTTCCTATATTTCCAATTTTGAAAAAACTGAAATAAATTTAAAGCCATTTTTAAATTATGAAAATAATAATTTGGGCGTTCAGGATTTAAAATTTTTTACATTAAAAGAACTTAAAAAATCACGAGATAATTTAAAGTTGGCGGATAAACGAAATTGTATCTTGGAAATTCATAAACGTTATGCGCAGGTTTTATGGCAATTTTTAATTCCATTTATTTCTCTTTTTTTAATTATGCTTTTTGCTAAAAATAAAAGTAATCTTTTAATTTCTCTTTTTTCATCGGGATTAATTTTTTTGTTATCATATATATTGTTAAATACTGTAAAATCTTTATCATTAACAAGCGAGATTGTTGCGATATTTTATTATTTACCGCCAATAATTTTTTTTGTAATATCTTTTTATTTTTTTAACAAAAAAATTAATTAAATGGGAGAAAATCGTGTTTTTAGTTCTTTTATTATATGCAATTCTTGCATCAACATTTACAATAGCAAAAATTACTTTGGCCTTTTCTAAGCCATTCTTTTTAATAGCATTTAGAATGATAGTTGCTGGAACTTTAATGCTTTCTTTTATCTATTTTTTTAAACGCAAGCAATTTTTTGTGCATAAAAAAGATTGGGGATTGTTTTTAAAAACAGCACTTTTTCATATTTATATATCTTTTATTTTTGAATTTTGGTCGTTGCAATATTTAACTTCTTCAAAAACAACTTTGATATATTCGGCAACACCTTTTATAGCGGCACTTTTATCGTATATTATTTTATCTGAAAAGCTGTCACTTAAAAAATTTATTGGTCTTGTTATTGGGATATTGGGTTTGGTACCAATATTGCTTACACAAACAGATATAAGAGAATCTCGAATGGAACTATTTTCGGTATCATTGCCGGAAATTACACTTTTGATTGCAGTTATATCCGGTGCGTACGCCTGGTTTTTGGTAAGAAAATTATTAGATCGCGGATATTCGCTTTTAATGATAAATGGTATAACAATGTTATTTGGTGGAATCGGTGCATTTTTTACATTTTTATTTGTAGATGGGATAAAAGAATCACCGGTTACACAAATTGGACCGTTTCTTTTTTGGACACTCTTACTTGTTTTAGTTGCAAATATAATTGTATATAATTTATATGGCTGGCTTTTAAAAAAGTATTCTATAACTTTTATTACAAGTGCCGGATTTTTATGCCCGGTATTTGGTGCTTTTTATGGATATATCTTTTTGATGGAAAAGATTACTTGGCATTATTTAATATCACTAATTTTCATAATAATTGGCTTATTTGTCTTTTATAAAGATGAAATGCGTAAAAAACAATAAAAATACTTATCTTTTTAAATATTGGACAAAAGTCTATATCGATAGTAATATTTGTCCAATTTTAATTAACATTTGTTTCTATAACTTTACAAAGTTCAGCTACAGTTTGATCAAATATATTATTTATGATTTTATAATCAAATAATCTTGGCTTTTCTGCTTCTTTAAATTCTTTAATTGCCAATTCAATACGTTTTTCTATTTTATCTTTATCATCGCCGCGTTTAATTAAACGTTCTTTAAGAATATCCAAACTAGGTATTGTAATCCAAATTAAAATAGCATTTGATAATAACTTTTTGTACTCTTTAACTCCAACTAAGTCTGTAACAATTACAAAAGATTTTCCAAGTTTTAAATCGTTTATAATACTTGCCGGCGAGCCATAGAATTCACCACTGTATTTTGTAGTTTCAAGAAAAAAGTTATTTTTTAATTTATTTTCAAAATCTTTAAGTGATATAAAGTGATAATCTTTGCCGTTAATTTCGCCAGTGCGTGGAGATCTTGTTGTATAGGTTATTACTTTTGAAATATCTATTTTATTTGCCATTCTTTTAATTGCTTCATTTGTAACGGTAGTTTTTCCTGCACCGGATGGTGCTGCAATTATAAATATTTTACCTGTTTTCATATTTTACCTTCAAATATTTTTACTCATTTTTCATTATAACTTCATCACCGGTATCGAGCCAGACAGTATTAAATATTTCTCTTCTTTCCGGGTTAAAGTTTAGCATTAAACCTTTATAATTTTGATTTTTTATATTTTCCATTTCAGCCAAAATTTTTTCATTTGTAATTGGTTCCGGTATTTTTTTAAGAATATCAAAAAATACACTTGCTGCCATATAACCTTCAAGTATAAATGTGCTTAAAGGTTCGCCGGCTTTTGTTGTATCGGTGACAAATTCTTTAACAAGCTCAATATCGCTTTTTATTGGATCCGGTGTAAGTTGTGTATTTATAAATTTTAGCTTTTTTTCTTTTAAAAATGTTTTAAATGCAGATCCCGAACATGTACTAATTCCAAGAATTATTTTATTAAATAAAAATTCCATACCCAAACTATTAATTAAATTTTGTATTGCTATTTCTGATGAAAGTAAAAAAATAACTTCCGGATTAAAGGTGATAATTTTTTTTGCGGCATCTTTAATGTCAACGGATTTGGGCAAATGAGTAGCTTCAACCCAGTTTTTGTCTTTTAGCAAATTATTTTTTGTGAGTATTTCAATTACTTTTTCAGCAGATTTTTTACTAAATGTTTCTTCTTCATAAAATATTCCTATTTTATTTGGTGAAAATTTTTTCAATAAATAGTTTGTAAGTATTTCAGACTCCCTATCGGATGTTGCAAAAAAATGCACAATATGATTTAAATTATTGTTTCTGTATTCAGGTGAAGTGACTTCAGGAAAATAAACGGTAATTTTGCCGTTTTTTATAAAATCTATGTATCCCTTGAATTGGTAGCTGCCTATTGGGCACAAAAGTTTATCTATTCCGGCATCTATTAATAATTGAACATTTTTAGCGGCCAACTGTGGATCATACTTATTATCAAGATGGACCAATTTTATTTTTTTGCCATTTATTCCGCCATTGGAATTAATTTTATTTATTACCAGGTGCAAACCTTTCAATACATCTCTTGAAATATTTGCATCTTCACCGGAAAAATCCATTGTAGTCCCGATTAATATTTCACTTGATTTTTCTTTTTCAGTAATAAACTCTTTTTGAGTATCAGTTTTTTGTGAAAGTAAACTTAGTTGTTTTTTATCAAACTCTTTTATCAAATTAGCGTCTTTATAATATAAATCTAAGCTGTTATCTATTGGCTTTAGTATTACAAAAGCATCATTTTTGAACTGAAAAATTTTTTGAGAATATTTTGTTGCTCCGGATATTGTAGACCAGGCAGTAGCTCCTTTATCAGGAAAAAGTTCAAACAAACCATCTGTTTTTTTATGTTTTGTAATATTATTGTTATCACCATTTATAATTGCAATGACATTTTCTTTTTCAATTATTTTTGAAAAACTTCTATTAAAATATGAAATGCGTATGAAATCGTTTTTGTTTTTGTCAGTATTTATATAAATGGCTATTGGTAAACTGCTTAAAAATTTGTTAATTTCTTCTTTTAGTGGAATTTTTACTAAAATTTTTGTGCCGGATTTTATAATTAATTCTTTTTTTAGTCCAAAATTTTGCCAATTTTCATCGATTTCGTATTTGCCTTTAATAAAAAATATATTTTTTGGGTTTTTTTCCATTAATTTCAGTATTAATGTAAATGTTTCAAGTATATATGGTGAATTTCCAAGAACATTACCGTTGAATAAAATAAAATTCTCTTTTTTTATGTTTAGATTTTTGTCTAAAATATCAAGCTTTATTAATTCGTTTAGACTTCTGACCAAAGAGTGAAAAGCTCCCCCAATTTCGGTAAAAATTATAAAAGTTGAATCTTTTTGAGCTGTAATTTTTATACTATTTTGATCTATAGTTTGATCTTTAGATTTTAAACCGGATATTTTTTCGAGTAAATGTTTGAATTTTTTATATTCCCATGTATCCCTTTGCAATGTAATTTTGTCATATATATTTTGCACAAAAGCTTGAAGCTTATCCGGGGTTTGTTTTTTATAAAAAGTTGTATAATCGGCTTTTAACCAATTTTTATTATCAGGTTCAGGATATTCAGGTATTTTATTTGCATAATGATTTATATCATCAATAGTTTGAAATAAATCTATTTCACTATTTGCTTTTGAGTTTATAAAAAATAAAAAAGTAAAAATTAAAAATAATTTATTCACAATGCTCTCCCAATTTATTTATAAAATATTAAAGCATAGGTTGTAAGAATTGTTGAAAGTATAAAGAATATAAAAAAATAACTTCTAAATAATTTTAGATTTTTTTCATTTTCAGGATTTTGTATGTTTAAACTTTTTATAGTGTAAATATTCAATAAAAGTATTATAAAAGAGCTTATTAGTAATATCGTGTAAATTGTATTTGATACGGTAAAATATCGTACATTTGGACTCATATTTTCAATTGCAACAAGGTCAAAGATCAATGCACTTGTACTACCTACGGATAAAGATAGAATACCCGTTGTGTCTTTTGTATTTAAAATTAAAGAAAAAAGACTTAAGAAAAATACCATATAAAGTGGTAAAAATATTGCCAATGTTTTTCTAATACCTGATTTTTGAAAATCAAGTTCAAAAGAAACTATAGGATATTTTGTCGATTTGTCCGGTTCGTTTTTATCAAGAATTTCCTCAGAATAACCATATTCGACTTCCGTATTTATAATTTTCCAATCGTTTGTGAATATTTCTTCGCTTATTTGTAAGTCAGTATTGTATGAAACTAGAATTTCTGAGTTTGGATCCATTTTATTATTTAATAATTTTAGATATATTTTATGATCCTCAAGTGGAAATAGTTTATAATCAAGATTGCTACTAAAACTTACAATAACTTCAAAATATGCCCATAGTTTATCATTTATTATTTTTGTCTGGACATCCTCTTGTTTTAGGATATTGCCTTTATCGAAGGAAAAGCTTTTAATTTTGTCCAATGATACTAAGTTTGGATCAAACTCAAACCAAACTATTGCATTTACTGTAAATTCATTTTTTACTATATCGAATTCCGGGAAATTTTTAATAAAAATTCCGGTTCTAATTTCATTGATGTTTTTTTCATCGGAAAAAGCTTTTATTGTTTTTAAATCCGGTTTTGGATCAGTAAAGCTAAATGTTTTGTTTTGTTTATAAAAAAGAAAAACCAAAACAGCAACCATTAGTGTAATTATGGTAATTTGAACTTTAACGTTTGATGCATAAAGAAGTATTTTATCTAAAGTTTCAGCTTTGATTATTGAATATATTCCGGCAAATATTATAAAATATGCGATCAGTCTTGTAATTATTAAATGAACAAGAAATATATGATCCATATTAAGTATTTTTATTAAATGAAAAAACGCAAAAATGGCAAAGCCTATTCCAATATATTTAAATATTGGAAAATTATGATTTTTATTTGCTAAATAACCTAAAAGTATTACCGTTAAGCAAAGTATGAAATTTGTTACTTCAGATAAAAAATATAGATTAAATTTTATTAAAAAATATTTTGAAGATATGAAAAAAATTACTGAAAATAAAACTATAAATATACTTAAGTAACCCCAAAATTTTAATTTTAGATAAGAATCTATTTTTTTGTAAATTCCCCAAATTATTAATAAATATGCCAAGGTTCTTATTATAATTAATGGAGTGGTCAGAATTATATTAAGTTGAAATAGAGTTATAAGATGAGCGATGGCAAAAAAGCAGAAAGATAAAGCTATTTTTAAAATAAATTGATCTTTAGTTTTTCTGAATATAAAAAAACTAAAGATAGCGGTTAAAGAACATAAAATTAGGTTTATAACGGTTATAGGTTCATGTAAAAAAATCATATAAGTCCTTTAAATCTTAAAAATTTTGATTTTTATTCCAAAAATACTTAATATTTATAATATTTGATAAATTATTTTAGTGTTTCGTGTCAATATTTTGAACTTATCGGGTTATAGGTATTAGTATGAATAAACTTTCGGATATAAATAAAGATTTCGCACAATGGTACCAAGATGTTTTAAGTGAAGCTGAACTGGTTGATCAAAGTCCGGTTAAAGGATGTTTTGTTTTTCGACCTTATTCTTATGCCATATGGGAAAATATACAAAAAGTATTGGATAAAAAAATTAAAGAAACCGGTACGCAAAATGCCTATTTCCCTTTATTTATTCCGGAAAGCTTTTTGAAAAAAGAAGCAAAACATGTGGAAGGGTTTTCGCCTGAGCTTGCTGTTGTAACTCATGCCGGGGGAAAAGAGCTTGAAGAACCGTTGGTTGTTCGTCCAACGTCTGAAACTATTATTTATTATATGTTTTCAAAATGGATAAAATCTTGGAGAGATTTACCTTTAAAAATAAATCAATGGGCTAATGTTGTCAGATGGGAAATGCGTACTCGGCCATTTTTGCGAACTACAGAATTTTTATGGCAAGAAGGGCACACAGCTCATGAATCTCATGGGCAGGCTGTTGAATTTTCAAAACGTATGTTGGATATTTATAAAGATTTTGTTGAAAATTATTTGGCTATTCCTGCGATAGCCGGTATCAAATCCGACAATGAGCGCTTTGCCGGAGCGGATAGAACATTTACAATAGAAGGTCTAATGCAAGATGGTAAAGCTTTACAACTTTGTACAAGCCATGTTTTGGCCCACAGTTTTTCAAAATCTTTTGATATACAATTTCAGGATAAAGATGGAAATTTAAGTTCGCCATATTGCACTTCTTGGGGTGCTACAACAAGACTTATTGGTGCATTGATTATGACTCATGGCGATCAAAACGGTTTGATTATTCCACCTAAAATTGCATCAATTCAGGTTATAATTGTACCAATATTTAAAGAAGAAAAAGATAAAGAATTGGTAATAAATAAAGCCGAAGAAATTAAAAATTTGCTTATAAATAATGGTGTTTTTGCACAAATTGATAATGATGATCAATTAACTCCGGGTGCAAAATTTTTTAAATGGGAATTAAAAGGTGTTCCTGTAAGACTTGAGATAGGACCTAAAGATATTGAAAAAAATCAGGTTGTTCTTGTTAATAGAGTTGAACAGGATAAAACAAAGAAAAAACAGTTTGTTTCTATAGATAACATTGATAAAGAAATTAACTTATTGCTTGAAAATATTCAAAAAAGTTTGTTTGAAAAAGCAAAAAAAAGATTAAACGACAATTGGTATCAAGCTGATAATTTAAACGAAATAGCAAAAAATCTTGAAGAAAAAAATGGTTTATATCAAACAGGTTGGTGTGGGTTATCAGATTGTGAAACTAAGTTAAAAGATTATAAAGCTTCTATTAGATGCTTGCTTGATAGCAAAAAAAATAAAACTTGTTTTTCTTGTGGCAAATCGGCTAAAACTGATGTGTTGGTTGCAAAGGCTTACTAATTTGTTTTGGAGTTATTATGCCGAACGGTATTAACGATGAAAGCATGTATAATGCTTTTATAACTTTTTTGTTAACGGAAAAAAGATATTCAAAAAATACTTTTCTTGCATATAAAAAAGACGTAGAACAGTTATTGCAATTTTTAAAAGAAAAAAAAGTAAATCTGGAAAATTCAAATAAAACCCATTTGAAAAATTTTTTAAAAAAATTAAAAGAAAGTGGTGTGTCGGCAAAAACGCTGTCTAGAAAAATTTCGTGTTTGAAAGCGTTTTTTAATTTTTTGTCTGAAAGATTTAAAATTTCAAATAAAGCCGGTGCATTAATATTTCCCAAATTAGAACAAACATTGCCTATTTATCTTACTGAAAGTGAAATCGAAGAGTTATTAAAAACTGCTGCAAAAGATAATTCCGATAAAGGTGTGCGAAACAGGGTGATGCTTTCTTTGTTATACGCGTCCGGTATGAGAGTTTCAGAGTTGGTTGAATTAAAAATAGATCAAATTCATTTTGACACAGGATTTATTTCTTTAGTAGGAAAAGGTAACAAAGAGCGCGTGATACCTTTACCTGAAGGTGTTTTAAAATTTTTGAATTTTTATTTGGAAAAAATTTATGAAAATTTAAAACCAAAAGCTGAAAAAAATAAACATGTTTTTGGAAAAAATTATTTATTTTTTTCTTATTATAATAACGATATAAAGCCGATTTCCAGGCAATCTTTTTGGATAATTTTAAAAAATATTTTATCAAAAACTAAAATAAATAAAAAAGTCTCACCACATACGTTGAGACATTCTTTAGCAACACATTTATTAAAAAGTGGTGCAAATATACGCTCATTACAGCTTTTATTGGGGCATGAAAATATTTCTACAGTGCAAATTTATACACATCTTGAAAAAAGTCATGTAAGAAAAATTTACGATGATAAGCATCCAAGGGCGTAAGAGTATGGACGGCATTAGCCGTCCGTTACCCCAATATCGCATTGTATTCGTAGCGCTTAATCGAATTTTATTGCGCTCTGCACCGTCATCCCGGCCACCGAGCCGGGATCTCCGTCTTGAACACACAAATTTATTGTATAAATACAAATCAATATAAAAAATATAAATATTTATAAAGTGTGAAAGTATAAAAAGAGATCCCGGGTCCTTGCCCGGGATGACAAACTGCTACGTAAAATCTTAAGTTGTTATTAAATTTGGTTTATTGAGCCTGCGTAAGCGGGCGATTTTAAGGTAGCCCTGAGCGTATGCTCTGGGCGCATTTACTTTAATACTTTGCCTGTCATGTGTGCCCAAATCATTAGATCCAAACGTGATTGTGGAATATTAAATTTTTGTAAAATTTCTTCAAAATATAAATAATTTTTCTTACTAATAGTTTTTGGAATTTCACTAATCAAATTATGATGCTTTAAAAAACGTAAAACGTGTCTATCGATTATTGCAAAATTATTATAACCGACATTTCTTAAAAAATGTGATGCTTCTTTGTATCCGAGTCCCTTAATATTTGTCACTAAAAATTCCCTTGCCTGAAAATCGGACAGATTTTGCAATATATCTTTAATATTTAAAAATTTGCGCGCTAGAAAAATATATGATGCTTTAGTGTTATGAAATCGATGGCCATGTTTTTTTATCGTATAAGCGATCTGTGTTTGCGTTTTTTTTGCAAAACCATCCATAGATAATTCTATTTGAATTTTTATTGCGGTTTCGGCTTTTGAGTTTGCCGTAAGCAGGCAAAAGCAAAGTTCATTGAACCATTCTTGATTATTTTTATTTTTGAATAGATTAAATTCGTTTAATCGTATTTCAATTTCGCTTTTAATATTTTCAGTTAAATTTTTTTCTAAAAAAAATAATATATTTTTATGCATGTTTTTTAATTTTTACTTTTACTATTTTGTTACGTGTTTTATAATAATCAAGTTAATTAGTTTTTAATTTTATAATAAATTTAAAGAGAGTAAAGTTATGGATGGAAAATTTACAATAGCTCAAAGAGATATTTTATATTTGTTAAATGCTATGCAGCCGATCTGTAGTAAAAAGACAACGCTTGATGTTACCGAATCCATTATGTTTCAGGTTACATCAAAAGAGTTGACATTAAAATCTACAGACCTGCAAATTAGCTTGCAGTCGAGCATGGGAATAGAGAGTAACTTTGTAGAAAATTTTGATTTTTTAATTTCCGGAAAACGTATATTTGATCTTGTAAAAGAGATGGAAGGTGACATAGAGTTTAATTTTAAAGAAAATCAGGTAAGTTTAAAAGCGGGTGGGGTAAAACTTCTTTTAAATATACGATCAGCTCAGGATTTTCCACAATTTCCGGAACGCATTGAAAATTTGATGCAAATTGAATCGGCATATCTACTCGATTTATTGAATAAAGTTGCATTTTTAATTCCACAAAATAATTCAAATGCGGCCCTAAACGGTATGCTTTTAGAGTTTACAACCGAAGGCATGTTGATGGTTGCAACCGATGGTCATAGACTTGCAAAAGTATTTACGGGAAAATATAAATTACATGAAAATAATAAATGGTTACTTCCAAAAAGAGCTGTTTTGGAATTAAAAAAAATATTGGAAGAATCAAGCGTAGAAAATGTCTTCTTGGGTGTTTGTGGAAATCAATTAGTATTTTCCGGAGTGAATTTTAACTTTTTTACAAAATTAATTTCCGATCCATTTCCTCAGTATGAACCTATTTTGGAACGTGAAGGTTTTAGAGGTGCCAGTTTGGATAAACAGGCATTCTTAAAAACTCTTAAAAGAACGAGTTGTTTGCTTTCCGGTCAATTTGTCTCAACTAATTTTAAATTTCAGCCGGGAAAACTTGCAGTAAATTTGTCTAACAAAGAAGTTGGTAAAATTGATGAGGCTTTGGATCTTTCCAATTTTGAGGGTGATGAAGTTGCAAGTAGATTTTATTCTCCTTATTTATTAAGCGGTTTACAGGCATTTCCCCAAGATAATGTCAATTTTTTTATTCAAAGTGATGCTCGACCAATTATTTTTGAAGATATTGATGTTGAAAAAAATTATAGTTTTACATATTTGGTAATGCCGGTTTCATCAGGTGAATAAAATAATTTTTAGTAAAAATTTGTGATTATAAAAAATTTAAAGCTCAAGAATTTTAGATGTTTTTCTAATTTTGAACTTTCTTTTGATAATAAATTTGTTTTACTTGAAGGTAATAATGGTTCAGGAAAAACGTCTATTCTTGAAGCTATTTATTACGCTTGTTATTTGCGCTCGTTTCGAGCTGGACACAAATATGATTTGGCAAATTATTTGAGTGATCATTTTTTTTTACAAGTAGACTTTCAAGAGATTGATAATAGTTTAAGTGATATACAAATTGGCTTGTCAAAGAATGGTCAAAGAAGTGTAAAGTTAAACAAAAATAATATATCAAGTGTAAAAGAAATAATTTCAAGATATAAAGTTATTGCATTGACCGAAGATGATTTGCAACTTATTGTTGGTGCTCCCGAATATAGAAGATCTTTTTTAAATCAGTCTTTATTTTTACTTGAACCGGATTTAATTGGATATTTTAAAGATTATAAAAAAAATTTAGAACAACGTAATAGATTTTTATTTTTAAATTCGAATAAAGATATTTCAGGAAAAATTTTAGACGAGCTTTGTAGTTGGACAAAACAACTTTGGGAAAAATCTAATTTTTTGCAAAATAAAAGATTGTTTTTTTTACAAGATATTGAAACTCAAATTAATATTTTTTTAAAAAAATATTTTAGTACAGTAGAGTCTCAGTTGTCCATAGAATTAAAATACATTAAAAAAAATATTGGTGAGTATCAAGAATTTGATAATTTTTGGCAAAATTACAAAATAAATTTATTAAGTAGTGAGCAACGTTGGCAAAGAAGCTTATTCGGAGTTCATTTGGATGATTTTTCAATAATTTTTAAAAATAAAAATGCGAGGTTCTTTGCATCAAGAGGTCAACAAAAGCTAATACTTTTTTTGTTAAAAGTTGTTCAACTTACTAAAATTCAAAACCAAGATATTGGTGTTTTATTGTTGGATGATTTTATTACAGACTTTGATATTGTAAAATTAAATAGTACAATCAATTTGCTTGCTGATCAAAATTTTCAATCGTTTATTACATCACCAATAAAAGATTTTATTGAATTTAAACTTGAAGAGTTTAATAAGTTTGATTTTAAAATTTATTCTTTAAATTAATAGACTTTAATTATTTTTGTATTATCCTAAAAAACTTACTTATTCTTTTTTATAAACAGAGATTATATAAAAAAAAGATCAATGTAAAAATTTAGCTTTTTTGACAAAAAACGCAGTTTTTACATTTCAGACTGTAATTTTTATTTAAATCTAATTATTTTTACAAATTAATTAAAAAAGCACTTGATTTTCTATGCGAACAGGTTTAGTATATGGTTACTTGCTAGATATAGTAAAGTGTAAGAGTCTTTCTATTAAGCAAGTATTTTAATTAGCTTCATTACTACTCTCCTTTCTCCTTTTTTCCGCCATATGGGTTTTACCTGTATGGCGGTTGTTTTTTTTATGAAAAATTTCAAAAATTGAGAAATATAGACGTTTTTATTATCCCCCGAAGAAATTCGGGGGATTGTTTTTTAAAGGCATTCATTTATTCATTCAAATCTATTTCGTTTATTGGTTCTGAGTTATTAATTTTTAATAAAAATGTTTATTGGTCAAGATTAGATAAAAAGGAATAATAGATTAATAATTTAGAAAAAAAGAAGGTTTATTTTTTCCGTTTTTTAATCAATTTTAATAAATTGATTTTGAATTTGTAAATATTTATATATTTTTTTAACATAATAATTATTATCGGAAATAGGCTTTGTTTTTTATTTTTATATTGTTTAAAATACAGAGCATCTCTGTATTTTAAATTTAATTATTTTTTGATTAAATACTTGTTATTAAATCTTATAAGCTTATAAAATTTATCTTTTAACCAACTCTTCAATTCTACACTATTGTAATATAAATTATTAACCATATAAAAAAAGAC
>LDIX01000004.1:44621-72697 GCA_001468925.1 candidate division TM6 bacterium UASB340 | reverse complement strand
GTCTTTTTTTATATGGTTAATAAATAAATTTATAATTTTTTAAACTTCTACTCCAAAATCTCCTTGGCCAAAATCTTCTCTTAACAACATTTGTACGCTAAGAATGTCCATCAATTCTTCATTATTTAAAAAATCATTAACATTCTTATATTCTTTCTCTAATTCATTTTTTAATTTAGTAAATTTATTTTGAATATATTTAATAGCTTCATCACTATTTTCTATTTTATTATAGATTAATTCTTCTTTATATTCACTATCCAAATATGGCAATTTTTCTTTTTTCAGTGAATTGTACCAATCGGTTACTGTTTCTTTATTTAAAACTTGAACATAAGAAAGTGTATCGATAGAACCATTTATTATCTCTTCATAATTATTTTGATTTATTTCGTCGTTTTCGAGCATTCTTTTCAAATTATTTACAGTACAAAGTGCTTTTGTAAGGTTTATTTTTCTTTGATGGTCGTCCCAAATGCTACGATTATCTCTAAGATTCAACAAAATAAGTTTACAGTTTTTATTCTTCAATATTAGAGGATCTATTTCATGAATTTTAATTTTATTACCACTAAGATCTAACCTTGTAAGTTTACAGTTTGGATCTACTAATGCTTCTAATATATTCTTTGCACCAACGTTAGGTATAAAAAAACCGTTATTGATATCATATTCGATATTACTATTCAAAAGATTTAAACTCGTAAGTTTACAATTTGGGTCTATTAATGCCTTTCCTATAAATCCTGCTAATATATTGCCGATATTGCTGTTATTAATAGTCAAAGTAGTAAGTTTACAGTCTTGTTCTTTTAATGCGGATACTAAATTTTTAGCATCTTCAAATTTAATGTTATAGTTATGTATTCCTAAAGCAATAAAATCGTTTTCTTTTTCTGTTATTTTTTCAATTACATCTTTAATACTATCAACATTCACATATTTAAATTTACTTTTAACCAAAGTTATGTCAGCCGATAAATCATTAAAACTGTATAAAATCATAAATGCTAAAGCTATATTTTTAAAACTTTTCATAAAAAATCCCCAATTTTTGGTTAATAAAACTTATATTTGGCCTATACTCCGTATAACTAAATACAGCATATCAAATTACAAATAGAAAATACAATATTTGTGTGAAAAATAAAAAAAACCTTAAGTCTGCTATATTTTATATGTTTCTTACAATTTTTTTAGCATCTCATTTTGATTACTTTTCCAGATTCCACATATAGAAATTGCTATAGCATCCGTAACGTCCTGTTTTTCAATTTTGCCAAATTGATTAAGCTTTGGAAACATAGATAATATCATCAGCGCTACTTGTTCTTTACTAGCTCCCCCAAATCCTGTCACGCTACTTTTTACTTCACGAGGGGCGAATTCATATATTTTTAAGTTATTTTGACTTGCCAAAAGGTATAAAATACCTCGCAAATAGCCCAATTTTAAAAATGTTTGTGCATTTTTACCTAAAAATGAGGTTTCCAATGCGATATCCGTAACCGCCAATTTTTCTATTTTGTCTTTAAAAAAGCCATAAAATATTCCGACGCGTTCAGATAAACTCTTTTGGCTACTCATCTTTAAATAACCATAATCAAGAATTATTGTACGTTTTTCTTCTTTTTTTAATATTGAATACCCGGTTACCGAAAAACCGGGGTCTACGCCTAATAAAATCACCCTTTTCTCCCTTTTATCCATATAGTTTTTAAAAAATATTCTATCGCTTTTAAAGTAATATAAATAGTGTAGAATATAAACCCCAGTATTTATTATCTATTTTTTAATAATTAAAGAAATTAAAGAGGTTTTATATGAATTTTAAACTGAAATTACTTTTATTAACAGTCTTCAATATTTTCATAAAAAGCCAGGCTATGGCACCATGGCAGGTAATAGATTTACAAAGAACAAAAGCTCTAACTGAATTAAGAACAGAAATGAGTCAGATAAGACGTAGCAATAATGATGAAAAAGATAGCAATCGTTATAAAGAACTGCTTGCTATATCTAAAAAAATTAAAACCTATGAAAATTTACCAGAAAACATGGAACTTGCTGAAGAATTATTAAATCAAGAGAATAATTAATTTAAAAAACTTAAATTTAAAAGGATTATATATGAATAATAAATTAAAATTATTATTATTGGCAACATTACTTAACAGTTCAACGCTAATCCAAGCAATGGATAGTAGTGACTATGAAACATCTTCTGAATACTCTTCTGAAGAGCAAACCACACCACAATTCTTAAATGAAGTTACCGGTGATAATCAATCCCCGGTAAGACGTCGCAGAATTTTTGGTCGCGACGAAACCGAATTTGAAATACCTTTTAATAACGCTGATCAGAAAGACGAATTTAACTCGCCTGAAGTTTCACCTACGTTAGATGAAATTGAGCAAAGATTAAATGAACTCAGAACAGGTGACGGGATCAATTTTCAGAATAGAGATATCCGCAATGAAGTTGAAATATTACTTAATCAAAAAGAAAGAATAGTTAGAGAAAATAATCGTCGAGAAAGAGAAATTCGACCTATTGAAAACCCATTTGAAAATGAGCTATTCGATTTAAACGGCCCAATTAGAGACGATGAAGCTCAAGAAATTTTTGGTAGACAAATAAATTTTCTTGCATTTGAATCTGAAGATGATGAAGATAAAAAATAATTTTGAAATTACAAATTATATAAAAAAAGGGACCTAATTTTTAGGTCCCTTTTTTTATATTTCGATTTCTAAAATTCTAAGATTAATAATCTTCATTATTTAAATCTGAAAAATGTGTAAATTCACCTTGAAATTTAACATTAAAAGCCCCAATAGGACCGTTTCTTTGTTTGCCAATAATTATTTCAGCATGGTCGGGATTTTCCGTTTCCGAATTATAAACAACATCTCTATAAACAAAAAATATGACATCACCATCTTGTTCTATAGCACCAGATTCTCTTAAGTCCGAAAGTAATGGGCGTTTATCCATTCTACTTTCAAGAGAACGTGATAATTGTGAAAGTGCAAGCACCGGAATATCCAATTCTTTGGCTAAAGCTTTTAAAGACCGAGATATTGTAGAAATCTCTTGAGTTCTATTTTCATAATTTCCAGAACCATTTATAAGTTGCAAGTAATCTATTACTATAAAATCTATTTTAGATTTTGCCTTTAGCTTTCTGGCTTTAGCTCTAAGCTCCATAATATTAAGTCCGGGGCTGTCATCTATAAAGATTTTTGCCTCAGCCAATTGAGCGGCGCTATTTGTAAGCTGCATCCACTCATCCGATGTAACGGATGCATTTCTAATTTTTGTATTTGAAATTCTTGATTGTGACGCCAAAAGTCGCAACACCAATTGTTCAGAAGACATTTCAAGCGAAAAAATGCCTACCGCAAATCCTGCCTTCCAGGCATTTATGGCCATATCCATAGCAAGAGCCGTTTTACCCATTGACGGTCTGGCTGCTAAAATTAGCAAATCACCCTTTTGCATCCCGCAAGTCATACGATCAAAATCTGTAAATCCTGAAGGAACTCCAGTTACACCCTCTCTGGAAGATTTCATCTGGGCCAAATTTTTAAATGTTCTTTTTAAAAGTTCATCCATTTTTAGAAAAGTTGGAGGAACCAATTTATTGGAAATTTGAAAAATTTTTTTTTCAGAACTATCTAAAACAGTATCAATTTCTTTAATATCTTGGTCATAACAGGTTGAAATTATTTCTGATGCAGAATTTATTAAATCTCTTAAAATAGATTTATCTTTTACAATTTTTGCATGTTGAATAATCATACCGATTGCCGGTATGTTTTCTTGTAATTCAATCAAATAAACAAGTCCACCAGCTGCCGCCAGCTGTTGTTTTTTTTCAAGAGAATCTTGTAACACCAATAGATCCAATCGATGTTCACCCTGCCCAACTTCGAGCATTGTTTCATATATTATTTGATGGGATCTATCATAAAAATCTAACGGTTTTAAAATATCACTAACAAGCGTAAGATTATTTCCGTTTAATAAAATAGCTGCCAGAACGGCTTTTTCGGCATCCAGATTTATGGGTAAATTTTTATTTAAAAAACTAGTTGTCTGGGTAGAACCCTTATTTTTGTTTTTAAAATTTGCATTGTACCCAGACACAGTAATATCCTAACTAAATAAAAATTTAGGCTTCGATAACCTTTAATGTAAATTCAGGTTTTAATTTTGAAGAAAGCCTAATTATAACTTTATGTTCCCCTATTGTTTTAATAGATTTTACAAATTCAATCTGTTTTCTATCAACAACAATCTCTTTTTCTTTTAAAAGAGCAACAATTTCATCCGGCCCAACGGAACCATAAAGTTTTCCTTCATGAGACTTTTCTTTAATGACCAAGTGCAAATTACTTATACGCTCTGCAAGCATAGCTATTTTGCTATTTAATATTTTTGCTTCAGTTTTTACTTTTACAATTTTATTTTCATAAAATTTTGTATTTGCATCGGTAACTTTTACAGCCAATTTTCTTGGAATTAAAAAATTTTGTCCAAATCCGTCGGAAACTTTTACAATAGATCCGGCCATACCAACAGATTCTACATCTTTTAATAAATAAACGTTCATAAAACCCTTTCAATGTACAATTAAACAGGTAAAAATATAACACAAAAAAAAACATTCAAGAAGTTGAAATTCAGATATTTTATTCAAGATTTAAATTACTTGGTTTTATAAAGCTAAAGTTCTCATGCCCAACATATAAAATTGGAATATTTTTCATATTTGAAATTAGAACGGCATAATAAAAAAGTAGTTTTTTAAAATAATTCAAAAACCAGCTATCATTTACAACCAAAAGCAGTATGTTTAAAGGACTGGATCCTGAAACAACCATTCGATTAAACTCATGGCAGGATTCAGGATGACAATGAATATCTTTATCAAAAAAAAATTCTGAGCAAATGGTAGCCCCGGTGTCATCCCGGGCTTGACCCGGGATCCAGTCTTTATTGTCAAAAAAAAACTCAGAGCAAATCATAGGTATAAAATTTACTTGATTATTAATTTTAAAAATCTTATTCTTTACTTTACCCTTTGAAAAACTATATTTACCCGCCAAAAAAGCAGTTTTGCATAAGCGTAAATTATTAAAATCTTTTGGAACTTTTTCTACAAACCAAAACCTATGTTTTTTGTCATAAAAATCAATTATGCGACCCGACTCTATTTTATAAATTGTTTGATAATATTTATTTTTTATACTCGTTTTCTTTTGGCTTCGTTGAGCTGTTAAAAATAAAACACTATTTTGGGGTAAAACATTTTCCCATAAATGTAATGTTTTTTCATACTCATTTAATGCATACGGAAAATACGATTCAGGTGTTACAATAATTAACTTGTCATAATTTTTTGATATTTTATATAAATCAAGTGCCGATAATTGTTGATAAATCATCAGAGCAGCCGTATTTTCGTTATATCCATTATTAAAAGTTTTTATTACCGGTTTTAAATAAATTATTTTATTTCTTTCTAAAAAGTTTTTTGAAACGTCTTGATTAGTATTGTAAAAATTAAAATTAATTAAATTTAATAAAAATAAAAAACTTTTATATCTACATAACAATATTAATGGATTTATAAATGGATATCCCCAATTATTGTCTATAAAAAATAAAAGTTTATTAATTATAAAGTAGAAATATAAATAAAAGCTTGATATAAAAATTAAGATTTTAAAAAATAAATTTTTGGTTTTTAAAAATAAAAAATATATAAAACAAAAAATAATAATGGTTAAAAGTGTTAAATATAAAATTATGAATAAATATATAAATATAGTGTTATATATACTAGCTTGCGATTTGTTTAATAATAATTCAAGTAACCATATTAACTGTAAACTATAAACAACAATACCCCATAATAATCCCGAATAAATAGAAATTTTATAGTTATTTAAATTTTTCAAAGTTATAAATAAAATAATAAAAGCAGGAATAATTAAAAAAACAAAATAATCTACAAACAAATAAGATAAAACGAATAATACGCTTGATAAAATTATATTTAAATATTTCATGCTATTTTAAAATTTTTTATAAAAATATTTTGCGTAATTTTTTCAAATTCACAACTAATGCAAAAAAGTTGTTTTTTTGTATTTATATCATGTAAATAAACTTCTATTAAAAGAGACTTATTATTACTCTTTTGTAATTTATCAAAATAACAATTGGCAAAATAATTATATGCATGATTTTTATCTATGTTTTTATTTATTAAATCTATATGTTTATCAAGCCCATATGAGTAAGAACCGCCTGTTTTTTTTATATGCTCATATATATTATCAAAATTGTTTTGCGCAATTTTTACAGCATAATTTAATAAACAATCAGCCAAATAAAAGTTCTTGTAAAATTTTTCTTGTTCAAAAACAATCTCAAAATATTGCGAAATATTGTGCCATAGGCTCAATGAAGTGAGTGCAAAAAACATTGCTAAAAATATTGCCATGATAAGCGCAAATCCGGTTTTATTCACAAGTAATCACCCTATTTCTTAATTTTATAAAAATATCTTGATTGTTATAATTAATACTTACAGATAAAACCTGTGTTTTTGTTTTGTCTAAATTAACATTAATTAATAATTTTTTTATATCATAATTAAGCCGCGCAACATTCTTTTTAAGCCATTTTTTATTTAAATAGTCATAAGAGCCTGAGATTCTAAATAACCCATCTTGTTTTGCAAAATAACTAATATCTGTGCCACTATGCATAGTTTTAAATACAAAGTTTTTTATATCCCAATTTATTGCTTGATAATCGGCCATAGCAATATCACGATGTAATAAACTATTAATAGATAAATTTCTTATATTTTTTCTATTTTCATACAAATCAAAAAGTATATTTTTATAATTTTTTGTAAAAAAAGAAAAACCAAGAAATACAAAAATTGATAAAGAGCCCATATATATAACTAATTCAAATAAAGAAAAAGCTTTACATGACATATTATATTTAAGCATAATTTTTACCAACAAATATTATAGTATGTTGACCATTTAAAGATTTAAGCTGATTCTTAACTATTACAAAATCAAAATAAGTTCCATTTTTATCCAAAATAATTTTATGATAATCGCCTTCACCAACGTATAATTTGTTACTTAAATCACTAATACAATCGGATCGTAATTTTGCGAAAAATTTTATTTTATTATTCAAATTTAAAAAATTTAAAAAAAATAAAGAAAAAATAGAAAAAATCGCAAAAGCAATTAAGAGTTCCAGTAAAAGAAAAGCTTTTTTAGATAACATTTAAATCTCAAAAAATAAACTACTTTAATTTAATATTTCAAAAATATATTATCTATCTATATTATATTAAATAAAGGAGATCGCTCATGAAAAATCAAAAATACTTTTTTTTACTTTTAATTACGCTATTTTTAAATTTAACTTACTTAATTGGAATGCAAAGCCCGGCAACAACTCCACCTATGCCTAGTCCTGAAGAGATTGAAAAAATTATGGAAAGTCCGGAATTTAAACAAATGATGGAAGAATTGGATAAAATATTTGGAGAAGAAGAAGAAGAGGAAGAAGATATAGATAAAAAAGAGGATAAAAAAACACCCGAAAAAGAGCTTGATAAAAAAACAGAACCGGAATCAAAAAAATTGCCGGAAAAACCTAAAACAATTGAAGAAAGTTTTAAATTACCGGCAAAGAGTGATAAAGAAGCCGATGATAAAATTGTAAAAAAATTGGACGCTCAAAAAGTCAAAGCTTTTAATTATTACATGGAACAATTAACACATTTTTTGGGAATTATTGAACGTAAAATAAATAGTTTTGATTTAGGCATTGCTTTTAAAGAAGAAATGGATCAAACCAGAATAAATAAAACACTAAATCAAATAAATATTTGTATAAATTTTATAAAAAGCAAAAAACTTTATTTAAAAATCTTTTATTTACCAATGTTTACAAAGTTAAGAGAACTAATATTAAGCACAATTAAAGAATTAAAAAAACTTGAACCGGATTTAAACAACCCCGATTTAGTTGAAAAATCTTTTAATAGCGATTTTGAATATTTACAGAAACTCGCAAAAAAAAGCGATAAAGAATCGAACAAAATAAAATTTAATAATTTACAAAAAAAGATAGAATCGATATTTAAAAAAGAGCTAAAAGAAATTGAACAAAAACTTCTGCTTATAACACAAAATTCACAAATAAAAGATGAATTAAATAAAAAAATTGAAAAAAGAAAACAATTACAAAAAGAAGCTGAACGCAAAAAAGATTCAAAAGGTTCTTTTAGTGGATACCAACCAAGCTACAGACAACACTATTCCGGCTATCCAAGTTATTCAGGACAAAGCAGTCGACCAAGAAGTTATGATTCTTCCGGATATGGCAGCGGCTACAGCCCTTCAAGTTATAGTAGCTCAAGGGGCTTAAGTTCTGATTATTCAAAAAAAGATCGTGATTCGGATAGCAGCAAACCATCTTATGATTCATCTAAAATTTCTGATACTAAAAAAGATTCTACTCCAAAAGTTGCAGTAAAGGGAGATAAGTTACAAGCAAAATATAATATTATCAAAAATTTAACAGATAAAAGTTCGAAATTGATAAACGATATAAAAAATAAATTTGGTAATGGTAATATTGAAAATATTAAAGATATTTATGATTCAAAACTTTTATCACAACTGGATAAAAATATATCTGAAATAGAAAAAAATAAATCCGGAATTGATGAAAATCAATTAACAATAAAAGATTTAAGCAATAAACTAAATAATGAAATAATAAAAAATGCTTCTGTTTTAATACCATTAGCTAAAAATAAAGATAAAAAAGAATCAGTTGCGGCTTTAAATATTCTTAATACACAAGATGATAAAATTAAACCGGCATTAAAAATTTATGAAGATAATTTAGTTAAAGAGATTGAAAAACAAAAAAGCAATCTTGAAATATTTACAAGTTCTTCAAATGATTTTGAATCTTTAAAAAATAATTTAAAGAATTTAAATCAAGCGCCTAAATTTTCTCAAGAAAAAGTGTCTGCAATAAATAAACAAATTCAAGATTTAGCCGTAAAAACATTAAAAGATTTTCCCGATTTAAAAACATTGGAGCAAATTGAAGACGGTGTAGGAAAAGCAAATATAGAAATAAAAGGCAGTATTTCTAAAATACAAACTGAAAAAGACGTATATTTAGCATTAGATAAAATAGAAAATGAAAATACAAAAGAATATTTAATTAAAAGTATAAAAAATTTTATTCCAGAACCGAAAAAATCAAGTGCCTCAAAAGATTTAACTGTTGATCAAAAAAGTAATTTAATAAATAAATTTGAGACAATAACTTCAGAATTTACAACAAAGAAAAAATTTCTTGAAATGATATCTGCTATAACGAAACGCGAATAATTAACAAAAACAGGCGAATATTAATAATATTCGCCTGTAAAATATCAAATTTTATTTCTATATTTTACATATTAAGTTGAACAGGTTTTGTTGAACCAACCAAAGTACTAATTTGTTGAATCAAGCCGTTTATAAGTACAGGATTTTGAGAAGCACTGTCTTTTAACTTAGCGATAAATGAATCAACAAATTCTTTCATTTGAGATGAAATACCATAGTCTTTACTTGCCAAACCATCTTTAATAAAATTCTTAATTACCTCAACCTGGCTCATGGTAATTTTAGAAAAATCCAAGTTTTGAATTTCAACCGTAGCCATTTTTATAAGTTCTGAAAAACCTGCAGGATCACCCTTTAATGCTTTATCTATAGCACCAATGTAACCAACATATTTCATCAAAACTGCCGGATCCTGATCAAAAATCCCAATGGGTCTTGCCATAGCAAATGTAAGTAAACTTAACCCAATTAAAAACAACTTTTTCATAAGTTCCCCCTTTTTTAAAAAAGCCAATAAAATTATATCTATTTAACTTACAATTAGAGTATAGAATAATTTCTATTAGAAAATCAATAAATATTTATTATTTTTGAAAAACCTACTTTTTAAGCACCAAAGCACATCTCTTACAAAGCTTTTCAGCATGATCGGTCGCTTCCCACTGCCAACATCTTGGACATTTATCGCCAATTGCATGTTCAATACGCACAAATACCCAAGGTAATTCGGTGGCATCAAGTCCATTATTCTTAGTAGCAAACTCTAATTGCGAAACTATAAGCCAATCTTTTAAGAATTTATTTAAATTTTCGCTTTCATCTAGATTATTTTCTAAAAATTTAATAGTTTCAAATTCTCGGCTATCTTTGTCAAAATAAACAGTAACTTTGGCTTCTAAAGAGTGCTTTACAATATCCAACTTACGCTTTTCTTCAATTGCCTTTAAAACAACTTCACGTAAACTTTCAAGCGCATTAAATGCCCCAATCATAGAGCTTTTATATGTCAAAGAATCTAAATTTTCATTAACATTTTTAGCCTTTAAGGCAGATTCAAACGCCAATTTATTATTGTTTTTTAATTTATCCCAGATATCAATTAATTTTTTAATACTGCAAAGATGTATACTCTCTTTTTTATCAGCCATGTAAAAATCAGAAACTTCTTCAGCCAAAAACGATAATATTGGCGCCATAAGATGCGTAATAGTATCAAGAATTATATAAATAGCGGTTTGTGCAGATCTGCGCAAAAGTCCATTTGCAGACTCTGTGTATAGCCTATCTTTTGAAATATCAAGATATAAAGCACTTAAATCATTGGCACAAAAACTGTTTAACAAATGAAATACTGATGCAAAATTATAATTTTCGTAAGATTCCAAAATTTTTTCGTTTAAATCATAAAGTTTATTTAGAATATATTGGTCAACAAGTAATAAATTTTCATATGTAACAGTATCTTTTTTGATATCAAAATCGTAAAGATTTGAAAGCATAAATCTACAAGTGTTTCTTATTTTTTTATATGCCTGCATAACATTATTTAAAGCATTATCGGATACAACAATATCATTTTGATAATCAACCGATGCTACAAAAAGACGTAAAATATCACGGCTGTATTTTTTAATAATTTCATCCGGAGCTATAACATTACCAAGCGATTTGGACATTTTATAGCCTTTTTCGTCCACCGTAAATCCGTGAGTCACAATAGTTTTTGCCTGAGATTTATTATTTAAAACCATTGAGCTTAAAAGAGAACTCTGAAACCAGCCTCTGTGCTGATCCGACCCTTCTAAGTATAAATCCGCAGGAAATGCCAAATCTTTTAAATTTTGCTGCAATACGGCATAGCTTGAAACGCCAGAATCAAACCAAACATCCAAAATATCGGTCTCTTTTTTGAATTTATCCGGAGTGTTATTATGACAAGATGCACATGAGAAAGTTTTTGGTAAAATTTTAAGATCTACAAGCTCTTTAATAGTTACTCTATCCCAGAACTCTATGCCCTCTTTTTCAACAAAATTTGCAATCGAATCTATAAAATTTTTATCCAAATAAGCATGCCCACAACCGGCACAAATTATTGCCGTTATTGGAACGCCCCAAGTTCTTTGTCTTGAGATACACCATTCAGTTCTATTGGAAACAAATGCGTAAAGCCTATTTTTTCCCCAATCGGGATAAAATTTTATTTTTTCAATTTCGCTTAAAGTTTTTTCAATTAAATTATTTTTCTGTAAATTACAAAACCACTGCTCCGTAGCTCTAAACATAAGACCATTATGACAACGCCAACAATGTGGGTATGAGTGTGTAACATTTGTCTTATAAAGTAAGCGCCCTACTTCTTGTAATTTTCTAAGAACCCAAATTTGTCCATTGGATATTGGCATATCGACCAACTCTTTTGGCTCAATTTCAGCTGTATATTTACCATCAATAGATAATGGCGAATAGATTTCCAAATTATTTTTTACACCTAAAGCATAGTCTTCAGGTCCGCAACCGGGAGCACTATGAACGCAAGCCGTACCCTCGTTTAACAATACTGAATTATCAAGAATTACAGGTACTTGTAAATTATCTATAAATGGGTGGATTGCTAGACTATTTTTTAATATTTGAGATTCAAATTCTTGTAAAACAATCTTTTCTATCTCGAGCTGTTTACATAATTTATCAGCCAAATCGCTTGCGACTATTATTGTTTTATTATCGTTTATATCCAATAAGCTATATTTTGCATTACTATTTAAAACTACAGCTCTATTTAATGGTAATGTCCAAGGCGTTGTTGTCCAAATTAAAAAATTAACTTGTTTACCTTCATAGTTAGAAAATAATTTTGAAACACTACTTTTATCAAGTTCAAATAAAACATATATAGACGGATCTTTTCTATCTTTATATTCTATTTCAGCGGTTGCAAGAACTGTTTTACATGACGCACACCAAGGCACGGTTTTATTTTTTCGCTCAATAAACCCACCCTCTACAAATTTTGAAAATGCTTTTAAAATCGAGCTTTCATACTCAGGGCTCATTGTTATATATGGATTATCCCAATTCATCAAAACGCCTAAGTTTTTAAACTCTTCACGTTGCGTATTAATCCATTTATTTACATATTCACGACTATATTTTTTCAAAATCAAACGTCTTTCTAACGGATCCGTTATGGCATTTAGCTCTTTCTCTTTTTCTTTGGTTACTTTTAATTCTATAGGCAATCCGTGGCAATCCCATCCTGGAGTTACTGGCACATGAAAACCAAGCATTCTTTTGTATTTAGCAGAGATATCTTTGAGTGTTTTATTTAAAACATGGCCCAAATGGATATTGCCGTTTGCATATGGCGGACCATCATGTAGTATAAATTTTTCTTTACCGATATTATGAGTAAAAGAAGTGACAGATAATTTTTTATTTTCCCAATTTTTTAATATTTCACTCTCTTTTTCTACAGCGTTTGCACGAATGGAAAAATCTGTTTTTGGTAAATTTAATGTATCTTGAAACGGATTTTTTTTATTATTTTCTGTACTCATAATATTCCTAGGTTTAGGGTTTAAGCCCAAATAAATAACTTTATTATAATTATATTTTAGAACAAATAATAAAAATTATAAATAAATTAATTTGAATCTACTTAACAAAATACCAAACAATTGAAGTAATAAGAGAAATTGCTACAGGAATTTTTACATACTTAAAGCCAAATAATTTATTTGCTAAATTAACCAAAGTTAAAACAATTAACACCGGATAAATTATCAATAAAATTGGTGTACTGAATTTGATAATTCCCATAAACCCAAGATTAGACATAGTAAAAGTCAAAATAAGAGTTATAAGCAAACTTGATTTATAATTTAATTTATTCTTAAATAGTTCGTTTTGAATAAATTCTGCAAAAACTACAGCCAAAGTAAGTGATGTCGTCAAACAGGCTAAAATTACAGCCATATTAGCAATAATTCCGCCGGCCGAACCCAAAATCACAGAAGAAAGAACACTTAAAACTTTGTCTTTTTCTATATTTAATAGCTCTAATGAATAAAATGAAGCTACATAACTAAAACCAATATAAACCAATGCCAAAAGCCCTGCGCCTATTATACTTGAAATTATAGTTACCAAATAAAATTTTCTTTTACCTATTTTATCTTGAAATGAAAATCCGGATCCAAAAGATTTTTTCAACCCCAAAAGTACAACAACTGAAAAGAAAAAAGCACCCAAAAGATCCATGGTATAATAACCTTCGGTTAATCCATACATGAATATTTGAGTTTTTGTAAAATCAATAACTCTTGCGACCGGATGTGCAAATAAAATTCCTTTAACAATTAAAATAATTAAAGAAATTAATAGCAATGGGCTTAAAATTGTTCCCAATAAATCTAAAATTTTCGCTCTTTTAAATGCAAAAATAAATAAAACAACACAAAATACAAGTGAAAAATAAAATAAAGAAACTCCGGGAATATAACTTTGCAAAGTAGAAAAAGAAAGTGTAACACATCTTGGCATTGCCATAAAAGGTCCAATTAAAGCAAGCAAAAACGCAGACAAAATTAATCCGGGAATTTTACCTATTCTATTAAAAAAGCTTGAATAGTCGCCTGAAAACAAAAACATAGCTAAAAGCCCAACAAATGGAACAAAAACTGCTGTAATCAATAATCCAAGAATTGCATAAAAATTCATATTTCCTGCAAAACGTCCAAGATCCAAAGGGAATACCACATTGCCGGCGCCAAAAAACATTGAAAACATAGCCAAACCGGTTGAAATAATAATTTTTAAATAATTACGAAATTTTTCCATACAATCCTAAATAAATAAATTTTATAAAAGTCTATAAATAATAATAGATTATTGAAACTTCGTCAAACAGATGATTATAGCGTTTAATTCATCTATAAATTCGTCAGATCCAACCGAGTCTGATATCGCCCACCCTTAAACTCTGCTTTCAACCAAGCATTTACAACTTCAAAAGCATATTCAAGCGATATATAATCAGCCGGAAGAACCAGTATATTTGCCATATCATCACATCTGGCGGCAGATGCAACTTGCGGATTCCAACATAAAGCTGCATATATGTGCTTAAATCTGTTTGCGGCAATTGACATACCCACTCCGGAACCACAAATCAAAATTCCTAATTCAGAATTATTATCAATAATATTTTGGACTACTTTTTTAGCATAGATCGGGTAGTCTGACTTAGTAAGGTCATAAGCGCCAACATCAAGCCATTCTATATCTTTAAAGTTTGAAATAATTTTACTCTTAAGCTCTACGCCTCTATGGTCAGATCCAATAGAAATCTTCATTTTTTAAAATCTTTCTCTTTTTTGAATATGGTCTATACAAATCTTTTGTTGTTTGATCATTAAATTTAACAAAGCTTGTTTTATATGCAGAACTTAGTGCGACTTCAAAAGGAGTTTTATCACTTATATATAAATTACCGTTCAAATCTTTTGCCGGAAATTTTACTTCAAAATACCTTTGAAATGGCGTAAATCTTGGACCAAAAAGATATTGAATTTCAGGTTCCAAATCAATCTCTTTTATACTTATAGGCTGAACAGTTGATCCATTATTAAGTTTTAAAAATACCGACCAAGTTGCATTTTTTTCATTCAAAGAATTACGTTTTCTATCTCTTAAATCGGTTAAAATATAAAAAGTTGTCCAATATTTATTTTGTTCCAATTCTTTTGCTATCAAAGAATTTTTTTTCTCTTGATCATAACCTTTCTTTTCCACATGTTTATTAATATATGCCTCTCTTACTGAGTCGGAAAAATATAACAAATCAAAAATTGCTTTAGTTTCATACTCATCATATATTGCAACTTTTTTAAGGTTTTTATTTAAAGCAACTCTTTCATCAGGATGATTTTGGCCTTGGTGAAATTCGATATTTGAAACTTTATAATGCTTATAACATGATGGAAATAAAAAAATGGTAAATATCAAAATTAAAAGATTATTTTTTTTAAACATTAGCAACTCCCAACTCTTTTTAGTTTTAATTTTTCACAAATTTCAATAATAAGAACTTAAGTATTATACTATAGTTTGTAATTTAACTAAAATTAAAAAATAAAAAAAGAAGGAAAAAAATGAATGAATTAAGCTCTTTTATTGCAACAAAGTATATAAAATTTAAAAACAAAGATAGAAATATTTCGTTAATGATGAAAATCTGTTTTTTGGGAATTTCAATTGGCACATTTGCTCTAATGCTTACATTAATAATAATGAACGGTTTTGAAAAAGTAACTCATGAAAAAATGCAGGGAATCAATTCTCAAGCAATTATATATTCATACGGAAAACAAATTGATTATATTTCTATAGAAAAATTTTTAAAAGATAAATTTGATAACCAAATAAATGCAATAAGTCCAAGTAGTACGCGACAAGTTTTAATAGATAGAAATAATTCTCAGACAATACTATTTATAAAAGGCATAAATCCTGACTCAGAAATAAATGTAAGTAATATAAATCAGAAAATATTATCTGATTCAAACGCAAATTTATCAGAATTAGTAGTAGAAAATAAAATAATAATAGGCCAAAAAATGGCCCAATCTTTTAATTTAGCAATTGGAGACAGTCTTGATATTTTAATTCCAAGACAAGGTGGCAAAAATAAAATTGCATTAAAGAAAAAAACTTTAATAATTTCAGGAATTTTTAATATTGGACTTGAAGAATATGACAATAATTTCGCATTTTGCACATTAAATTTATTACATGATCTATTTAATGAAAATTCAAATGCCGCAGATCAAATAAATCTAAAATTTAACGAGCCTAAGTTAAATATTTTTCAAAGACTAATAAATATATTTATTAAAAAAGATTATGAAAAACTTATTTTACATAAAATACAAAATGAATTAACCAATTTAACGGTAACAAGTTGGAAAGAACTTTACCCCGCATTAGTTGCATCTTTAAGGTTGGAAAAATATGTAATGTTTTTCATATTGGCACTAATAACTTTAGTCGCATGCATGACAATGATTTCGTTACTTTTCATGTACATACAACAAAAAAGACATGATGTTGCAATTCTCAAATCAATGGGATTTCCGGATAAAGATATTAGAGCAATTTTTTTAAATATTGGGCTCAAAATAAGTTTTTGGGCTTCACTTACAGGATTGTTATTAGCTTTTATTGCCGGTTTTATTCTTGAACGATATCCGTTCATAGAACTTCCGGACGTTTATTATGTATCGTATTTACCGGCACGAATGGATGTTGAAATTTTTATTGTGGTATTTATTGCCACAATGTTTTTAGGTTTTTTATCTACTTGGATTCCTGCCAAAAGAACTAAAAATATAAATATTGCCCAGGTTTTAAGACAGGAGTAGTTTTATGAATTTTATAAAAAATATGGATTTAAAAAATAAACGAGTATTTTTAAGAGCCGACTTAAACATACCAATTTCTCAAGATGGTAAAATTATTGAAAGCTATAAATTAAAACAGATATTGCCAACAATAAATTATATACAAGAAAACGGCGGCAAAGTAATTTTGGCAACACATATAGGGAGACCCGACCCCAAAGGACACACTAATTTTTACGATGAAAATCTTTCAACTAAAATATTAATTCCTTGGTTTGAAGAAAACGGTTATGAGATAAAATATAAAATTGATCTTATAAAAGCCGAAAATTTTAGTCATGAAAATTTCAGCAAAATTTTGTTACTTGAAAACTTACGTTTTTATCACGGAGAAAAAGGAAACAGTCTTGAGCGAGAAAATTTTGCCCAAATTTTAAAAAATCTTGCAGATATTTATATAAATGATGCATTTGCATTAATCCACCGAGATGATTGTTCAATAAATGAACTTATTTTAAAATTTCCGTCCCCAAATAGAGGTTTTGGATTTTTAATTGATAAAGAGATAAAAGAATTAAATAAAATTAAATATAATCCTGAAAAGCCATTTTTAGTAATTTTAGGTGGAAATAAACTTGAAACAAAAATACCTTTATTGGAATATTTTTTAGATAAAGATGAAAAAACAAAACCAAATTCAATAATAATTGGTGGAGCTATTTCATATACTTTTTTAGCTTCTCAAGGCTTTAATATGGGTCAATCCATTGTAGATAATACAAAAATCGATTTTGCAAAAAAATTTTTAGAAAAAGCAAAAGAAAAAGATATTAAAATATTATTACCTATTGATCATGTAACGATTTTTGGAATTCAAAATACAAAAAATTTTAAAGAAAATGAAAGTGCCATTGATATAGGCCCTGATACTATAAAATTATTTTCAGACGAAATAATAAAAGCTAAAACTATTTTTATAAACGGCACTATGGGAATTTATATGCAACCGGAAAGTTCTACAGGTTCAAAAGAAATATTAAATGCAATTGCAAACTCCGATAGCTATAAAATTGCCGGCGGCGGCGATTGCATTGCAGCAATAAATCTATTTAATTTACAAGATAAGTTTAATTTTTTATCAACAGGAGGCGGCGCAACACTTGATTATTTGGCAAAAGATATTGATGCTCAAGAATTGCCGGGACTTAAAAATTTATAATGATTTTACAAAATATTTTTAAATATAATTTTATAAAAATTAAAAAATATATTTTTTATAAAAAATACAAAAATAAAGCGATTAAACACAAACAGTTATTTGTATTATTTGAAAAGAATAATAATGCTTTTGAAATTTTCTTAAATACTCTAAAAAATAAAAACTTTATACCAAAGTTAAATTTTGATATTGATAAATCGATAAAAATTGCAAACGAAGCAACGCAAAATCGATTTTATATACTTAATAAAAAATTAAGTTTTGATAAAAATATAAACTGGTCCAATCCAGATTGGTCCCAAGATTTTAGTAATTTTAAATATAGCTTTTATCAAGATATTAAGCTTAAAACATACACAAATAATAATATAAATAATTTAGGTCCGGATATTAAAATACCGTGGGAATTTTCACGATTATATCATATAGTCGATTTGGCAATTGCGCATAAAAAGACAAACGATAAAAAATATTTAAATATTTTTGTCTCGCACACAAAATCATGGATCGAAAGCAATCCATTTTTACTTGGTGTTAACTGGTTAAATCCTATGGAAGTCGCCATTCGCGCAATTAATTTAATTTATGCCTTTAATTATTTTAAAAACGAAAATATAAGCAATAATTTTTGGCTAAAATTAATAAATTCACTTTATCAACATAAAATTTACATACAAAATAATTGGGAAATTTTTTATAAAAATAATAATCACTATATTGCAGACTTAGTTGGTTATTTTTATTTATTAATTTTTTTTGATTTAAAAAGAGCACAGAATAAAATTTTTAAAAAAATTTTAAAAGAATTTGAAACCCAGATCATGCCGGACGGCACATGTTATGAAGGCTCTACAAGTTACCACAAATTAACAATAGAGTTATTTTTGCTTTTTTATTATTTATGTAAAAAGAATAATTTAAGCTTACCCAATAAATTTAAAACTAAATTAAATAAATCTATAAATTTTATTACCTACTGTACTGATTTTAATAATAATTTTGTACAAATTGGCGACAATGACAGTGGTAAAATTTTACATAGCTTCGATTTTTCACAAAATAAAAAAAATACAAATAAATTAATTTCGCATTATAAAAATTTTGGTCTGACTATTATAAAAAATAATAAAATTCATATAACATACAGGCACCCTACTTATAAAAAAATACAGCCGACAGGACACTTTCATAACGATAGTTTATCCATTACACTATCTTACAATAACATCCCAATAATTATTGACCCGGGAACATATGTTTATACGTCAAATAAATTTTATAGAAATAAGTTAAGAAGCTTTAACAATCACAATACTTTTTTTATAAAAGATAGCACATCTGAGCAAGATATATTTAAGCTAAATAAACAAGTACACAAAGATAATACTGCTATAATTAAAAGATATAAAAATAAAATATTAATTAATAATTATTATATAAACGATCACATAAAACTTTTTAGAACCCTAATTTTTAACAAAATTAATAATAATTTATTAATAAAAGATTTTGTAAAAAATAGTACTAATAAAATTTTTCACTGGAATTTTATTTTTCATCCAAATATTAAAATAAAAAAATTAAATAAAAATAAATTTGAGCTTTTGCATGAAAATAAAACAATTTTTATATTAAAATCAAACTTATATTTCTCAATTCAAGATGCATTTTATTCCCAAGAATATGGGGTTTTGGAAAAATGCACAAAACTTAAAACATTGAAAAAAATCAAAAATCAAAAAATAATAATAAAACTATATGCCGCAAAAACTTAATAACGCTGCAATATTGTGTAAAAAGCTTACTCTCCATGATGACTGTTCTTGCTCCTGAGGCTCAAACAATAAAATACCGTGATTTCCATTTTTTGAGTTCCAAGAAAAATATTCAGGCTTTTTTAAACCCAAAAAAGCACCCAATTCTTTTACTTCTTTAGAATTGTTCAAGTTTATATCTTTACGTCTAAGGCTATCGTTTAAATAGCTTTTTACTTCATTATGATATCTTGCATTTTGCATGTCTTTTAAAAATAAATTTGGTTCTCTCCACAAATCATCCTGATGATAGTGACATTCATCACAGGAATATCCTGCAACGCCTAACAAATGATTAAAATCAGGATTGTCTATCAAATAAGTTGCCTTATTGAAATTAAAACGATCTTCGTGCCCCAATTCATGCAAAACCATCTGAGGCAAGCCATCAACTTCATGATAATTTAAAACTTTGTGCAAAAGACCGGACAAGTTTGATGCAAAATCAACATCACTTACGCTCTTTTTTTTGCTATCGCATTGTGCGCACATGAAAACTCCTTTTCTCGTCTATATTTTGAACTGATTACTAAAATTAATTTAGTATTTTTTAATTATTGATACAAGAAAAGAAATTTTTCTCACAAAAATAGTGATTAAGCTTTAAATTCTTTTACAATATTCTCAAGCCCGATTGAATGTGATGCTTTTAATAATACCAATGAATCAGAGTTTTTATCTAAAAGTTCACTTAAAAAGTCTTTTGCCTGCTTCCAATTTTCTACTTTTTTAGTTTTAATTACAACGGGAGCTGTTTTTGAAATTAGATGAGCCAATTTGCCAACCAAAATTAGATAATCTATATCCAAAGATTTAATTAAAAATCTACCGATTAATTTGTGCCAAAAAATCTCTGTCGATCCCAATTCAAGCATATCGCCAATTACTGCAATTTTTTTACCCTTACAATGCATTAGAGAAAAGGCTTTTATTGCAGCCTTCATACTTTCAGGTGATGCATTATAACAATCATTAATCAAAAAAGCCTTCTTGTCCTTTAGCTCTATTGTTTCATATCGCCCTTCAAAAGATTTATATGTAGCAAGAGCTTTTAAAATAATTTTTGCATCAATTTGTAAAAACGTGCAAACTGCAGTTGCAGCAAGAGCATTATTTATTAGCCCTTCATGATTTCCCAAAATTACGGCTTTGTATTTTTTTGAATATATTTTTAAATCGAATTTAGTTAAAAAATTATTAGGCCCAAAAATATCTTCTTGCGCGGCTGTAATTTTAATAAGCCTTGCATGAATATTATTTTTCGTTTTTTTGCCAAAAGTTATAAGTGGAAAGTGTGGATAAAAATCTTTAGTTAAAACATCTTTATCGCCACAAATTATTCCAACATTTTTTGATTCAAAAAATTTAAATATTTTTAGTTTTTCTTTGGCAATATCTTCAATCGATCCTAAACCATCTGTATGTGCATGAGAAATATATGTAATAACGCCAATATCCGGTCTTAAAATATCTGCTAGTTCTTCCATTTCACCAGTATGACTTATTCCCATTTCAAAAATTGCAAATTTATGCTCTTTGCGCATTTTTAAAATATTTAAGCTCAATCCAATTGCGGTGTTTTGATTTTTAAATGATGCAAAGGCAGAAATATTTCCGGTATTAAAAATATGAAAAAGCATCTCTTTTGTTGAAGTCTTACCAACAGAACCGGTAACACCTATTACCGGATAAGAAAATTGCTTACGCCATGCAATCGCCAATAATTTAAGAGAAACTAAAGAATCATTTACAGCTATGACGATTTTATTTTTTAATAATTTTTGATCCAGTTTATCTAATTTTTCCAGCCATTCTTTATTAACTAATAAACCTGAAACATTTTTTCCTAAGACATTTTCAATAAATTCATGCGCATCAACCCGTTCGCCTTTTAACGCTACAAATATTTGTCCACTTTCAATATTTCGGCTGTCGATACAAAAACTTTTTATTCCTACCGTATTAAAAAAAATTTCAAGATCGATTCCAAATGCTTTTATTTGAGCATCAGGCAAAGTTGTTTTAAAAAAAGAATAGCTATATATCATAATTATCTATTTAAAATAGTTTTTAAATTCCTTGTAAATTTCACGCCTATGGCCCAAATACAAAACATAAATTATTATTTTATTATGTATAGGTTCATAAACAACCCTATATTTTCCACATTTAAGTCTAAAAAAATTTGGATACCCTTCCAATTTTTTAGTATCTAAAGAATGTTCAACACTAACCAGTTGTTTTAATTTTAATAAGACATCTTTTTGAATATTATTGGGTAATTTTTTAAATAATCTTGAAGCTGATGCTGCAAATAAAATTTTGTAATTATATAAATTATTTTTCATAAAATTTTAATTTATATTTTTTTCAATATCTTCTATGGATATTGTTTTTTCTTTTTTAGCTTTAACTTTTTTTGCAATTCTACCCAAACAAAATTCTTCCAACTGATCCATTATTAAATCATAATCTTTAATATCCAAAAAAACGCCAATTTTTTGGCCATCTTTATTCTTAATAAATGACGGTGATATTTCATCTAAAAAATTTTTCATATAACAAATTTCCCATAAATGTTTTTAATTTATAAACACATTATACAAATATTTTTTTCATAAACCTAGATTATATTTACAAATTATCTTTTAAAATTTTTCTAGGTTTACTACCTTGGGCCGGAGCCAAAAGTCCATCAAATTCTAATTTTTCTATAATTCTTGCAGATCTATTAAATCCAATTCTGTATCTTCTTTGCAATCCGGAAATAGAAATTTCTTCAATCTTTTTGATAAATTCCAAAACATCCGGGTACAACTCATCTTCGATATTTTCAACTTCACTTTTACTCATTTCACGTAAAGTTTCATTAAGATCCAAATATTCAGGCTCAGCCTGAGCTCTAAGATGTGCTGTTAATTTTTCAATTTCTTTTACGCCAACATATGCACCATGTATTCTTTGTAAATCGGAAGAAGCCGAATTCATATAAAGCATATCTCCTCGGCCCAAAAGTTTTTCCGCACCCGAACAATCAACAATTGTTCGAGAATCTATTTTTGATGAAACTCTAAATGCTATTCTTGATGGAAAATTTACTTTTATAAGACCGGTTATAACATCAACCGAAGGTCGTTGAGTTGCAATCACCATATGAATTCCGGCTGCCCTTGCCATTTGTGCTATTCGTGCAATATGAACTTCTATATCTTTTCCGGCAACCATCATAAGATCTGCAAGCTCATCTATCATCAAAACTATAAACGGCATCTGTTCAATCGAACTATCATTTTTTGCCAAATCCTGATATTCAAAAATATTTCTTACACCAAAGTGAGACATTTTGTCATATCGCATTTCCATCTCTTGTACAAGCCATTTTAAAACCGGACTAGCTTGCCTTGGATTGGTAATTATAGGAAACAGTAAATGTGGAATATCTTTATAAGGTGCAAACTCCAATCTTTTAGGATCGATTAAAATCAATTTCAATTGATCGGGTTTAAATTGGCACAATAAACTCACAAGCATAGTGTTAAGTCCGACAGATTTACCGGAGCCTGTAGATCCCGCAACAAGTAAATGCGGCATACCTGAAAGATCTTGAATCACGGAATTTCCGACAATATCTACACCAAACACAATTGGCAATTTGCCTGAAAAATTTTTAAACTCTTTGCTGTTTAAAAGTTCAGACAATAAAACATTTTGTCTTGTTTTATTTGAAATTTCAAAACCGACAACGCTTTTTCCCGGAATTGGAGCAACAATTCGAATGCTTAAGGCCATTAATGCAAGAGCAAGATCATCTTCAAGTGATATTATTTTGCTAATTTTACTGTCAATTTCCGGTTTATATTCAAAAAGAGTTATTACAGGCCCGGGATGAATGGCTGTAACAGAGCCCTTAATTCCAAAATATTTTAATTTTTCTTCAAGCAATTGTGCTTTTACAACACCCTCTTGCTCAAGTTGTTTTTTTAATTTTTCATCGCTATTGGATACCGATTGAAAAATATTTGTGTCAGGTAATTTATAATTTATTAATTTATTAACTTGAATTTCAATATCTTTAGAATCTTGATCTTGCACCATCGGGCTTAAAGAAGCTTCCTGCTCATTCATTTGAGCCGGGTCAAAATTTTCGTTATTAATATTATTTTCAACAAAAACCGGTTGCTCTATAAAAAAATCTTCAGATATATCTGAATAATCTTTTCTAAATACGGTACAAAAATAATCTTTTGTAATTTGCCACACAAAATTCAAAGAACTTAAAACAACGGAATAAATATATAAAAATATAAATTTTATAGTACCTACAACTTTTGCAACAACAAAACCTACAAAATTTATAATTAAACTTAAAAATAATTTAAATAGATATTTAAACGATATATTTGCAACAGGTATAAAAAAAAGTATTAATAAAAAAAAATTAAACGCCGTGGCGGCAAAAAACCCCATATACAAAGCCATAAGCTTAAATATGCTTATGCCAAAAAGTCCGCCCGGGTAACTGTTTGTAAAATCAAAATTAAAAGAATATAAAATTGAAGAAATTGATATATTAAAAAGAAAAAAAGCAACGGCTCGATAAATGGTTTTTGATATTTTTTTATATTTAAAAATTAAATATGAATAAAAAAATAATCCAAAAGCAAAAATATATGCAGCTGAACCAAAAAGATAAAAAAGTAATGCAGAATAATTTGCTCCAAAAGAGCTCAATATATTTTTTATTTCTTGATTTTCTATTGATACATAAAACCATGATTGATCATTTGAATTAAAAGAAAAAATAGATAAAAATGTAATTATGGAAAAACAAAATACTGAAAATGCCAATGCTTCATATTTGTATTTTCCCCAATTTAACCCCGGTTTATACAATTTTATTTTTGGGCTATTTTTACCAAATCCAAACATAAAACTCTCCTAAAATGTTTTTCATATTATTCTCAATTAAATTTTATGTTTTTATTATGAAGAAAATAAAATTTAAATTCTATAAAATATTTTTAAATACAAATAATGGCAAATTAATGGCAAGTTGATTTTAAAAAAAATGGGCCGGCATTTCTACCGACCCACTTTTTTTAAAATCAAATTCTATTAAAATTTGAAGCCGTATTTAGCGTAGATTTGCCAATTTTCAAGGCCATCATTTCCGTCAAATTCGTATGCACCGCCAATGGCAAGCATTGAAGGATATTTCCATTCTTTCCAGTTATATCCAATACCTGCAAATACTTTGTGTGTCATCATTGATGGTGTTTCTGCAGCATCAGTATCAACATGATTTCTGTTCAAATAATAGCAATTTGTTGCAGAACCGACTGCTGTAGCATCAGTATCAGTTGTAGCTGATGCTTCAGTTGCAAAATGAGTAGCAGCAACTGGAGTTGTTCCAACATATGTTGTAATTAAAATTGCATAGTCATTTGATTCAAAATCATGAGCTTTCAATTCAACATTTTCGCCATCTTTCCAGAAGAAGTTGTAACCAAGATCAAATGTCCAATTTTTATTATTGTATGTTAAATAAAGCATTGAATCCAATTGGCTACGAGGTGTAACGGAAACATCTTTTGATAAAATATTTGCTGTAGGAGTTGCAAATTGATCACCAACTCTACCTGCTAAACGATATTGACCCCAATTTACTTTTGTTCCATCGGATTTTTTCAAACCTAAAGTTCTAAATTCTGTTGCTTCAAATAGATATCTATAGTTTGCAACACCTGTTAATTTTAGATTTTGATGTTTCTTTTCCCAGAATTTATATGCAAAATCCAATCCACCGCCAAATGCAAAGTGTCCGCCATTTCCAACTACCGGTTCAAATACCCATCTTGCATCAGGGTGTGTTCCTACCGGAATGGTCAAACCAAGATTTAATGCAATATAATATTTTTCTTTNTTGGAAATGACCGCCAAAAAGATTTCCTTCATTATTATTATGAATTAATTCATTGAATGTTGTGTATTCCATTGGAAGGTTTACGCCTTGAGATCTTGGCATATAAAATGTTTTATTTATTGCGGCATTTGCTGCACCGGAAACAAATGCTACGACCAATAAACCTTTTAAAAGTTTATTCATACTAATCTTTCTCCTTAAAATTTCAAACATTACTTACTTTACCTAAATGAAAACGACGATGTTTGTACATCCTCCTTTCTTTTCCAAAAAATTTTATCCGATTAACATTTGAGTAGTTTGTGTCTGTATAATTTTTATACTTTTCATATCGTAGCGAGAAATTAATTTGATTTCAATATTTTAAAAAATAATATCATATTACTTGTTTTTATTTAGTGTTTATCGTATTTTGCAAATTTAAATCATCAAACAATTACCAATAAAAAAAGTGAAATGGGATAATAAAATGCAAAGTGCATTAATACCGCCCAGGGCATAAGTACATCAATACCGCGAAAAGCAATAACAAAGCAGCATCAACCGCGGGTGTCATCCCGGCCTACGAGCCGGGATCTCCGTCTTGAACATTCATATTTTATAATATTGCAATGCATATATACAAATCAATGTCCGCCCAGAGCACACGCTCAGGACTACCGCAAAGTCGCCCGCTTGCGCAGGCTCAAAATATTAAATTTAAATATTAATTTTATGGTGTTCTTCTTGATGTAAAATATAATTTTTAATTCTTTCAATAGAATGCCTATCAACGGTTAATACACCATACCCCTCTTGCCAAGCAAAATTTGGATCAAAATTTAATTTAATAAATCGAGACGAATTTGATTTTATTTTACACACAAGATCGGAAACTGTATTTTGAGGTTCCATTTGAACCAAAATATGAACATGATTTTCTATTCCACCAATTGCAATTAAATGCCAACCTTTTGTTTTAATAATTTGTCCTATATATAAATATAAATCTTTCTTAAATTCATTTTTAATCTTTGGTTCTTTATTTTTTGTTTTCCAAATAACATGATAATAAAGTTTTGAATACACATGATTACTTTTCATATATAATCCCCCAATAATTGTTTGTTTTGTAGGATATTATTTATATATAAAAAGAATTATTTATCAAGAAATTTTTGAGCCTGTGTAAGCTGGCAATAATAAAAAAAGGACTGGATCCCGGACCTGTTCGCCGTAGCTTTATGCGAAGGCTGGATCGGTGGCCGGGATGACAGGTGCAGTTTATTGCTATTTTTTGAGCCTGCGCCTGCGGGCGACTTTGCGGTAGCCCTGGGCGTCTGCCCTGGGCGCCTTTACCCACCCCACATACCTGACCAAATAAAAATGGGCCGGTATTTCTACCGACCCATGCACATGGACCGTTACCGACCCATGAATTTCGACAATTAAAATCGATTAAAATTTCATGCCGATTTTGCCATATACTTGCCAGTTTTCGATACCATCGTTTCCGGCAAATTCATATGCACCGCCAATGCCAAGCATTAGAGGATATTCCCATTCTTTCCAGTTGTAGCCTACGCCTGCAAAAATCTTATGTGTATCCATTGATGGTGTTTCTGCGGCTGCGGTATCAACATGGCTTCTATTTAATTGATAACCTGTATCCCATGTTCCTGCAGCAGCAACATTAACATCAGTCACAGCTGAACCTAAAAGAGCAAAGTCTCCATCTGCTATTGCAGCTGCGCCTGTATAATCTGTCTTTAATATGGCATATGTTGCTGATTCAAAATCTGTACCCTTTAATTTAACATCTTCTCTTTCTTTCCAGAAGAAGTTATATCCAAGGTCTATTGTCCAGCCGCCATTATTGTATGTGAAGTAAAGAACTGCATCTACTTGACTGCCTGGTTCAACTTCAACATTCTTTGTTAAAATGTTTGCTGTAGGTATTGCATATGTACCATGAAGAGCTCCTGCTAAACGGTATTGACCCCAATTTACAGGTGTTCCATCATCTTTTTTAAGACCCAATGTTCTCTTTTCTGTATCTTCAAACATATATCTGTAGTTTGCAACACCTGTTAATTTGATGTTTTGGTCATTCTTTTCCCAAAGTTTTACTGAGAAATCTAAACCGCCACCAATTGCCCAGTGTGAACCATTTCCAACCATTGGTTCAAATGCCCATACTGCATCTGAATCATTTCCTACTGGAATGGTTAAACCAAGATTTAAAGCTACATAATATTTTTCTTTGTCGAAAA
>LDIX01000004.1:34925-43747 GCA_001468925.1 candidate division TM6 bacterium UASB340 | reverse complement strand
AAAATGGAACTACTTGGAAATGAGCTCCGAAGAAATCTCCATTTTTATGTTGAATTAATTCATTGAATGTTGTGTATTCCATTGGAAGGTTTACGCCTTGTGATCTTGGCATCAAGAATGTTTTATTTGTAGCTGCGTTCATTGTGCCAACAGCGAAAGCCGTTACCAACAAACCTTTTAGAAGTTTATTCATATTAGTCTTTCCCCTAAGAAATTTCGATCAAAAATACAACAATTAAAAATTACAATTTAAGTGTAAAATTTAATATATGTAAAAGATCGAAGACTACTTACTTACTTTACCATTATGTAAAAACTCGGATGTTATTGTGTGTATCGATTAAGAAATAAACATGATGTTTTTATGATGAACAAAAAAAGAAGTTAGTTGTTATTACGTTCCTCCTCTCTTTTTTTATCTCAACGAGATATACCTACCAACATTAGTGTTGTTTGTGTCTAAAAAAAATTTCACTACTCTTTCGCCCTGGAATCACGATGCCATTTTTGATTTGGCGATTTTTTTATGTTGATTCGTGATGACTCAAAACTTCAATGGACTAGTCCGTTGTTTTTTAATTTTTAAAAACTTTACGCTTTATAGATTAGCGACAATTGATCAGGATTTCAAGATTTTTTTAAAAAATATTTTTTTTCGATATGCAGAGTGACAGACAAAAAGCGGAGTTTTTCCCAGAAATAAAACCTTTTTACCAAAGCCCCCCATCGATAAAATTTGAAGCATTTTTATGCATTTTTTAAAAAATATTTTTAAAAAATTAAAAAATTTTAAATACTTTTTATCTTTTTATGTTAAAACTTAAAATATAAATTTTTAAAAAATATATGGAATACGAAAAATGATATATTTAATTATAATAATTTTTTTACAAATAATTTTAGAATCATTACCTGTAAGCAGCTCCGGGCATTTATTATTGGCAGAAAAATTTTTTCAAACTACTATGCCGAAATATTTTGATTACTTTTTACACGGTCCGACAATATTAATATTATTGATAATATTTTATAAAGAATGGTTCACACTAGCCCGTCGCTTCGCGACAAACGCTCACAAAAAATTATTAAAAATATTTCTTAAAATAATAATGCTCGTTGCATTATCAAATGCAGTTACAACATTAATCTGGTTTATATTTAAATTTTATTTGGAAAAAAAAGAATGGTTTGGAACCGATATACATTTATTAATAGGTTTTTGTGTTACAACTTTATTTTTATTTTTACTAAGTTTTAAAGAAAGACAAAGTTGCCACAAATCGCACTTAACAAATCAAGACAAAGCAACAGTCACAAATATATTTGCAAAATATTTAATACTTGGCGTTATTCAAGGACTTGCCCTTTTTCCGGGCATATCTCGATTTGCATCAGTGTATGCGGCATCACGCTTTTTAAATTTCACACCAAAAAGAGCTTTTCAAATTACATTTTTGTTAGAATTGCCGTTGATATCTGCAGGATTTTTACTGGGTGTTTATCATATAAATAAAATAAAAGATCAATTATCTTTTTTACTATTTTTTGCAATAGCTATCAGCACAATAATTTCTGCGATAATTTTTTATCTTGTGAAAAGATTGGCGTTAGCAAATAAATTACATTATTTTTTTTATTATATGATTATACCAATAACAATACTTGTTTTTATTATTTTGAAATAATGGACTGGATCCTGTCCCATGCATCTTTCGCCCAAAGCAGACGCATTGGGCTACCATAATATCGCATTGCATAGCGTTGCGATGAGCTTTTTTTTAAATTAGCGTGAACTAGATAATTTAAGTATTTAATTTTGCAAAAAACTTTAATAATAACGTAAAATAAACATAATTTTAGATTAATTAATTATCGAGTTCGTGTTAATTAATAATTTTTTTTTAAATATTTTAGAAATTTCAGGAAAATTGTTTTTCACGCTTATCAGCTTCGATATTTTTTGAGGGTCACCTACTCCTTGTGTGTCATCCCGGCCACCGAGCCGGGATCTCCGTCTCGATCATTCAAATTTATTGTATAAATGCAAATCAATATAAAAAATATAAATATTAATAAAATGTGAAAGTATAAAAAAGAGATCCCGGCTCGGTGGCCGGGATGACGTAATTCTTCGTATTTTCTTAAATTACCGACATTGAAGCTTCTCAATGTTACTTGAATTCTTATAATTTATTAATTTTTTACAAATTTGTTAGTATCCAATAGACGATTTTTTATTCTGCCAATTTTTTTAGATCTTTTGAATATTTTTTTATATTTTTCTCTACAATTTTTTCAAAAGAAGTTTTTTTTAGCCGTTTTTTTTTCATTTTAACTTCAATAAATAAAATTTATAATCAATTATAATAATATACGGTATCACTTTAATATATCAAAGTATTAAAAAAACTTTTGGCTTTTTTATACTTTGATATATTATTAATGTTTTATTACAAAGTTTTACAATTGCTTTTATTTAGGAGGCCGAGATAATGGCATTTTCAAAAGAAGATACATTGCAAAAAGTTGTTTTTACTATTGCAGAAAAATTAAACATTCAAGAAAGTAACATAAAACCTGAATCTACATTTAAAGATTTAGGTGCAGACTCTCTTGATAATGTTGAAATAATTATGAGTTTTGAAGAACTCTTTGGTATAGAAATAAAAGATGAAGATGCGGAAAAAATCAAAACAGTTCAAGATGCTGTAAATCATATTCATGAAGCAAGAACAAAATAAAAAACATCGAGTTGCAGTTACCGGAATAGGACTTGTAAATCCATTAGGTAACGACACCAACACAGTATGGAATAATTTAATTGCCGGTAAATCCGGCATTTCCTTTTTACCTGATAATTTTTGGGGACAAAATTATAAAGAATTTCCATATAATCTTGCAGGCTTGGTAAAAAACGAACAAGAAGTTTTAAATAATTGCTTTGATTTAGCCAAACAAAGAAAATCAGACCGTTTTATACATCTGGCAATGATTGCAGGACATCAGGCAATCCAAGATTCAAAATTAACTAAAGATTATCCTGAAAATCGAACCCGTTTTGGTTGCATACTTGGCGTTGGTGTTGGCGGAATAAAAACAATTGAAGATTCGCTAAAAGATTTAATTTCTTCCGGACCCAAAAAAGTTTCTCCATTTTTGATACCAAGATCTATCAGCAATCAAGCTGCAGGCTGGCTTTCTATGGATTTCAATCTGCAGGGACAAATTGGTGCAATGGTAAATGCATGTTCTTCAAGCGCTGATGCTTTAGGTTTTGCATTTCGCACAATTCGCGACGGTTACGCAGATTACATGCTTTCAGGAGGTGCTGAGAGTTGTGTAACGCAATTGGCAATATCTGCATTTGGCAATATGCGTGCACTTTGTTCAAGTAAAAATTTTAACGATCCGACAAAAGCAAGTAGACCTTTTGATAAAGATCGCGAAGGATTTGTTCTTTCGGAAGGTGCTGCAATTTTGGTTTTGGAACGACTTGATTTGGCACAAGCTCGCAATGCAAAAATTTATGGTGAAATTATAGGATATGGAGCAACGGCTGACGCATATCATATTACAGCAATGCATCCTGAAGGCCTTGGCGCACAGCAGGCAATAACAATTGCGCTTGATGACGCAAATATAAATTTAAAAGATATCGGATATATTAATGCGCATGGCACATCAACTCAAATGAACGATAAGCTTGAAACGTTGGTATTAAAAAAAGTTTTTGGTTCTCATGTTAGCCCGGATAATATAAATCACGCTCATATAAGTAGCACCAAATCCATGACGGGGCATTTACTTGGTGCTGCCGGAGCAACTGAAGCGGTATTTTCGATTTTAGCATTAAAAAATCAAATTTTACCACCAACTATAAATTTAGAAAATCAGGATCCGGAATGTGATTTGGATTATGTAGCAAATAATGCAATATACAAAAGTTTTGATTATGCTATTTCAAATAGTTTTGGTTTCGGTGGTGGTAATTCTGTTTTGGTTTTTAAAAAATTTTGAGCAAATAAAAAAAGGCCCCGAAAAAATTCGGAGCCTTTTTTATTTAAATTAAATTCAAATATTATTGAATGTTTGGAACTCTAAATATATTCATTATATTTTTTGGACAAACCGGTTGCTTTGTAGCAACCAATATCGAATTATTTTTACCAAATAACCACCAAACATTTTTGATGTATACCAATTATTAATTTTGCCATACATATTTTTTGTTTCATTCAAAGTTTTTGTACTTAATTCTTTTGCTTTATTAAAACTGTTTAAACCAAATTTTTTTGTTGCATTTAAAGCCTTTGAACCTAATTCTTTTAGCATAATTATTTTAGCTAATTTTTTTACTGTATCAAGTTTATTATATTTTATAGTATTATAAAAATTAGAGTTTAAAAACTTAGAACCTAATTCTTTAGCAGCAACATATTTATTGTTACCAAATATTTTTGCAGTATTTAAAAATGATCCGGATTTTGTAGATAATGCAACTAAAAAAGTTTTAATTCTATCTCTTACAAAATCATAACCATATTGAATTTGACCGTTTGTTAAGAATATACTGTTAACAAATATTTTTAAAAAATTCGGTGATTTTTCCAACAAACTCATAACTGAAGTTGGAATTAAATCTTGGTTTGCATAAATACCCCAAGCCAAACTATATGCTATAGGCGCTGCATATCCAAGAAATACAAGTGTTTTTGCCAATTTACTTGGTCTGTTTTTAATTTGTTTATTTTCTAATTTTAAATTACTGATATCAGCGAAAGCTTTATCTTGAGCTGCAACTGCTTTAATATTATTTTCAACTTTTTGAGTTTGAATATCTTGCTTTATAATATTTTTATTAAGTTCAGCTTCTAATTCTAAACCTTTAACCAACTCAATATCAGATTCAAACTGTTGACGAGATTTAACTTCTTCGTTTGCTGTTCTTATTGATTCATTTAATGCTATTGTAAGAGCAGTCTCTTCATCTACATCTTGATATTGTTTTAAATCTATTACAGGAACTACTGGTGTTTCGTTTGTTCTATTCTCAACAACAGGAGTTGTTCTTTTTACACAATTTCTATGTGCCGGACTTTTTGCAAAGGTATTAAATGCAATATTTGCAACGAACAAACCAAACAAAATAACTTTATTAGTTTTCATAATAAACCTCCATAAAAACTAGTAGAAATTCAATATACTATTATGTATTAATACTAATACAGTAGAAAATAGAAACAAAGGCGCTAAAAACGTAACTTTTAAGCTTTTAAATAACAAAAAATGGTCATAAACAATAGAAAATTGCTTATGACCATCAAAATTTAAAGATTTTTATAGTTTTTTAAAAAGAAATCCCTGCTTTTAGCCAAAATTCGTAACATTCTATAGAATGATTATCGTCTGTAAATTCATAAGATGCACCCAAACTTAAATTTGCCGGTCTGTTAGACTGAGAGCATAAATAAGAAATAACTCCTAAAAATTTATGTGTAAGTTGATTTGGTGTTGCCGCACCGGATAGATTTAAATCTGAGTTATTAATAGCTTTACCGTTTAAAGCATTTGCCAATAAAAAGCTTGTTGATACATCAAATGTAGATTGTGCTATGCCATAATTATTATCTTGCCAAGTTGATTTTAAACTTACAGCCTCTTTCTCTTTAAAAAATAAATTATATGCTGCATCAAGTGCAAAGCGTTTTGATTTAAATTGAAACCCGGCCAAAGCTTCTACTTGATTACCCGGACGAACACGAATGTCTTGTGTTAAAATATTAGCGAGCGGCGCAAGTGATGTTCCAGCCGTAGCACCAATTTTACCGGCCAAATAATAATGACCAAACGGATAAGAATCAGTATTTAGAGGAATTGTTCTTCTTTCAGTTCCATCAAAAAGATATTTATGAGTTAAAGTAAAATATCCCCAACCTTGATGATTTGTACTTTTCCAAAAACGCATTGCTGTATCAAGATTCCAGCCAAGTGCAAAATGGTTTGAATTACCATATATTGGTTCAAATAAGTATTCGCTTTTGGGTTTATTACCTGTAGGTATTGTACACAATGCACTTAAATAGACATGCCTTGATTTATTTTCTATCAATCTATAACCAAACTTTGCATCAACATCTGCCACACCAAAAGCAGTTCTATTTTTTTGCATAATTTTTAAATATTGTAACTGATCTTGACTATTGTTTGTATCTGCTTCATTTACAACTTGCCCATTAAAAAAAGTTTCTATGTCTGTATAGTAACTTGTCGTATCTGTGTACTTTAAGTTTAAGTCATTTGAAACATAAACAATTGGAGATGTTATTTGAAAATAAGTTTTTTTAAGCGGATCATTTAGAAAACCAAATAGATCCAATATGGCGCCAAAAACTTCTTGCTTTGGACTTAATTCCATATGAGCTCTAATTTTATCCGAATTAACACCATCGTATCTGTGAACTAAAAAACGATTCCAGACATCTTTAGTATCGTCTGCAATAATAGATCCAAGATTAGCGGCATATTCAATATTTATTGTATTTTTGCCATTAACACCAAAATATTTTCCCAAATCGTTACCATTTACCGAACTTTTTGCCAATGCCGCAGCCTGAAAAGTAAAATTTAAATTTTTTTCAATTTTACTTTTATATCGGTTATTAAACCCTGTGTTAAGAACTGCCATATCGTCAACAACAGGTCTTGAAGTATACATAGTTCTTCTTGTTGCAGTAGATGCATTAGCTCCTAATACAGCAAAACTTAGTAATAAAATTTGAATCTTTTTCATTAAATTCTCCCTTTTATTCTTTTAAATTTACCAACTAAGTCCTGCTTTTGCCCAAACGGCATAACCCTCAAGCTCAGAATTATTCGATGCAAATTCATAAGAAGCACCAATTCCAAGCATTGCAGGATATTTACATTTGTTCCACTGATACCCAAGAGCAGCGTATATTTTATGTGAAGTCAAACTTGGAGTCACTACAGAACCCAAATTTAAATAATTTGATTGAATTGCAACATTGCTTGTTCCACTAGCAAGTCCCGTTGAATCATAAACCGAGGCATGGGCATTATCTACATTATAAATAGTGTCAAAATTGTTAGTGGTAATATAAGAAACACCGGCCATTGCATATTTATCGTTTTCCCAAGAATTTTTTAAAGAAACATTTTCATTTTCGGTTAAATATAAATTATACCCAATATCAAAAACCCAATTTAAAAAATTAAAAGTTAAATTTGCAATCCCGTCAAATTGGCTGCCGGGTGTAACTCTAATATCTTGAGTTAAGACGTTTGCCAATGGAAAAACACCATTTTGACCATTTTGTCCTGCAAGAACATATTGTCCACCTTTTATTATAGTTTTTGAAGCTAAATTTGGATTTGGATCAAAAATTCCAACAGTTCTTTTTTCAACACCCTGAAATAGATATTTATAATCACCAACAACCGCAAATTCTATATAATTGTTATCATGTCGCCACAAAACTAAATTAACATCCAATCCGGCACCAATGCCCCAGTGATGGGCATTACCATGAACCGGCTCAAATAACCACTCACCATTTGGCGTTTTACCTGTTGGAACCAAAAGTGAAACATTTAAACTCGATCGTACTTTTCTTTTGTATAAATATTTCCAACCCAAACGAATATCAATATCGGCAAAACCTGAACTGGAATGCGGATTGCTATCAAGCTTTGCATATTTTAATTGCTCTTGAAGGTTATTTGCACTAACAACGTTTTCAATATTGCCTGAAAGATAATCTAAAAAAGAATAATCTTTTGCTATATCATTAAGTTGAGAAGTTGTTTCATTACCAATTATAGAAATATCTACATGATTTTTAACTTCAACGATTGGTGTTGAAACACGAAAATATAATCCATCTAAAATTTTATCCAAATCTTGGTGATAATCAAATCGTGCACCATAAGCTGTTTGTTTGGGATCCATGTAATAGCTGGCCGCAAGAGTATTTTTAGAACCATCCTGAGAATGTATTATTTTTCTTGATGCAAAAACTTTTGTTGAATCTGCCGGTGCTACGCTTATGATATTTTCAATACCCCTGGAAGCATCAACGGCTGTCCAATCAAAACCAAAATAGTTTCCTATATCGGTTTTATTATTGGATTCTTGATAGAATGGTACAATCTGTATCGATCCATTATAAAAAGCATCCGGCTTTCTATATAAATTTGTATTCCATGTTGTATATTGCATAGCCAAATTAGAAAGTATTGGTCTTGTTGTTAAATAATTTTTATCTGAATAATCTTTTGAAAATAAATTACCAGATATAAAAATAAGTGATAATAAAATTTTTTTTCTCATTCTCTCTCCTAAATATTTTTTAAAAAAGACCTCCGTCCACTCCAATTACTTGTCCTGTAATATAATCTGCGCCACCACTTGATAAAAATAAAACCAAATTGGCAATATCACAAGTTTTACCAAATTTTTTAAGACTTATTCTATTTAAAATATTTGATTTTACATCTTGTGATAATTTTTCAGTTAATCCTGTTTCTATAAAACCCGGAGCTATTGCATTTACTAAAATATTTCTACTACCATATTCTGCAGCAAGAGTTTTTGTCATTGCAATTACACCTGCTTTACTTGCGGCATAATTTGCCTGCCCGATATTTCCGTGTTCGCCGACAACGCTTGCCATGTTGATGATGACCCCGGAGCGTCGTTTCAACATCCGTTTAAAAAGCGGCTGGGTTACCCGAAACGTTCCAATCAAATTCGTATTCACAACGTCGTCGAAGTCCTTTTCTCGCATGCCGATCATCAGCTT
>LDIX01000004.1:27601-34547 GCA_001468925.1 candidate division TM6 bacterium UASB340 | reverse complement strand
TTTATTTTTTTATTAATTAAATTTTTTACTTGATCTGAATCGGCATCAAAAATATCAAAAACAAAAACATTATCACCACGTGTTTTTAATGCATTCACAATCTCCAAACCAATTCCACTTGCTCCACCGGTAACAATAGAATTTTTCACGTATGACATAATTTGTTTTTTCCTAATTATGATTATTACTAAGATCCACAGGCATTTTACGATCAAGCAAATTAAAAAGATTTTGTATGTCTACCGGTTTATTTATGGCAATAACTTTTTTATCCGGCCACTCACGCATTAAAATACGGGCCAATTTATCAGACGGGCCAACCTGAATAATCAGGTCCAAATCTTTAAAATGTTGCATCGATTGCCACCAAAGAACTGGAGAATTTAATTGTTTTATTAAAGAATCTCTTACGTCGTTTGCCATTTTAATCTCTTTTGCATCACAATTATTAATTAATGAAATATCAAGATCTTTAAAATCAACTTTAAGCATATAAGAAGCAAATTCCTTTGCCGCATCTTCCATTAATTTTGAATGAAATGCTCCCGCAACATTTAAGGGAATAACTTTCCCGGAAATTGCTTTGACATCAAGTTCAACCTGGCTAAGCTCAAAAACTGTACCAGAGACAACCAACTGATTGGGAGAATTAAAATTTACAATTTGAGCAACCTTGCCACTTTCCGGCTCATGATATCTTTTGCAAATACCGTCTAAAACCATTTCCGGAATACCAATAACCGATATCATTGTTCCCGGTTTTTCTTCCGTAGCTTTATCCATAAACAAAGATCGTTTTTTGATTAAATATAACGCATCAGCGAAACTTATACCATTTGCTGCAAATATGGCTGAATATTCGCCAAGGCTATGCCCGGCAACTATGCTCGGGACAATATTGTATTTATCTTTTAATATTTTATAAATGGATGCGCTTACCAAAAATATTGAAGTTTGAGCGTTAACCGTATTTTGCAATTCTTTTTCAGATGATGCAAAACAAAGGCGAACAAAATTTTGGTCCAAACAATTTGATGCAAAATCAAAAAGTTCTTGAACAGCTCTCTCGGAATCAAAAAAATCTTTTCCCATCCCAAGATATTGTGAACCTTGGCCGGGGAAAATCATCCCTATTTTCATTACAATCTCCAATGCTAGTTATTATCTTTTAATTTTTCAATCAAAAAACTAATTCGTGAAGCAGATCTATCTTTGCCCAAAATATTTATCAACTCAAAAACTCCGGGGCTAAAAATTTTTCCTGTAAGCGCAAGGCGTAATATTTGTGCTAAATTAACAAGCTTTAATCCAAAATTTTCAACCACCGCTGTAGCAAGTTTCAATAAATTATCATGACTAAGATCGTTAGTTTTTTTAAGTTCTAACAAAAAAGCTGTCAATAAGTCTACTGTTTTTTCAGTTCGCCACTTTTCAATCAAATTTAAATCCAAAGTTGCAGGATCGTGAGATAATGAAATTATATCTAAAATTATATCTAAAAGTTTTACGGCTCTTTGCTTGTATTGATCAAATAATAAATTTAATTGATCTTTTGACCAAAGTTTTTGTATTTTTTCAAAATAGTTTTGATCAAGTTCTTTTATAGCATTCAAAAGTCGATCTGTCGTCAAAGCTCTTAGATAAACACCGTTCATCCATTCCAATTTTTTGATATCAAATATTGCGCCCTTTTTACCGACATGATCAAAATCAAAATAATTCACCATCTCTTCGCGAGTAAAAAGTTCCTGGTCACCGTGAGACCAACCAAGCCGAACAAGATAATTAAAAATTGTATCTGCTAAAAAACCCTGTGATTTATATTCTTGAACGCTCACCGATGCATCTCTTTTACTTAACTTGTTACCTGCAGCCCCTAATATTAAAGGCAAATGCGCAAATTTTGGAATCTGTGCATTTAATGCTTTGTATATAAGTATTTGCTTATGTGTATTTGAAATGTGATCTTCGCCGCGAATTACATGAGTAATCTGCATAAAAATATCATCTGCAACTACAACAAAATTATACGTTGGGGCTCCATCGCGTCTTAAAATAATAAAATCATCAAGTTGATCACTTTCAACCCGGACAACACCTCTTATCATGTCGTCAAACTCAAGAAATCCAAGATTTTCCGAAACCTTAAATCTTATTGCATGCGGTTTTTGTAAATCTTCTCGAGTATACTTTTTATTTCTACATGTACCTTCATATTTATATGCCCTGCCTAAGGCTTCGCGTTCAACTCTTTTTTTATCAAGTTCTTCAGGATCACAAAAACATGGGTATGCATCACCTGATTCTAATAGTTTTTGTACAATTTTTTTATGTTCTTCAACTCTGGACATTTGATAAACAATAGGCTCGTCAGGCAAAATATTAAGCCAAGAAAGACTGTCTAGTTGAGAATCTAAAAATTCTTTAGTCGATCTTTGCAAGTCAGTATCTTCAACTCGCATTAAATATGTGCCATTATTATGTCTTGCATAAAGCCAATTAAAAATTGCAACTCGAACGCTTCCTATATGCAAATGCCCCGTTGGAGAAGGAGCAAAACGAACTCTTATCTTTTTATTTTCGGTCATTTAAAACCCTTTTAAATCATCAAATTTTATACTGTAATGGTTTTTAGCTTTGGATTTGCCAAATCGACCCAAATTGAAGGTTTTACAGAACTTTTTCCAAATTTAATTGTTAATTGATTCCAAAAATTTGCAGCTTGTACGTAATCTTTTAGATACCAATAATATTCTCCAAGTCTATATAACGCTTCATCTTGAGCAATATTATTATTATCAAGTGCAATCTTATTTAAAGTTTCTATGGCATTTTTAACATTTCCCTCTTTTTCGGAATCAATCTGCATCAGAGCTAATTTAATCTTATTGTACTGCTTTAATGCTGATTTATTAGGAATAATTTTTAATAACAAATTTTGAGCCTCTATCGCTTGTGCCAATTTTGATAAATTAATAAGAGCATCAACTTTATAGGACAGAAAGATTGGAGCGATACCCGAGCGTTTATGTTTTTTATACATATCATCAAAAATAGAAACTACACGCTCCCATTTTTCAGTTTCGGTTCTAAATTCATTTTCATTCAAAGCACCATCTGTAACAGTTGTTACAACCTTACCGTCAAAAACCGCCATAGATTTTATCAAATCTTTATAAGCCCTTTTATCGGCACCAGACCTATACACAATATATCCAAGAGTCACAAAAATAAACGCTAAAAAGCCTACAAACCAATAAATGGCTTGTTTTTTATTTTTATTCAAAAATTCAAAAATTTCTTTAATTTTATCTACCAATGGATTTTTTGAAAATTTAAAAAACATCTCTTCTTCCTTTACTTGAAATTTTAAGCAATAAAAAAACCGTCTAATTTTTTATGTTCGCATATAATTAACAATAGCATCATAAAATAACCGGACGGTTTTAACTTTAATATAAAAAAATTACTACTTTTCTTTTGATTCAGCTGAAACTTCCTGAACTTCTTTTGAACTATTAGCTTGACTTGCGGCTTGTCTTACTTTGTTTCTTTCATATAAACGATCTGTTTTAGTTCTTAAAACTTTTACACCCTTATAGTGTCCACACTCATTACAAACAGCGTGAGCTTGTGCCGGAGCACTGCATGTAGGGCATTTTGAAAAATTTAAAACAATGGCTTTTTTACCGGCAGATCGTTTATTTTTTCTAGATTTCGACGTCTTGCGTTTTGGTACTGGCATTTTAAACTCCTTGTGACATTATAAACAATTTTAATCTTTTATGAGCTACTATTTTACAATAATTAAACGAAAAAACAAACAAGTTTTATTGAAAATATAGTAATGTTTAACCTTATTTTGTCAAAATCTGCGCAATATCTTGTAAAATCGGTCAAATTTGGCATTCTAATGAAAATGAAATTGAATATAAAAAAACGTTATAACAGGAGTAATCAAATGGCAGAAATTACAATGGAACTTGTAAAAGAGCTTAGAGAAAAAACACAAGTAGGAATGATGGATTGCAAAAAAGCTCTTATTGAATCAAATGGCGATATAGAAAAAGCTATTGAAATATTAAGAAAAAAAGGCGCAGCAGTTGCTCAAAAAAGAGCCGGAAATGCTACTGACAACGGACATGTTGAAAGTTGTTTATCCAAAGATTTTAGAAAAGGTGTTATTTTAAAAATGTCTTGCGAAACAGACTTTTCGGCAAACACTCAGGATATGAAAAACTTTGCCAAAGATGTTTGTGAACATATTTTAAGTAAAGGTTGTAAGTCTGTTGAAAATCTATTAAATGAAATAATTTTTAATGGAAAAATAACAATTCAACAAAAACTTGAAGAACTTATTGCAAAAATTGCAGAAAGCATTAAAGCAGAAGAATTTGTACTTTATGAAACAGACAATTTCGGCTTTATTAATTCTTACATTCATCCGGGTGCAAATCTTGGAATATTAATTGAATTAAGAGCAGATAAAGAAATCACCGGTGCCAATGTAGAAAAATTAAAACAACTTACACACGATCTTTGTATGCAAATTGCAGTTACAAATCCACTTTCAATTTCATCAAACGATTTGGATAAAGAAGTAATAGCCAAAGAACAAGAAATTATAAAAGAGCAACTTTTAAGCTCAGGCAAACCTGCAAACATGGTCGAAAAAATTATGCAAGGTAAATTGGCCAAATTTTATGAAGATGTTTGTCTTGAAAATCAGGTTTATATTAAAAATGATAAATTGAAAGTAAATCAATTGATAGAATCAGTTTCAAAAGAAACTGGTTTAAAACTTGAAATAAAGAATTTCACCAGATTTTTTGTAGGCAAACAATAAAAGCGTAGAAAAATATGGAAAAAATAGTAGTAAAAATCAGTGGTGAGCTTTTTGCCGCCACTGATAATCTGGCAAACGTGATAGAACAAATAAAAATAATTTCCAACAATTACAATATTGGAATTGTTGTCGGTGCGGGAAATATTTTTCGCGGTGTTCAAAACGGAAAAGCCCTTGGAATAAAAAGAGAAACCGGTGATATTGCAGGTATGGTTGCCACAATTGTAAACGGCCTAGTTTTGCGAGACCTGCTGGAAAATTCAAATATAAAAACAAAAATTTTAACATCTATAGATTGCCCATCTGTGGCAGATAAAATTACATCAGAAAATATAAGTTGTGCATTTGATAACGGTAAAGTTATAATATTTGTTGGCGGTACCGGAAATCCATTTTTCACAACAGACACAAATGCCATACTAAGAGGTCTTCAAATAGGCGCAAAACAAATATTAAAAGGCACAAAAGTCGATGGTCTTTTTGATAAAGATCCTAGGACTAATAAAGATGCTAAGTTGATAAAAAATGTAAAATTTGATACGGTTCTTGAGAAAAAGTTAAAAGTAATGGATCTTACGGCTGTAGCTATGGCACTTGAAAATAATATAAAAATTAGAATTTTTAATATCTTTGAGCATAATTCCATTATAAAACTTTTAAACGATTCAAATTTTGGAAGTACTATTGAGTAAATTGACTGGATCCTGAAATAAATTCAGGATGACAATAGCGTTTTTATATCTTTATTTCAAATCAAATATTAAATTTAAGCACCATCACTTATCCAGTGTTAGCGTTTAAATTTTTTCACAATACCCTCTGTTGTATAGACGCTTGATTATTTGCATATAGCTGCTCTAAATTTTCAATCAAATAAACATTACCGTTATCAATTTTATAAATTTTATCACAACGCTCAACGGTAGATAGCCTATGAGCAATCACAATTAAAGTTTTATCCAAATTTAAACTATAAATTTCGTTCATAATATTTTCTTCAGTTTGATTATCAAGAGCGGAAGTGGCTTCATCCAAAACTAAAAGTTCCGGATCAGAGTATAACGCTCTGGCTATTGCAATGCGTTGTTTCTGGCCACCGCTTAATAAAATTCCACCATCTCCAACTTTTGTATATATGTTATCTTTGGTTTGTAAAAAATTATAAATATTGGCTTTTTTTAGCACATCTATAATCTTTTGTTTATTAAAATTACGACCAAAAACAACATTATCGGCAACAGTACCGTCAAATAAATAAATTTGTTGTGGTATATAGCCAATTTTTTGTCGCCAGGATTTAATATTGGTTTTATCCAATTTATAATCATCTATAAAAATATCACCGGTTGTTGGTCGATAGAGCCCCATGATAACATCTGCAATTGTACTTTTGCCGGCACCACTTTCACCAACGAAAGCCGTACGTTGCCCCTTTTCTATTTTTATATTTACTGAACCTAAAACTTTGGTTTTAGAATCATATTCAAAACTTAAATCTTTTAAAACTATACTATTTTCAAAAGCAACTTTTTCATCGCCCAAATCTTCCTGTTCATAACCAAGGTATTCATTAACGGAATCCAGTGAATTTTTTAAAAAAATAACTCTATTGTATGAAGAAAGAATTTTATTAATTGATGGCAAAAATCTATAAAATGCAAAAGCATACATTGAAATTACAGGTATTATTGCTGTTGCATTATGATACATGTAAACAACATAAACTATTACTGCAATAAGCATCGAAAATCCGATTGTTTCCAAAATTAATCTTGGAATATTTTGCAAAACGGCATTAAAAGTATTTGCTTTAACAAGCTTGGAACTGGCTTTGTTAAATTTGTTAAGAATTATATCTTGAGTTGAAAACAATTTTATCAGTTTAAAATTCCAAAAACTTTCTGTATAAGTTCTTGAAATTTCTACACTTAATTCCTGTCGTTTTTTACCTGCAATCTTTAGTTTCTTGGAAAAAAATTTGGCTATGTAAAAAACTTTTATTATTAACAAAAATGACAAATCCAAAGTCATTTTTAGATGGACAAATAATAATGCCGAATAGATAAAAAGAACATTTAAGCTTTCGCTGGCCATCTGTAA
>LDIX01000004.1:26047-26981 GCA_001468925.1 candidate division TM6 bacterium UASB340 | reverse complement strand
GGCTTGATATAAGATTAAATAAGATTAAAAGTTTGAAAAAACCAAGTAAATATACCGGCAGAGCTTACACGAGACTTGCAGATCCGCAAAAGAGAGATTTGAAAAAAGAAGAAGAGCTCGATGTCTACCGAGCTCTTCTTTACTTATTTGATGCTAAAAATTAATCTTTCTCTTAAAATTCTCGCTTGCAAACATCTTAATTTTCTTCATCTCGCTCTTTTTCAAAAAATATAAATTCAGGCTTTTCAATAATTTCTAACTTTCTACTAATCTTTTTTTTAGACTTTTCTATTTTTAACTCATCTTTGACAGCTGTTAAGCTTAAATCATATTCGAGTTTTTCAGTAGCACTTTTGCGCCACTCGCCACCAATCAATCTAATTTGCAAAATATTATTATCTCGCCAAATTTTTAAAAACGATGGAAAATAATAAGCAGAATCTATATTTTTCATCGACTTACTCAAACTTTCAAATCCTAAACCAAATTGACCTTCTTTTATTTTTGATATACTAGATTTTAGTCCGCCGGCCACATTTTTTATACTTGTTAAAAACGGAATTTCAACCTCAAGAACCCCATCACTATCTTTTGTATATAGTTTTAAATTGCTATTTTCTTTAGATGTTTTAAGAATGCCGGATTCTTCTTTTGACTGTAATACCTCTGTTTGGTCATCTTCTTCAAGATTATCATAATCAACCGGCCTTAAATCCGTGCCTGTACCAATTATAAATGAATGAATAATTCCACCACGTTTTTTATTCACAATATCATGTTCATAAACATGATTATGCCCTGCAATATAAACATCTATTTCTGAAGCAAGAATTTTTTGTGTTATTTGATTTAAAAATTCAAGACCCTGTTTTTTATATAATTCAAAATGCCTTTTGTATTCATTATCCTCTTCTAACATATTGACCATTCCGGG
>LDIX01000004.1:4825-25542 GCA_001468925.1 candidate division TM6 bacterium UASB340 | reverse complement strand
TATAAATGAATGAATAATTCCACCACGTTTTTTATTCACAATATCATGTTCATAAACATGATTATGCCCTGCAATATAAACATCTATTTCTGAAGCAAGAATTTTTTGTGTTATTTGATTTAAAAATTCAAGACCCTGTTTATTATATAATTCAAAATGCTTCTCGTATTCATTATCCTTTTCTAACATATTGACCATTCCGGGATGCATATATTTATAATGCGTATAAAGAGGCAGATGTGAATATGCAACAATAAAATCAACTGATTTTTTATTTTTTTGTTTATTGGCAAATTCAATCAGGCCTATTACAGATTTAGCAAATTCTTCAGTATACTCAAATCGCTTATTAGGTTCTACAGTAAGCGGTAAATTTAAATACAAAACGCGATCTTTTATAAAAAAGTTGTCTGAATTTTTAACTTGCTTAAATGGAATAGCAAGGCCATCTTTATCAGTATCTATACCAACTCTAAATATTCTATTAAACAATGGAAATGTTGCATTGTCCGGATTAACATCGTATTCAGGAATTAATCCCATCATTTTTTTGCTACCTGCAATATCATGAGGTATTCCTAAGGCAGATGTAAGAATTGAGCCATTTAAAACAGGTCTCATTGTTTCAAATATTTTAAGCCATTCAAGACCATATCCGGCTTTATCCCATTTCGTAAGTGCAACAAAATCTCCAACACTTACAAAGTTTGTCAAATTCGAATTCTCACCTAATTCTTTCTCCAATATTTTTGTTAAATATGGTGAAGCCGAACCTCGTTTACCATTTTTAAATTCAGAAATGCTTGTGCCCCAAGAGCCAAAATATTGTCCTTGGACATCACTAAATAAATAAACCGGCGATTTTTCTTCAGACATCTTTTTAATTATATCATCATAAGTAATTTTTATAGAAAGCCCGGATTCTTTATCCTCAATATTTATTTCGTCTTTTTCATTTATTTGTCGCTCATACACAAAAATATTATTATCAGGTGTATTATATTCAGAAAATTCAGAAAAAACGTCTAATTTTATTGGTTGTTTAAATGAAACAACTTTTAAATAATAATTCCCATTATGCGGAACAACAAACCAAATTGGATCATAAGGTCTAACAAATTTAATTTTATTTAAAACCATTTTATCCAACTCTTTGTTGAATTTAGTTACATCTTCAAAAACATAAATTTTTTTAAATTTCTTTGAATTTTCAAGCATACTACTGCGCCCCATAGAACCGCTTGATATACCAAGCTTGCCCCTTCCCGTTGCTGCTTGATAAAATTCATATGCGTCATACCCTTGACCGTTTTCAGTTAAAACATAACGAACAGCGCCATCACGGCCATAAAGTTCACCAATTTTCTTGTCTGTAACTTTGCCAATAAAAAAGTTTATTTTTTCTCGATTTGTTTCAGGAATTTTGCCATCATCGTTATATAAATCAAGCCCTGCACCGGTTTTAGGAAGAAAGATTGCGTTAATATTTTCTGATCTTACAAAGTCTATTCTTTTTGCAAATATTTTCTTATTTTCACCCGCAAAATCTTCTATGTTAGAGACATAAAAAGCAGTTTTTTCCAAAGCTTTTTCATATAATTCGTTCAATAAACTATCTTTTCCATCATCATAATCATCATAAAGAAAAACCGTTGTATATGTGTCTTCTTTTATTTTGTCAAATAAATCTGATTTAGCCCATTGTTTACCATTACCCGTTGTAATATCATACTGATAAAAATCATAATCTATACCATCAGCTTGCATAAATCTGAATCCAGAATTTTTATCCGTGCTGAGTGTCGACTTATCAACCCCAAATTGAGCCAAGATGCTTTTCATTAAATCCGTGTTGCAATTAGTCAACTCGCGATATCCAGCTCCAAATCTACCTTTTTTCTTTGGATAAAAGCCATTATCATTATTTTCAAATTTACCCAAAACTGCAATTGATTTTTTTTGCATTCCTAAAAGATTGTCCGAACATAAAGCAAAGGCCATAGCCCAGATAAAAACTTTTTTACAAAAATTTAACTTCATAAGTTCTCCTATAATAAAGTTATGTAATTAATTTTTAATTTTTATAATTTTATATACAATAAAACAAAATAAAAAAGAAAATAGATTATTTATGATAAGATTAGCTATAAACAAATATTTTTTACTTTTTATATTTGCAACTTGCACCGGTGATTTAAAATCTCTGAATTTAATTCCTGAAAATATAATTTTTATAAAAAATATTTATTGTACAAATTCTAAAATTATAGACGAAGTTGTTATCGGAAATAATAAATATGCCAGAATAAAATTCTATAACAAAGAAAATTATAAAAACGAAAGCGATAAACTATCTCTATTTGATCACAAAAACATAATAAAAATTAAATATAAAAACGATAGTACAAAAACAATTATAGAAGATTTAGCAGATTGTACTCTATATAGTTTTTTAAAAAATCCAAAATACTTTTTAGATAATAAAAAGATAAATATAGAAACTGTAAATTTAGAAAAAATAAAACTAAAGATAATCAAAAATATTTTAAAAGCCATAAAATACTTACATAACGAAAAACAATATTTACATCTTGATCTAAAACCAGATAATATACTTTTGTTTATAGAAAATATTAACGAACAGGCCATAATACACGCAGTTTTATCTGATTTTGAATCTTGCGTTAAATTTGAAACAAACCAAAACATACTTATTAAAACAAAAGTAGGTGCAACGAAGTATTTGGCTCCGGAAATAATAGAAGATGCCGTTTTTAATAAGCCATTTTTAGTAAATACAAAAACAGATATTTATGCGCTGGGTCTAATTATATTATTTATAGTACATGGCAAATTTGCAAGAGATATAATTCTGACGCCATCAATATTTAAAGAAATAAATACTATTGAAGAAGAAGAAAAACTTTTTTCTTTATATGCAAAAAGTAATCAATGGTTAATAAATTTTTTAAAAGACAACAATAATATATTAAACGAACTTATAATAAATTGCTGTAATAAAGATCCTGATAAACGTTATTCAATCGATAACTGTATTTCTGATTTTAAAAAAATATATCAAAAATATTTGTAATATTATTTTTAACTTTTATAAAAATTTAATATAAACTTTTTGCTTACAATACAAATTTTTAAAAGAGAATTATGGATAAACATTTTGTACACTTACATTTACATACCGAATTTTCACTGCTTGATGGTGCAATAAAAATAGATTCTTTACTTGCCATGGCCAAGCAACAAAATTGGAAAGCCGTTGGTATCTCGGATCATGGAAATATTTTTGGCGCCGTAAAATTTTTCAAATCTGCAAAAAAATCGGGAATTAAACCAATCCTTGGCGTAGAAATGTATCTTACTCCCGATGCAAAAATAAAAGATGTAAATGAAAAATATTTTCACATTTTAATAATTGTACAAAATAAAATAGGCTACAAAAATTTATGCCAATTAATGGCATTTGCTCAAACCGATGGATATTATTTCAAGCCAAGAATTGATTATGAAGTTTTACAAAAATATTCCGAGGGGTTAATTGTAAGCACTGCTTGTTTGGGTGGACATATTCCAAGTTTATTAATGAACAATAATTATAATGCTGCATATGAACGAACGGAATGGTTTTTAGAACACTTTGGACCTGAACGATTTTATACAGAAGTACAACCTCATCCGGAAAAAGATCAAATAGAATTAAATAAAAAAATTTTTGAACTTAGTAAAAAATATAATATTAAAACAATTGCCACATGTGACTCTCATTATTTAAATAAAGATGATTACTACGCACATGAAATTTTACTTGCAATCGGTACAAAAGCAAAAATGTCGGATCCTGACAGAATGACATTTGGTGATTTTGAATGTCATGTAAAAACAACTCAAGAAATTTTAGATTTCTTTCCGGATAATCCGGAAGTTGTTTGGAATACCGGAGAAATTGCAGACAAATGCGAATTTGAATTTGAATTTGGAAAACTATTCTTTCCACAAAGTCCAATTCCAAAAGAATATACTGAAGAAGATTTTTTCAAAAAATTGGCGCGCGAAGGGCTTGAAGAATTTAAACAAGAAAACTTGTTTCCTACAAATTTATATCAAGAATATTTAAACAGACTTGAATGGGAAATGGATACCATTATTAAAATGGGATATATCGGCTACTTTCTTGTTGTTTCAGATTTTATACGCTGGGCAAAAGAACAAAACATTCCGGTAGGTCCCGGTCGAGGCTCGGCTGCCGGATCTTTGGTTGCATGGACTTTAAAAATCACCAACGTTGATCCAATAAAATACAATTTACTTTTTGAAAGATTTTTAAATCCGGAACGCGTAAGTATGCCCGATATAGACATAGACTTTTGTGTCGAACGCCGAGAAGAAGTAATAAATTACGTAAAAGATAAATATGGTCATGACTGCGTTTGCCAAATCATAACATTTGGAACAATGATGGCCAAAGGCGTAATAAAAGATGTTGCCAGAGCGCTAGGATTTCCATTTGAAGATGCAAACACTTTAACAAATTTAATTCCGGATCAACTAAAAATAACTCTACACGAAGCCATTGAACAAGAACCAAAATTAAAAGAAATGATTGATAATAATCCAAAAGTTAAAGAACTAATGGATATTTGCTTTAAACTTGAAGGTCTCACAAGGCACGCCTCGAAACATGCCGCAGGTGTAGTTATTTCACCTATGCCGCTAAAAGAAGCTTTGCCTTTATATGTTCCATCAAAGGCAACAAATGAACTTGTTGTTCAATATGCAATGACAGAGCTTGAAGAAGTTGGTTTTTTAAAAATGGATTTTTTGGGACTTAAAAACTTAACTGTAATTCAAATGGCTCTTGATGCGATAGAAAAAAGGCATGGTATAAAAATAAATTTAGACAAAATAAATCTTGATGATCCAAAAACGTTTGAGCTACTAAGAGCCGGAAACACAAATGGCGTATTTCAATTTGAATCCGATGGCATTAAAGATGTAATGAGAAGATTAAGTCCTCAAAGCGTTGAAGACTTAATAGCTGTAAATGCATTATATCGACCGGGACCATTAGGATCAGGAATGGTTGACGACTTTATAGAAAGAAGACACGGTAGAAAAAAAACTACTTACATGTTTAACGCACTTGAACCAATTTTAAGCGAAACCTATGGCGTTATTGTTTATCAAGAACAAGTTATGAAAATTGCATCTGCTATCGGAGGATACACGCTTGGTGGTGCTGATATTTTACGTCGTGCCATGGGTAAGAAAAAAGCCGAAGTAATGGCAGAACAAAAAAATATTTTTATGATTGGTGCTAAAAAACAAGGCTTTGACGAACGTAAAGCCGGTGAGCTTTTTGATCTTATGGCATATTTTGCCGGATACGGTTTTAACAAATCTCACTCAACGGCATATGCTTTAATTGCATATCAAACAGCATATTTAAAAGCAAATTATCCTCAAGAATTTATGGCTGCATTGATTTCATACGAAACAAATGATCCGGATAAATTAACGTTTTATCTTCAAGAAATAAAAGATATGAATATTAAAACGGTAACACCTAGCATTAACCAGTCTGAAATAAATTTTGTTGCTCAAGATAAAAAAATTTTATTTGGGCTTAAAGGCATAAAAAATGTTGGACTTGCTGCACTTGAAAATATAATTTTAATCAGAAATGAAAAGAAATTTTTGGATATGTTGGATTTTTGCAAACGAGTAGATTTGCGAACGGCAAATAAAAGAGTTATAGAAAGCTTAATATATTCCGGAGCGTTTGATGAATTACCGGGAAACAGAGCTCAAAAAATAGCAGAACTTGATAAAATATTAAAAATTGCAACTGATGCGAAAAAACAAGCTGCCACGGGACAAATGGACATGTTTGGTCTAATAAGCAAGAAAACACAAACTAATAACAACCAGGATTATTATACATTTTCACCACTAAAAGATTTTAGCGATAAAGAAAAATTAGATAAAGAAAAAGAAATTGCCGGTTTTTATTTAAGCTCGCACCCTCTTGATAATCACAAAATACTTAAAAATTTAAAAGCTTTATCATTTCAAGAAATTATTGATATTACAAAAAACGGCAATACAAAAAAAGAACCTTTCGTAACATGTTTTGGATTGATGCAAAACAACAAAGTAATAAAAACAAAAAAAGGCGACAATATGTCATTTGCTCAATTTGAGGATTATACAAATCATGCAGAAGTGATTATATTTCCAAGTGTTTATAAAAAAGTTGAAACACTTTTGCAAGAATATAATATTTTTGTAATACAAGGTTTTGTAGATTTAACAAGTAAAGAGAAATGCAAAATTAAAGCGAACGATTTAATTCCTGTCGAGAATATTTTAAATTTTAAAAAACTAGTTTCTTTAAATTTAAAATTACCTGAAACAATAGATCAAAATATTTTAATAAATCTAAAAAACATACTTGAGCAACAATCCCAAAATGCAAATATTAAAATACCTGTAAATATTGTATTTAAAGAAAATAATAAAAATTTGCTAATAGAATATGGCAAAAAAATTACTCCGGAAATAGAGTTATTAAACAATATAGAAAAATTAGGCGTTAAAGCTCAAATTATTATCTAAACAATATTTTAAAATATTTTCGTAGCTATCGGATTTTTGTTGTTTCAATAAATTAATAATAGACTTAATTACCCATTTATGTTCATTAATAGTTTGATCTTCAAAAATATTATCCAATTCAAGATATTTTAAATTTACATTACTTGAGTTTGTTGCAAATTCAAAAATATTTTTCACAAAAGAAATAACAGTCTCTTGAGAAATTAATTCTTTTTTTTCAAGCTCAATAAAATTTAAAAATCTTTGTTCAAATTTTTCCGGCCACGACAAAAGAAGATATATTAAAATTAAACTCTTAATATTATTAATATTTTCAGGCTTTAAAAGATATGTATGTTCATAAATGGCTGCCGCAGATAAAAATTTTTTCTCTTTTTTATATAAATAAGCTGCTTGAGAATATTTTTCCAAAGCATTTTCATCTTGCAATGCCCAAAGAATATCACCTTCAACTTGTAAAACATATGCTTTATCATCAAAAGAATGTGATATTAATCTGTATAAACTTAATGCTTTTTCTTTTTCTCGCCTAGTGACAAGCTCTGCAAGCCTAAACCACCCAACACATGACTTCTTTAAATCACCAAGATTCTCTCTCTCATGCTGATCCTTCATCAACTATCTCCCATTTTTATTTTTTGTTACTAACTTATTTAAAATTATTAAAATAAAAAATAAATTAGCACGTTTCATCTTTTAATCTCAATATAACAAATATTAATCAAAACACACCCTGTTTTAAATCAAAAATAGCTATGCTATAATTTCGAATTAAAAAATTGATTTAGAAAAAAAGATAAAAAAATGATAAACAATCAAAATTGGTTAGAAAAAAAAAATTTAGCCCTTTTGAGTGGTGGGCAAGAAAAAATAGAAAAACAAAAACAATTGGGAAAATTAACGGCAAGAGAAAGAATTGGTCTTTTACTTGATGAAAATAGTTTTCAGGAAACGGATCAACTTGTAGTTGCTGCATTTTCAGATAAAAAAAATTATACAGATGGTGTTATTACCGGTTTTGGTAAAATTAACAATCAAATTGTTGCCATATACTCACAAGATTTCACACTAAATGGTGGTTCTCTTGGTAAAAATCATGCAAAAAAAATAATAAAGATAATGGATATGGCTGCAAAAATAGGTTGCCCAATAATAGGACTTCTAGATTCCGGTGGAGCCAGAATTCAAGAAGGAATTCATGCACTCTCCGGTTTTGGCGACATATTTTTTAGAAATACGAGATATTCAGGAGTGATTCCACAAATTTCTATAATTTTAGGTCCATGTGCCGGCGGCGCCGTTTATTCTCCGGCTTTAACAGATTTTATTTTTACGGTGGAAAATATTAGCCAAATGTTTATAACCGGTCCATCCGTTATAAAGGAGACTTTACATCAAGATGTAACAAAAGATGATCTTGGCGGCGCTATAATTCATAACACTAAATCCGGCGTTGCACATTTTTTATGCAAAAACGAAATTGAATGTTTTGAAAAAGTTAAAAAATTACTCTATTACATACCAAGAAACTATTTAGATCAAAAAGAAACTCTTGATAATTATATTGAGCCCGAAAACAATCAAATTTTAGATCAACTTATACCTAATAATCAAAATAAATCTTATGATATTAAAAAAGTAATAAACACAGTTTTTGATAAAGAAAGTTTTTTTGAAATTCAAGAATTTTTTGCGCAAAATATAGTTATAGGATTTGCAACACTTTCAGGAAAAATAACCGGAATAGTTGCAAATCAACCAATGATTATGGCAGGTACCATAGATATTGATGCATCTGAAAAAGCCGCAAGATTTATACGATTTTGCGATAGTTTTTCAATACCTATTATTACCCTTGTAGATGTTCCCGGATTTTTACCCGGCATAGATCAAGAACATAATGGAATCATAAGGCGTGGCGCTAAACTTTTATATGCATATGCTCAGGCAACTGTGCCAAAAATTACACTAATATTAAGAAAAGCTTTTGGCGGTGCATATATAGTAATGGGAAGCAAACAACTGGGAGCTGATTTTAATTTTGCCTTTCCAAATGCTCAGATTGCAGTACTTGGCGCAAATGCCGCAATTTCAATTTTACACGAAAAAACTTTAAAATCTGAGCCAAATATTGAAATGCGCAATCAAAAACATTCAAATTTACTTGAAAATTATGAAAAAGAGTTTTTAACCCCATATATTGCTGCAGAATACGGATATATAGATGAAATAATAGATCCAAATGAAACAAGAAATAAATTAATTTCTGCTCTTTTAATATGTGAAAATAAAGTTGAAAAATTACCTGCAAAAAAACATGGAAATATACCGTTATAAAATATCTAATCAGTTGGATTATATTTATCTGTTTTTCTTATTCTTGTGCTAAAATAACAAAATATTTAAAATATAAATAACTTATAAAAATTTTTAAAAAAAATTGGGGTATATATATGTTAAAAATATCTAAAAAATTTTTAAAACTACTAATTGGCCTTTTATTTATTATCGGTCTAAGTACTTTTGCATATATACACTACCAACAAAAATCAAGACTAACTCAATCAAGTAAATCTTTTAACTTTAGTCGCCCAGATAACCGAAAAGATGAAATTAAGGGCGAAATTATAACACTAAGAAGACTTCGGCCTGAATATTTTAATGACTTTTATAAAATGCATAATGACCCTAGTATAATACAAAGGCTTTATGAAGCCGTTGAACCCGAAGGAATTGAATATAATTCTTTTATGGCTCATCTAAAATATGAATTAAAAAAAGAAGCCAACGGGCTTGTTCTTAGCTATGTAATTTTTGACAACAAAGAAGACAAATTAATAGGTAATTTAGAAATTCGAGAACCGGATCCGGATGATCCGGGACAATTTGGTTGCTGGATTAATCCAAAATATTGGGGCGGAGGCAGATTGTACGAGGCATTTAAATTAATATCTCAAGAATATTTTAGACTTCATCCGGATACCGAAAAATTTAACGCTCATGTAAAAATGTCAAACCTGAGAGGTTACTTTGCACTAAAAAAATGTGGTTTTAAGCTAATAAAAACTTTACATTTTAAAGATATGTCATCAAGATATTTTTTGGAGTACTACAATCCAAAAATGGAAAAACAACAAAATTAAAGTTTTAAAAAATTAGGAGAGCTTTATGCCCAAAAATATCTTATTTCTTTTGATGCCAAAAGACTTTAGAGATGAAGAATTTTATGAACCATACAACCTTTTAAAAGAAAAAAATTACAATATAGATGTTGCCGGAATGAGTCAAACAAAAGCTATAGGTGTAAACGGCTACGAATTTATGCCAAATTTATCACTAAAAGATTTAACTCAAGAAAAATTAACCACTTATGATGCATTAGTAATTCCCGGCGGCCCCGGAAGTGTTATATACCTATGGAGTAACAAATCAATTCAGGATATAATATTAGAGTTTAATAAAAATAAAAAGATAATAGCTTCAATATGTTATGGGGTAATACCTGTAGTTGAATCCGGAATATTAACAGGTAAAAATGCTACAGTATACCCAAGTGACGAAGCAAAAGATATTTTACAAAAATATACTGTAAATTTTATTGACAATAGTTGCGTGATATTAAAGAACGAAAAAATAATTACTTGCCAAGGCCCAAAGTATACAAATGATTTTGGACTTGCAATAGATGCCATGTTACAAAAAAAATAGGATTTTATATGACAAGAATAGCAACGCCAACAGATGCACCACAAGTTAAAACTTTATTGGTAGGAATTCAAGCCCCATACAATAAAATTAGACCAATTGAATCATACTATGAAGAATTCTTAAATTTGGTAAAAACCTTAGGACAACAATATCAATTAACTTATTTTTTAAAACTAAGAACAATTGATAAAGCTAACTTTTTATCGTTAGGAAAAATGCAAGAATTGCAAAAATTTTGTGACGAAAATCAAGTTGAAGAAATTATTTTTTCAGAAAGTTTAACGCCGCTACAAGAAAGAAATCTTGAAGATTTCTTAGATTGCACCGTTTGGGACAGAGAAAAATTGATTTTGGAAATTTTTAAAATTTCAGCACAAAGCGGTGAAGGTAAAATTCAAGTAGAAATGGCTGCAATAGAATACCTAAAAAGCAGACTTTCCGGAAAAGGCGTAGAGCTTGCGCAACAAGAAGGCTACGTTGGAAGCAAAGGACCAGGTGAAACCTCTAAAGAACTCTTAAAACAACATTTTTCAATCCAATTAAGCAAAGCAAGAAAACGCCTTGAAACCTTAGAGCGAGCTCGTGATACTCAAAGAAAAAAACGCATGGAATCCGGAATACCTTTAATATCATTGGTTGGATATACAAACTCGGGAAAATCCAGCTTATTAAACGCTCTTACAAAAAGTACCGTACTTGTTGAAGATAAACTTTTTGCAACACTCGATACAACAACTAGGGAATTATATCTGGATGGTAAAAAAGTTGCTTTAATTTCCGATACGGTTGGTTTTATAAGTCAACTACCGCACCATCTAATTGAAGCATTTAAGTCAACTTTGGATGAATTGAAATATTCAGACTTATTGCTTCACGTAGTTGATTCAAGCAACCCAAGCTGGAAAAATCAAATAGATGTAGTAACCGATACGCTTAAAGATTTAGAAATAAATAAAAATATAGTTTTAGTTTTTAATAAAATTGATAAATTAAACCAAGAACAAATAACTCAATTAAAATTAGAAACTCAAGAGTTTTTACCAAAAGTTTTTATTCATACTAAAGATAAAGATGGACTAACGGAATTACTAAATTTCATCAAAAAACACGAATTTTAAAAAAAATAAAATATGGAGACTTAATGAAGAACATTGCAATTAACGGTTTTGGACGTATTGGAAGAGCTTTTTTAAGATCAATACTCTTAGATGAGAATGCAAAAAAAAATATTAATATAGTTGCGATAAATATAGGACATAGTAACCCGGATTTAATAGCGCAACTTTTTCAATACGATTCTATTTTTGGAAAATATGAAGGTAGTGTTGAATACGACGAAGAACAGTTGAATATTAATGGATACAAGATCAAAATTTTACATGAAATCGATCCATCAAAAATAAACTGGAAAACTCTTGATATATCTTGGGTTATAGAGGCCACAGGCAAATTTTGCGATCGTGCCGGGTCACAAAAACATATATCTGCAGGGGCAAAAAAGGTACTAATTACAGCTCCAGCAAAAGATATAGATATAACAATCATACCCGGAGTTAATAGCGAGAAATATCAAGAATCAAAACATAATATAATTTCACTTGGAAGTTGCACAACTAATTGTTTTGCACCTATGGTAAAAGTAATAAAAGAAAATTTTACTTTAATTAATGGTTTAATGACTACAATACATTCTTATACAAATGATCAAGTTTTACTTGATGTTGAACATAAAGATCCAAGAAGAGCACGCGCTGCTGCATTAAACATAATTCCAACTGCAACAGGTGCCGATAAAGTAATAACACAAATTTATCCGGAACTTTTGGGTAAAATTAAGGCAAAATCAATAAGAGTTCCTACACCAAACGTTTCTTTGGTTGATTTTACATTTACGACAAAAGAAAATTTGGATTCAAATACAATTAATCAGGTTTTTAAAAATTATGCCAATAATCAATTGAAAAATATAATTGAATACTGTGAATTACCACTGGTATCGGGCGACTTTATACAAAACCCAAACTCATGCATTTTAGACAGTTTATTAACAGAATCTATTGGTAATTTATCAAAGGTTTTTGGTTGGTATGATAATGAATTTGGATATTCTTGCAGATTAAAGGATTTTTTACTTCACATATAAAAAAAGTTAAGTTAAACTTAACTCAGTTTTAAATATTGATATTTCAAAAATAAATGGCGGGCCCATAGCTCAGTTGGTTAGAGCAGTCGGCTCATAACCGAAAGGTCCCAGGTTCAAGTCCTGGTGGGCCCACCAACCAAGAATCAATAAAATATTCTTTCGTACTTTTTTTTAACATAGCAGCTTTTGGAGTTATTTATGATTGGACAAGAAATTTGGAAAAATCTAAAAAATCTAGTTGAAATAGACAAAGCTCTAAATGCAATCGTTTCTAATAAAAAGAAAACCCTTGAATTAATAGAGAAAGACAAAAATTTAATACCAAAATTTGAATTGGAAATAAAAAATTTTGAAGAAAAAATACATAATCAAACAAAATATTTGGATTTGGCACAATTAAATGCAAGTTCACTAAAAGAAGCTGAAAACCAAAAGCGTTCAATTTTAGACAAATTATCGAATTCTAAAGAATATAAAGCCCTTGAAAAAGAGTTAAAATCCATAGAGTTACAAATATTGGAACAAGAGAACACTTTGGAATCAAAATGGGTAGAACTGGAAAATTCAAAAAAGGATTTTGATTTACTCAAAAAACAAAATGAAGAAAAAATATTACAACTCAAAGAGGGCTTAACAGTTCAAGAACAAGAACTCGAATCAGAATCGCAAAAAGAGTCTGAATTGATTGAAAAAAGAAAAATCGCACTTAGTGTAATTCCGGTCGAATGGATTTTAAAATATGAAAGAATGATTTTAAAAGTATCAAATCCAATCGTTCCGGTAATTTCAAATGCATGTAGCGTTTGTTACTACCCAGTACTTAGGCAAGATATTGCAAAATTAAAACAATCCGGAATTCTTTTATGCAGAAGTTGTTATAGATTTTTATATTATGATCCAACTGAAGAATCGGAGTTAAAAAAAGAGAGTTTTTAATGGAAAAGCAACTCAATTTTTTCACTAATACAAATAAAAACGAAAAAGAAATTCAACCAATAAATTTGTGGGCAGCATTTATTGACGGTGCATCAAGAAATAATCCAGGACCTGCGGGCGCCGGTGTTTTTATAAAAAAAGATGACGCAATTTTTTTGAAAAAAGGTTTTTTTCTTGGCAATAAAACAAATAATCAAGCTGAATATTTAGCATTGGCTTTAGCACTCTTTTTGATAAAAAATGAAAAATCCGTTAATCCAAACATATCTATAGTTTCAGATTCCGAATTGCTTATAAAACAAATGAATGGTTTTTATCAAATAAAAAATCAGGAATTAATAAAAATAAAAAATCTGATAGACTATCTTTTACAAAATACAAAAACAACCTTTAAGCATGTATTAAGAGAACAAAATAAAATAGCAGACAAACTTGCAAATGAAGGAATAGATAAAAAACATGAAATTCCTGCAGACTTTGTAATCTTAATGAAAAATTTTGATATCAAATAAAAAGGCTATAATTTTTGAATATTTTTAATATAAAGAAAATAATATTTTTTTTATTATTTTTCATAAATAATAATTTATTTGCACATGTCTTTCAATTTCCGACCACAAAAACAGAAACAATAGTCAAAGTTCTTTTGGAAAAAAGAAATAGTTATGCTAAATCAAAATACACGTTGGAATCATCCAATATACTTCTAGTTTCAACGACAGGCACAGCTAAAACAGCTTTATTTAAAGATACAAAATTGGATCTAATAATTCAAAACGATAAAATTTTTACATTAATAAAAGATATTACTAAAAACTTTAAATATAACGAAATCGAAATCACTTCCAGCAGTAGGTCTGTAAAAATTAATGGCAAAAAATACACAGGTTCAATAATATTTAAAATAGATCCAAAATCACATGAACTTTATATAATCAGCAAGCTAAATTTAGATGAATATTTATATTCAGTTTTAGCATCGGAAATATATCCAACATGGCCGCATGAGATGCAAAAAATACAAGCCGTAATATCAAGAACCTACGCTGTATATCATATGAATCAAAATATGAATAAAAAATTACCATATGATATAAAAAATAATAATTTTCATCAAAAATATGATGGACACCATTATTATAAGCATCTAAAAAAAGCTATAGATGAAACTTATAACGTAATAATTACTTACAATAACAAACCAATTTTGGCCATGTTTGATTCATGCTGCGGAGGAATTACGACAGCAAATATTTCAGGTTATGATTTTAAAACCAATCCATATTTATCTCGAAAATCCGTATGCAATTTTTGCAGTAAATGCCCACAATATAAATGGGAAAAACGGTTTAACATTGATGATTTATTAAAAAAATTAAAAGAAGATATTTCATTGGTTAAAAAATTTGTAGGTGCAAAAAAACTTTTGGATATAAAAATTATAAAAAAAGATAAAGCAGGTATAGTCAAAAAAATAAAATTTATTTTTTCAAACAAAAATGTAATAATCACGGGTAATCAACTTTGGGATAACTTTAAAAATATTATTTATAGTTTAAATTTTAATATTAAAAAAAATAATAATAAAATAATTTTTATGGGAAACGGTTATGGTCACCAAATCGGTCTGTGCCAATACGGAGCAAAAGAGTTGGTGGATAGAGGTTGGGATTATAAAAAAATTATAAGTTTTTATTATCCCGGAACTAATTTGGGAAAATTACAATATGCCGCAATATAAAACTCACTTAATGGCAGGTTTTTTTGTATTTTTATTAATATTCTTACTTTTTCAAAGCACAAATTTTTTCGGTCATTACAGTTTTTTATATATGATTTCATGTTTATTTGGATCTCTATTTCCGGATATTGATACAAAAAGTATGATACAAAAATTTTTATATTTTATACTCTTTACGATAACTATCGTTGCAATATTATCAAAACAATGGGAAATCGCATCAATTATTGGTTTGTTTTCATTAATACCACTTATCGTAAACCACCGAAAGCTTACACATAGAATTTGGTTTGTAATATTAATACCGTTCTTTATTCCTGTTGTAACTTTTTACTATAATAAAGCTATTATTTTTCCTATTTTTGTCTCATATATTTTCTTTGTTTTAGGTGCAATTTCGCATATTTTACTGGATTTTGGCATTTTTAAAACATTTAAGCGCAAATAATTCAATTTTTAGGCGTTTGCCCAATAATCATTATTAGTTAACATTTATATAATAATTAATGGAAAATTATCCCGCAAACATGGGAAATGGAAGGTTATAATATGAATGGTTATTTAAATAAATTTTTTAAATTTATCATACTGATTTGCTTTAGTTTAAGTATATCTTTGGGTAATCAAGTTTATGCCCAAGATAATAAACCAGCAAATACAAGTAAATTAACTATTTATAAAAATAAAATAAAAGATTATAAAAACAAAATAAAAGAAAAATTACCCAAAATATATAATGCATTTAATAAAAGTCTTAAAGAAAACGCTATGATGCCTGCGGCATTTTTAATGCTCACGCATCCAATAAATACCCCAATTGCTATAAAAAATATACTTACAACCAATAAAGTTGCTCAGAATTATTTTGGTAAAAAATTTTGGGCCGCACTTGGAATTCAAACATTATTTTCTCATTATTCAGATAAAATGGTCGATTTAATCGGAAACAAAATGTTAAACCTTAAACTCAATTTTTTTCACAAATATATTATTACTACAGCCATTTCATTGGTTGCCGGCAATATTATAACAAAAAGTTTAAATTTATCGCCATCGGAATATTCTCTTTTAACTATTCCTGTAATGACTGCACTTGGCACTATCCAAAAAATTTATGCCTAATAACCCCATATAATTTGATACATGCTTGCATTTATGCTAAAATCAAGCCCTAAATTTGTATAAATTTTGGTTGGGGAAGCATGAAAAAGTTATTTATCAAAACAATTTTTATATTCTTATTTCTAATTTCACCTGCATTTGGAGAAAAAAGCAGTTATTCAAAAATAGAAAAGCTCTATTTACCTTCATTTAATCCCGAATTAATAAAACAAGACTATATTGATGCATTCGATATTGAAAAAAACAATATAAATAAAGAAAAATTAAATCTAATAATAAAAAATAAATTTACAATTCCAAGAAATTATACTGAAACCATTTTAAATTTGTTTCAAAACAATATTGTAGATAACGATATAAAAAAAAGTTCCGTAAAAACAAGCAAAAAATTATTTTCAAATCTTGAAATTTTATGCGGCGAGCATAAATCAAACGCTCACTTACTCAATAAAATAGATCGTACTCAAAGTTATGCCGGTCGAATAACTTTGGCAAAAATGCTTTTAGAACCAACTGCAGATATTGCCGAATTGAATCGTAGACAAGTTGTTATAAAAGAACTAACCGATACTAATATATCAGAATCAATTGTAAAGTTTTTAAAAAAATATAAAGAAGAAGAGACAGCGTTACTAAACTTTTTTGATGCAAATGAATTTAATAAAATGTTCGGCTCTGAAAATTATTTTCCAAATGCGCTCTGGTTTTTAAACTTTATTTTTGACTTATCCCCGGAAATTGCAGATCATTTAAAGATAGACCAATTGGCCGGATATATTAACAAAAGCAGTAACTTACTAAATTTTTTAAACTATTACATCATGTATGCAAAAGGAACCGGAATTTATACACACTGTAATCACGGATTATTAAAAGATTTAAAAAGTTTTTTTTACGGCGATCAAACTGCAAATTCTGAAATTTTATTTGCCTCAATAAATATTTTAAATAAACAAGAAGATAGGCAAGAAAATTTAACAGAAAATTTAACAAATATCGCAAATAACTTAAAAAGACAAGAACAGACAAATAAGACAATTTTAACCCCCGCTGCATGGCTTCTTGCAAAAAGTTATCAATTTTCAAGAGTTTTTTTGGATTTAAAAATTCTTTACTATGAATTAAAAGAAGAAAAAACAAAATATAAAACTGTAAAAAATGCTTATGAAAAATTACACAAAATCGCAAAAATTATTACAAGCTCACAAGAAATTAAAAATATTATAAATTCAAATGAAATTCTAAAAAAAAATCTTTCATGTTTAAATGAAATAGAAAAATTTTTAGACGAGAAAAAAAGTATAAACAAATTATTCAAACAAGCTTTAGATAGTCTTAAATCAGAAACTTTCAAACCGGATCAAGCAGCCTTTTTGCACCTTTATTTTTTACGTGGAAAAATATTAAGCACAGCTTATTTAATAGCAAAGACACAAGAAAATCTTGTGCAATTTATAAAAGCAATTGGGGAAATTGATGCTTATCTTTCAATTGCAAATTTATATAAAGAATCGCAAACAAATAATGCTAAATATTGCTTTGCACAATATTTGGATCAAGAAAATTCTTATATAAATATCCAGGATTTTTGGACACCATTCATAGATCCAAATAAAGTTGTAACAAACAGAATAACTCTTGGCGGATTCAACGATGCAAAATGTGCTTTAATATCCGGACCAAACGCCGGAGGCAAATCTACAATATTAAAATCTATAATATTAAATTCACTTTTGGCACAAACTATAACAATAGTTCCTGCAAAGATTGCAGCATTAACACCGTTTACCTATATAGATTCTTACTTAAATATCACCGATGACATAAGCGGTGGCAACTCTTTATTTAAATCGGAAGTCTTAAGAGTAAAAGATTTACTTTCCCACATTCAAAATAACGGCAAAAGTATTGTAATTTGCGATGAAATGTTTAGTGGAACAAATCCTGTTGAAGGTGAGGCTGCAAGTTGCGCAGTTGCAAACTATATTGCAAATTTGGCATCAAAAGATAATAAAATCATAGCATTAATTGCAAGCCATTATCATGAAATGACAAATCTTGAACATGAAACCAATCGGATTTTCAAAAATTATAAAGTGAGCGCCAACATAGATGAAAAAAATAATACGATAACATATCCATTCAAGCTGGAAGAAGGACCTAGCAATCAAACTGTTGCAATCAATTTAATGAAATCACAAGGACTTGATGAAAAAATTATTTTTGATGCCAAAGTAATTGCAAGTAAAAAAAATCAGGCTTGGGTAAATTAAATACCAAATAATTTTTTTGCATTATTTGTCGTAATATTCTCAATAACTTCAAGATTAACTTTTTTAATATCAGCGATGGCATTTGCAATAATTGGAATATATTCAGGAGAATTTCTTTTTCCCCTAAATTCTTGTGGCGGCAAAAACGGAGCATCTGTTTCAAGTAAAATTCTATCCAACGGCATAAAATTAACGATTTCACGTAAGTAATCATTCTTTGGATAGGTTATTATTGCTCCAATGCCCAAATATAAATCTAAATCCAAAAATTGCTGTGCATAATTTTTATCTTGAGAAAAACAATGAACAACTCCTGTAATTTTATTTTTATAATTTTTCAAAATATCATATAAATCTTGAACAGAATCTCGAACATGAATAACCAGTGGTAAATTATTCTCAATTGCAAGCTCTATATGAGTCTCGAAAACTTTAATTTGCAAATCTTTATCAAATGGTTTGTGAAAATAATCCAACCCGGTCTCACCTATTCCAACTATCTTATTTTCTTTTTTATCTAAAATTAACTGTTTTATTTCCTGCAAATCATTTTGCCATAAATCATTTGCATCACATGGATGTAGACCAATAACTGAATATACGGAATCAAATTGTTTCGAAATTAAAATGGAATTTTTACTTTCAGCCAAATCTGTCCCGACTGTTAAAAATTTTTCTACTTTGTTATTTTTTGAACGAATTATAATTTCTTCTATTTTTTTAAAATCTTTCTCACAAAATTTTTCTTCATAACTATCTTTAGCCATCAAATTCAAATGACAATGCGTATCAATAAACATAAAAATCTCTCTTTTTTGTTTTATTTTTTTATAACAAAATAATAATTTCTTTCAGTAAAATAATAATAAAAAAACTTTTTAAAAGCTAATAATTATTTTTTTAAAAAATTAATATCAATATAAAATATTGTTAAAAATAAAATATTTTTTCTATTTTTCTTGACAAAGCAACAAACACCATTTAAATTTCTGCTGAATATGTTTGATATATTTGTAAAAATGTGAGAGTAGTACGTGTGTGTATAATTATAACTCTTTAACCCTGTCGATTTGGGAGAATGTAAATGAACAAGAGCGAATTGATAAATGCATTGAGTGAAGAAACAAACTTTAGCAAAAAAGATATTTCTAAAGTTTTAGCATCTTTCACCCGCATAATTGAAAAATCACTTAAAAAAGGTGATAAAGTTTCTATCACAGGATTTGGAACATATTGGCTATCACATCGTCCAGCAAGAGTTGGAATTAATCCTGCAACAAAAGCTAGAATCAACCTTCCTTCAGTAAACGTTCCAAGATTCAAACCAGGCAAACACCTTAAAGAACAACTTCGTTAATCAGGCTTTCGGTGATAAAAAAAATTATCAAAGCGATCGGGCCGATTTTAATATCGGCCCTTTCTGTTTTAATTACATTTTTAATCTTGCAACACCTAGCAATAACTTTAGATCAAAGCTTTAGTTTATTAAATAGTCGTGGCGTTGGTAAAGTTGCATTTATAACAATAGTTATACTTCAAATTATTTTATTCTTATTAACTCTACCGGCTAATTTTCTAAATAATTTTTTGAAAACAAATTTATATTTTTTTAAAGAAAAAGATTTTATAAAAAAATTTTGCACATATTTTTTTGTATTTTTTGTTTTGCACTCAACACTTTTATTAATTTTTTATATTTTAAATTTTGTGACGTTTAACCCAGATTGGGGACATTTTTCCCTTCACCTTTTGCTAAAAATTTTATTTGGTTTTTTTGTTGTCTTTATGCTTGCTTGGACAGAAGAATTAATTTTTAGGGGTACACTTTTTCCATACTTTACTCAGTATTTTTCAGTATTTTCAAGTCTGATACTAACATCAACTATTTTTATGTTTGTTCATGATCTTAAAAATCCAATGAATTTAATTACAAAAAACTGGCAATTGGGTTTAGGCCTATTTTTACTGGGAATGCTTTTAAATTTAATTTTTATAAGCACTAAAAAGCTATATACCAATATGGGTGCGCACGCCGGATTGGTTTTTGTAAAAGTAATACTGCGCAGAGCCCCAATACTTATATTTTTATCTAAAGATCAAATTCCTAATTGGGTAAATAAAGATTTAAGAATGTCAGGTTTGGTACATATTTTATTTTTTA